>DATBGA010000121.1:0-77614 GCA_036558225.1 Candidatus Methylomirabilota bacterium | reverse complement strand
TCTGGAGCTGCTCGTCCGTGCCAAAGAGGGTATCGTACACGAGGTACCCGTGGTTACGCGTGATGTAGGCAGTCGTCCAGATGGGATCCAGGATTTTGAGGTCCGCCTGCGCCACGAACCGGAGGGTCCGGCGGCCCTTCTGGGCCTGGACCGCTGGCGCACCGAGCGTCGCGGCCGTGGCTGTCGCGGCCGCGCCTCCGAGGACTTGCCGGCGACTGAGACGCTTCATCCCACGCTCCGTCTGGGGCGCCCGATCTCGAGGCACCGCCGTTGCAGCGCAGCAGCCCCGCGAGAGGGCTCGCGCGTCGACCGATTCTGCAGCAGATTCGGCCGCCGGCACAAGCGCTCTCCAGGAGGGACCCGCGCGACGGTCACGCGGAGAGGCGTTGGCGTCGAGTAGCGGGGCGGCTCCGTCGCGCCACTCGTCTGCCAAGCAGGGCGCTCCGGGATCAGTGCATCCAGAGCCCGCCGGTCACGTTGAGGGCCTGGCCGGTCATGTAGCGCGCGTCGTCGGACACGAGGAAGGCGACCACGCCGGCCACGTCCTCGGCCTCGCCCAGTCGCCCCATCGGAATCCAGCCCACGCGGTCGGTCGAGGTCGGGCGGCCGAGGGCCTGGGACTCGGCGTCGACCCGGGCTCGCATCTCAGTGCCCGCCACGATGCCGGGGCAGACCGCGTTGACCCGGATCCCCTGCGCCGCGACCTCCTTGGCCAGCGCCTGCGTCAGGCCGATGACGGCGAACTTCGAGGCGCAGTAGGGCCCGAAGTAGGCCGCGCCGGACTTCCCGCTCCACGACGCGAGGTTGACGATGTTGCCGCGCCCGCGCGAGAGCATGTGGGGGAGGACGGCCTGGCAGCAGAAGAAGACGCCGTCCACGTTGACCCGGAACGTCGCGCGCCAGTCGGCTTCCGAGAACTCGGTCACCGCCCCGAGCCGGCACACGCCGGCGTTGTTCACCAGGAGATCGACGGCGCCGAGCGCCTCGATGGCCTCCCCCACCATCCGGCTGGCCGCGGTGCGATCGCCGACGTCGGCTACCACCGCGGCGCTGCGGACGCCGGTGGCCACGACCTCGGCGGCGACGGCCGCCGCCCGGGCCGGCTCGACGTCGTTGACCGCGATCGCCCAGCCGTCCCGGGCCAGCCGGAGCGCGATCGCGCGACCGATGCCCGTTCCCGCGCCCGTGATCAGCGCCGTGCCGGGCGCGGCGGACGACAACGGCGGGCTCATCGCCGCTCAGACCACTCGCTGGTCGCGAAGGCGTCGCATGTCCGCGTCGCCGTAGCCGAGCTCTCGCAGGATCTCATCGACGTGCTGCCCCGGCATGGGCGGCGGCCGGCGGGCGGAGGCCCGCCCGGACGAGAGCTCCACCGGGAAGCGGAGGAGCCGCACCCGCCCGGCGACGGGATGGTCGACGTCCTCGACGGCGTCCGCCGCCTGGACCGCCGGGTCGGCGAACGCCTCCTCGTGCGTGCGGATCGGCGCGACCCACACCCCCCGCGGGACGAGGAAGTCGATCCACTCCGGCGTGCTGCGGCCGCGCATCACGGGCTCGAGGAGACGCGCGATCTCCTCGCGCGCCTGGAAGTTGTACGGGACCGTCGCGTAGGGCGCGAGCGCCGGCATGTCGAGGGCCTCCTGCAGGACCTTGAGGGGCGACATCGACAGGACGAGCCAGCCGTCCCGCGTCTCGTAGCATCCGTACGGGCCCGGGTGGAACATGCTCGCGAGGCTCGTGGGGCTCTTCGCGAGCCGCGCGCCGTTGAGGAAATAGGTGACGATCTCCAACTGGAGGTCGAACGCCGCCCGCAGCATGCTCACCTCGACGTGGACGCCCTGGCCGGTGCGCGCGCGCTCGAGGAGGGCGGCCAAGACGCCCATCGCCAGGAGCGTCGCGCCGTGCTGATCGACCACGGCCGTCCCGACGGGGGTCGGCGGCTGCCCGGCGCGGCCCGAGATGCTCGCGAGTCCCGAGAGCGCCTGGAGCAGGAGGTCCTGCCCCGGGCGGTCGCGGTAGGGGCTCGACTCGCCGTATCCCGAGGCCGAGACGTAGACGAGCCGCGGGTTCCAGGCCCGCGTCGCTTCCCAGCCGAGGCCGAGGCGCTCCATGACGCCCGGCCGAAAGTTCTGGACGAGGACGTCCGCGCCCTCGACGAGCCGCCGCGCGATGGCGAGCCCGTCGGGGTGCTTGAGATCGAGGGTGAGGCTCCGCTGGTTCCGGTGCGTCGACAGGAAGAAGGCGCTGACCCCGTTCAGGTAGAGGTCGCTCCCCGCCCAGTTGCGCTCCCAAAGCGTCCCGCCCGGCGGCTCGATCTTGATCACGTCGGCGCCGAGGTCCGCGATGAACTGGACACCCGAGGGGCCGAGCAGGAACTGCGTGAAGCTCAGGACCCGGACACCCGACAGGACGGCGAGCGGCGGCCGGCTGTCCATCGCTCAGGCGTCGGGGCCGCGCGCGGCGGCGCGTCGGTCGAAGAAGGCCTGCATCGCCCGGCGTGGCTCGCCCGTCGAGTAGGCGCGCGCGAAGACGTCCGCCGAGAGCGCCACGGCCGTGTCCAGATCCACCCGGCGCCAGCGCGCGAGCAGCGCCTTCTGGAGCCTGACGGCGTCGGGTGGAAGCGCGAGGAGGTGGTCGACCCAGCCGTTTATTTCCCGGTCGAGACCGTCGTCTTCGATCGCCCGGTTCACCAGACCCCAGCGTTCCGCCTCGCGGGCGTCGATGGGCCGGCCGCCCAGGAGGAGCTCGGTGGTGCGCCCCCAGCCGATCAGCCCGGGCAGGAGCGCCGCCTGGATGACCGACGGGATGCCCACGGTGATCTCGGGCATGCCAAGCCGGCAGGAGGCGGCGGCAATCCGGAGGTCGCAGGCCAGCACGAGTTCGAGGGCGCCACCGAGCACGTGGCCGTGAAGCCGCGCGATCGTGGGGACCGGCATCTCCTCGAGGGCCTCGATCGCTGCCCGGAGCGCGTCGATGAGCGTCCGCGCGCCTGCCGCGTCCAGATCCCGCATCGCCGCCACGTCGACTCCCGCCGAGAACGCCCGGCCCGCGCCTCCCAGGACGACCACGCGGAGCGCGGGATCGGCGCCGAGCTCCCGGAAGGCGACGCGGAGCGCCTCGATCAGCGCCGGGGTGAGGACGTTGAGGGGAGAGCGGTCCAGCGTGAGGCGCGCGACCCCGCCCTCGCGCGCGATGCGCAGCTCAGTCACGCCGCGCGGCTAGTAGCGGGCCAGCGTCGGATCGACTTCCGCGGCCCACGCGTCGATCCCGCCGCGCAGGTTCACGGCCGGGATGCCCCGGCGGCGCAGCCACTCGACCACGGCGGCGGAGCGCTGGCCGTGGTGGCAGTGCACGATGACCTCACGCTTCGGATCGAGCTCGGCGACGCGAGCCGGCAGGTCGTCCATCGGGATGAGCCGGGCCCCGGGAATCGCACAGAGCTCGTGCTCCCACGTCTCGCGAACGTCCAGGATCGCGGTGGGCTCGCCGGCATCGAACCGACGCTTGAGCTCGGACGGCGGGATCTCGGCGTAGGGCTCCACGACGCCGGAGTGTACCCCGCGGCCCGGCGAGCGCCAAGCCGGGGTTGGCCCGACCGGCTCCGCGCTCTTTCTTCAGAGCCCGGCCGGCAGCGGGACGCGGAGCCGAGCGGCGACGCCTCGGAGGTTCTCGACCGTCCCGACGGGGAGCGGGATTCCCCGACGCTGCCGCTCCTCCGTCATGCGATCCTCCGGCTCTCCGGGCACGAGGACCTCGGCGACCCCGTCGGCCGCCGGCAAGGCCCTGATCCCATCAACCAGCCGATCGACCTGGGCGCGATAGGCGGCGAGATCGGTGAACGCCCCGATATCGAGGGCGGCGACCACGCTGTTCTGGCGGTGTCGGCCGGCACCGGCTTCCCCGGCGTGCGCGGGCCCGAGGAGCGGGTTCCCCACCATCAGGCTGGTCAGCGTCTCGAACATCATGGCGAGCCCCGAGCCCTTCGGGCCCCCGAACGGCAGGAGGATCTTCGCGCGGCTCGCGTCGGTCGTGGGCTGCCCGGCCTCGTCCAGCGCCCAGCCGGACGGCAGCGGGATGCGTTTGTCCTGCGCCAGGCGAAGCTTCCCGCCGGCGGCCACGCTGGTGGCCATGTCGAGACAGAGCGGCCGATGCCGGCCCGCCGGCACGGCGATCGAGATCGGGCTGTTGTGGACGCCCGCGACCCGCGCGCCGAACGGCGCCATGTTGGGCGGGCTGCACACGATCGCGATCCCCGCCATGCCGGCGTCGACCGCCATCAGGGTGTAGTACGCCATCGCGCCCTGGTGCGTCGTATTCCGGATGACCGCCCAGCCGATACCGGCGGCGCGGGCCTTGTCGATCGCGCGCCGCATGGCCACCGTCGTGACGACGGGACCGAGGGCGCGGTCGCCGTCGATCAGCACCGTGGCCGCCGTTTCCTTCTCCACCCGGATCTTCGGCCTGGGGTTCATGTCACCCCGCGCGATCATCTCCAGGTAGGATGGGATCCGGAGGACCCCGTGGGAGTCGACGCCCCGGAGGTTCGCCCACACGAGGACCTCGGCCTCGAGGGCCGCGTCCTCCGACGGCACGCCGGCCGCGACGAACACACCCTTGGCGAATTCCTGGAGCTCCGCCGCCGGAACCCGCGTCTCGTCCGTCATGGGGCCCGGCAGCGTCAGGCCGGCGGGACGTCCGGAGCGAGGAGCCGGGCGAGCGGCGCGCGGAATGGGAACACGCCGAAGCCGCCGCCCGTGTGGAGGAAGAGCACGCGGCGCCCCAGGAGGCCCGGCGCCCGGCGCGCGGTGTCCTGGAGCGCGAGGAACGCCTTGGCCGTGTACACGGGGTCGAGCAGGAGCCCGTTGCGCGCGGCTCGGGCCACGACCGCGAGCTCCTCGGGCCGGACGCCGGCGCGCCCGTCGCCCTGATACCCGTCGAGGAGGCGGATGGCGTCGCGCTCGACGTGGATGTCGGCGCCGATGCGGGCCGCCGACTTCCGCACGGTCGCCCAGACCGAGGCCCGGATGGTGTCGGCGTCGAACTGGACGGGCACTCCCCAGATCTCGGCCCGGAGCCCGAAGAGCGCCTTGCCGAGGTGGAGCCCTGCCAGGGTCCCGCCGCTCCACGCGGCGACTACGATCGCATCGGGACGCGCGAGGAGGCCGGCCGCGATCTGCGCCTGGAGCTCCTCGACCGCCGCCGCGTAGCCGAGCGCGCCCAGCTCGTTCGAGCCGGACTCCGGGATGACGTACGGGCGGCCGCCGGCCTGTCGCACCTCCTCGGCCAGGCGCGCGAAGAGACCCTCCGGGCTATCGACGGCCTCGGGTGGCACGAACACGGCGCGCGCCCCGAAGAGGCGCGCCAGCAGGAGGTTGCCGTCGAGCTCCGCCTGGGCGGTCCCGCGAAGCCCCAGGACGCAACGGAGCCCCAGACGCGCCGCGACGACGGCCGTGGCCCGGCAGCAGTTCGACTGGAGCGCGCCGACCGTGATCAGCGTGTCCGCTCCCTGCTCGAGCGCGTCGTGCACGAGGAACTCCAGCTTGCGCGCCTTGTTCCCGCTCTCCGCGAATCCCGTGAGATCGTCGCGCTTGACGGAGAGCTCGAGCCCGAGCGATTCCCCGAGACGGGGCAGCGACTGGATCGGGGTGGGCGACGCAGCGAGCGACACGCGGCCGGGCAGCTTGACGCTCATCACTGTCAGCCTACCGGCAGGGTCGGGGTGAGGTCACCCAAAAAAGACCGGGCCCGGGTCCGAGACCCGGGCCCGGGTGCTCAGCAGTCGAGAGAGCTTACCGGCAGGCCTGCGCCCAGTAGCCCGGCACCCACTGGTAGCCGTTCCAGTACGGGTTCACCCAGTAGCTCGAGCACACGGGGGCGGGCTGGTACACGACCGGCGCCGGCTGGTAGACCACCGGCGGCGGCGCGGGCTGGTACACGACTGGCGGCGCGGCAAGGATGCTGCCCACGACGAGCCCGGTCACCGCGCCCACCGCGAGCCCACCCCAGAAGGGGGCGGCCCCGTGCGAGTGGTGTCCACCGTGATTCCAGTAGCGCCCGCCCGCCTCGGCCGCCGGGGGAAGGGCCAGGAACATGGCCAGGACCCCCGCGATCAGGACCCCTGCGATCGCCTGCTTCGTGAGCTTCATCGTCGTCATCCCTCCTGTCGCCACGTTCGACGGGACCCTCTGGGGCCCTATTCGAGGTGGAGCGTCCGCGGGCTGACGGTCAGGAAGCCCCGAGAACCTTGGCCGTTCGGCTCACGTCCCGGGCCTTGACCCACAGGATGGCGCCGAACCGGCCCGACCCGGCGATGACCGCGTCGCTGGCGGTGATGTTGATCCGGGCCGCGGCCAGCCTGGCGTAGATGTCCGCCATGACTCCGGTCCGGTCGTCGCCCTGGATCAGGAAGCCCGCCTTCGGGCCGGTCACCTTCCACCCGGCCTTGCGGGCGGCCGCCCGGAAGGCGGCCGGATCCTCCGGAACGAAGTCGAGCTGCGCGCGCTTGCCCGCCGGAAACCCGGAGAACGCCAGGAGATTGACGCCCGCTTCCCTGAGCGTCTGGAGGGCACGTGCGCCCTCGCCGGGCCTGTCGGGCGCCATCACGTAGAAGTACTGGACCCGCCGGATGCTCTGCGCCATCGCGCACCTCCCCGCCGCCGTCGGGCGGCGCCGTCATGCCTCGCCGGTACTGCGAAATCGCGGGGTCACCCTACCGACCGCCTCCGGGTCCGTCAAGGCGCGGCGTCGCCGCCCGCGCGCCGTGCTACGCTCGCGCGCGTGCGCGTCCTCCTGCTGAGCAACTCCGGGCGCCCCTATCTGGCCCATGCGCGAGCGGAACTCCTGGAGTTTCTCGGCCCGGCGCGGCGTCTCGGCTTCGTGACGGCGGCGTCCCTCGGGGACGAGGAGGCGTACTGCGAGACCGCCCGGACCGCCCTCGCGCCGGAGCTCGTCGTCGAGCACATGCGCTGGGACCGGGACCCGTTCCCCGCGCTCGCCCGGGTCGAGGCCGTGTTCATCGGCGGCGGCAACACGTATGCGCTCCTCCGCCGCCTCCGCCAGGCCGGGCTCCTCGCGCCCCTCCGCGAGCGCGTCGAGGCAGGACTGCCCTACGTCGGCGCGAGCGCGGGCTCGAACGTCGCCGGGCCCAACATCTTGACCACGAACGACTGGAACGTGGTGGGGCTGACGGCCTTCGAGGCCCTCGGCCTCGTCCCCTTCAACGTGAACCCGCACTACCTCGAGACCGACCCCGCCATGTCGCCGGGCAGCGAGACCCGGGACATGCGCATCGCGGAGTACCACGTCGTCCGGGAGAACCCGGTCGTCGGGATCGAGGAGGGCGCGATGGTCCGGGTCGAGGACGGGATTGCCGAGGTGCGCGGGACCGCCCGGGCCAAGCTGTTCCGGCGCGGGCAGGCTGCCGCCTGGGTGCCGGCCGGCGCGCGGCTGCCGCTGTAGGGCCCCTAGGTGGCGCGGGAGGGAGGACGACCCGAGGGCGCGTCCGCCGGCCGTCCCGAGGGAGGATTGAACGCCGGGCCGGCTACCCCCGTCCAACCGGCTGCGACAAGACGGACGGAGCGGGCCGGGTCCCGCTCGAGGAGGCGAAGACATGGCGAAGCTCAACAAGAAGTGGCCGCTGGCAGGGGTTCTGAGCGGCCTTGTGATCCTGGTCAGCGGCGCGATGCCGAGCGAGGCGCACCTGGCCCGCCGGGTGGCCCCGATCGAGCGCTCGGCGCTCCGGGAGCAGCTCGGGCTGACGGACGACCAGGTCAACTCGATCAAGGAGATCCGTGCTCGCCACTGGCAGGCGATGCGGGAGACGGTGCGCGCGCTCCGCGACGCGCGCCGCGCGCTGCGGGACATGGTCCTGGCGGATGCGGACGAGGCCACCTTCGCGGCCAAGGCCACCGAGGTCAAGGATCTCTCGGGCCAGGTCATGGAGGCGCGCGCCCGCACGCTCCAGGAGGTGGCTCGCGTCCTCACGCCGGAGCAGCGCGAGAAGCTCCGGCAGCTCCGGCCCATGCGGATGCATCGCCCGACCCCGCTCGCCGGCTGAGCGGCACGACGGCAGCGGGGGGGGGGCGGCTCGCTCCCCGCTGCCTGACGCGACCGGCTCAGTCCCGGCTCGCGGTGTACGGGCAGATCTGGCTGTAGGCGCAGTACCGGCAGGCCTGGTACGACGGCGTCGCCGTGAAGCGTCGCGCGCGGATGCCCTCGGCCGCCTCGCGCACGGCCGACAGGGCCGTCTCGGCGTCCTCGTCGGTCGGCACGTGGCGGCCCACGACGCCGGACTCGAGGAACCGCAGCTCGACCCGCGCCGGGAGGCGGCCGGCCTGCGCCTCTTGCTGCGCGCGCTCCTGCTCGCGCCACACCATCGCGTAGATCTGGAGCTGGAGGCTCTCCGCCGCCCGCTCGTCGGCGCGCTCCACTTCCCGGACGTCTGAGGATTTGTAGTCCACGATAACAGGGCCCTGCTCCGTCTCGTCGACGCGGTCCCACCTACCCCGGATCTTGATGGGTCCGCTCACATCCGGCAGGACCACGCCGAACTCGTGCTCGACGAGGGTAGGTCGCGTGCCCGAGGCTTCCTCCTCGTGCCAGAAGCGCTCGATCGCCGCCCGGCCGGCGGCCCGCCGCGCCTCCTCGTGCTTCAAGGTGAGGAATCCCTCGTTCCGCCATTCCTGGTCGTATGTCTCCCGGAGGTCCTCGAGCGGCGTGTAGAGCCCGGCCGCCCGTCGGCGCAGGTAGTGCTCGACCACGCGGTGGAGCGTCTCCCCATACACCACCGTGTGGTGTCGGCGAATCGGGACACGTAGCACGTGCACGTAGCGGTACTTCAGCGGGCAGGTCTGGTAGTCGTCGACCTGCCGGTGACTCAGCTCGAGGACAACATCGGGGCCGAGCGGCGCCTCGGCGTCGGCATCGGGCTCGACGGGAGGCGCGAAGGTCCGCAGGTCCTCCAGCGCCCCCCGCTTCACTGGCTGGGCCGCGGCGCGGGAGAGGTTGAGGGCCTCCAGGACGAACTGGCTCACCTTCCGCGTGCTCCGACCTCCGTAGTCGAGGGCCGATGTCAGATGGAGAGCCTCTTTCGCCCGCGTCATCGCTACGTAGAAGAGCCGCCGCTCCTCCTGGAGATGGAAGTCGGACGAGGGCGGCCGGTTCCGGAGGAGTGCATCGGGCAGCTCGAGGGCGTCGCCGCGGCTCGGCCACGGAAACCGGCCCTGCACCAGCCCAACCACGAATACGACGGGGAACTCGAGGCCCTTGGCCCGGTGGACCGTGAGGACACGCACCGCGGGCACATCGACGTCCGCCTCCGCGACGGCGGGATCCTCGCCGGCCGCGATCAGCGCGTCGAGATGATCCACGAATTCGCGCACGTGGTCCCGCGGCAGGACCCGGGTCGCGTCCTGGATCCGCCGGAAGAAGCGCGCGACGTTCTGGACCTCGGCCTCCTCGCGCGCCGTGCTCGCCCGCGACATGCGGCCCAGCCAACCGCTGTCCCCGAGGAACTGGTAAAGCAGCTCGCCCGTTCCCAGCTCCGCGGTCAGTCCGAAGTACCGCTCCAGCTCCTTCACCAGGCGCGCGATCGCCTCGGCGCCCTCCGCCGAGAGGGCCGCGCGAAGCTCGGGCGTCTCGTCGAGGCCGCGGAGGACGTCGAACAGCCACCGGTTCCGCCGGTCCGAGTGGGCGCCGCATCGGGCGAGGTCCACAGCCGGCACTCCGAAGAGCCGGGATGCCGCCAGCGCGTAGAGGCTCACCGAGTCGTCCGGGCGCGCGAGGACCCGGAGGAAGGCCATGCAGAGACGGACCTCGGGCCGCGCGTACAGTCCCTGGTTCCCGGAGAAGGTCCACGGGATTCCCCGCAGGTTGAGCGACCGGAGGAACGGGTCCGCGTCGGCGTTCGCGCGGACCAGGATCGCGAAGTCCCGGTACGCGCGCCGCCCGCCCTGCACCTCCTCCTCGATCGCCCGAGCGACGGCATCCGCCTCCTGGGTCACCGTCTCGTAGACCGTGTGCACGGGATAGGATCCCGGGCCGCCGGCCGCGACGAGCCGCTTGTCGATTCCGTGGGCCGCTTCCAGCCGGTCGGGATTGTGCTCGATGAGCCGCCGAGCGGCGTCCAGAACGAGCTGGCCCGAGCGGTAGTTCTGCACGAGCGCGACGCGGCGGGCGTCCGGATACGTCGCGTCGAAGCCGAGGATGTTGGTCATCGACGCGCCCCGAAACCGGAAGATCGCCTGGTCGTCGTCTCCCACGACGGTCACGTTCCGGTGCCGAGCCGCGAGCAGCTTCACCAGCTCGAACTGGGCATGGTTCGTGTCCTGGAACTCGTCGACCAGGACGTAGCGGAATCGCCGCTGGTAGTGCGCGAGGACGTACGGCCGCTCGCGGAATAGTCGAAGCGCCAGGAAGATCTGGTCCCCGAAGTCGACGAACCCCGCCCGCGCCATGAGGTCCCGGTAGGTGGCGTAGGTACGCGCCAGCTCGAGGGTGCGTGTGGCGAGATCGCGCCGCTCCGCGTCCTCCGGGTGCGCCGCCGCGTCGGCGGAAAGCGCGGCCGCGTGGGCGAGGTAGGCCTCCGGCGTGACGTCCTCGTCCTTGGCGCGCCCGAAGAGGCCGGTCAGTGCCTGGAGGTGACGCGTCGGATCGCCGAGCGGCCGGAGCTGGTCGAGGGGCAGCTCGAACAGGCGCGTCCTGAGGAACAGGATCTGTTCGGCCCGGTTCAGGACCCGGAAGGCGGGCGTCAGCCCGAGCTCGAGGGCGTGCTCCCGAAGCAGCCAGTCCCCGAAGGCGTGAAAGGTCGCGATGCGCACGTCGGCGTATCCGTAGGGGACCAGGACGTCGACGCGTTCCTCCATCTCGAGCGCGGCCTTGTCGGTGAACGTGAGGGCGAGGATCTCCTCCGGGCGTGCCCGGCGCGTGGCGATGAGATAGGCGATGCGGCGGGTGAGGACCCTGGTCTTGCCCGTTCCGGCCCCCGCCACGATCAGGAGCGGCCCCTGGCCGTGCGTGACCGCCTCCACCTGTGCCGGATTCAGATCCTCGAGGATGCGCCGCGCGGCGTGATCCGACGGGGCGCTCATGCCGGGTAGGTCGCCAGGCCGATCGCGCGGGCCGCGGCGCCCAGGCGCGCGTCGAAGGATGCCATCGACGCCGCGCGGCCGGACGTCGCCAGCGCCAGGTGCAGAGCGTCGGCCGCCCGCAGCGGGGCCGCCGACAGATTCAGCAGGAAGTGCTCGGCTCGCCGGTGCACGTCACGGGTCAGCTCGACGCGCCGGAACGCACCCTCGTCGAGGCGGCCGACGATGGCGTGTTGCACGCGGCGGGCCGCGTCTCGCGGCAGAGTCCCCTGATGGAATCGACGCGCCAGGGCGGAGACGATTTCGGTCACGGCCAGATCGGACACGAGGAGGTCCACCCGTCCCTGCACCGCTCGGTTGAACTCGTCGCTGCCGTCCTCGGGTAGGTAGAGCTTGAGCAAGGCGCTGGTGTCGCAGTACATCGGGCCAGGAAGCCCGGCCTGGTAGGCGGTGCGTTGCTCCCGAACCCTCGCCGAAGTGCGTTTCCTAGAGGCGATCCTCGCGACCCTCCTGGACGGTCGCCGAGAGCGGGGGATGGAGAGTGGGCATGGTTCGACGGAATGTCGCGAGGTTCGGCACGCCCCGGCCGCGCGGGCGATCGGGGGCCACCAGCTTTGCCACTGGACGACCGCGCTCGGTGATCACCACTTCCCGGCCTCTCTTGACCTCATCGAGGAGCACGGAAAGGTTCTGACGAGCTTCGCGGACTCCGGCGGTGCGCATGACACCAGTGTGCTACATGTAGCACACTGGTGTCAACGTCACACCCCCGCCTGCCTTACCTCGCAGGCCGCGCCGAGGCATGCGCCGGCGCCGGCGGATGCCTGGCCGGCTCAAGCCTCGCGGCCGTAGACCGGGGTCAGCCAGTGGCGGTAGGCGGGCTTCTCGCCCCGGACCACCGCGAAGTAGCAGGCCTGGATCGCGCGCGTCACCGGGCCCGGCTGGACCCCGTCGCCGAGGGGCATCCGGTCGATGGACACCACCGGCGTGATCTCCCAGCCGCTGCCGCAGAGGAAGGCCTCGTCCGCGAGGTAGAGCTCGGTGCGATCGACGTCGCGCTCGATCGCGGGCTGGCCGAGCTCGGTCCGGAACAGCTCGAGGAGGGTCGTCCGCGTCACGGACTCCAGGATGTCCGCGGTCACCGGCGGCGTGATGGGCACGCCGCCGCGCATGAGGAAGCAGCAGGCTCCGGGCGCCTCGGCCACCTTCCCGCGCGTGTTCAGGAGGAGGGCGCTGTCGTAGCCGTTCGCCTTCGCCTCCAGCACGGCGAGCCGGCCGTTCTGGTAGTTCGCGGAGCACTTGATGCGGGGCGGCATGGAGCCGTCGGCGATGCGGGTCCACGACGAGACGCCGACCGCGATGCCCGGCTTCTGCGTCGCCTTCCGGGGGCGCGCGTCGACGGCGAGGCCCACCGGCCCCGTGTCGTCCATGTCGCCGTCGCTCGACAGGTAGGCGGTCTGCCGGATGTGCACATCCTCCCGCGCCTGGTTCTTCCGGAGGACCTCCAGGATCGACCGCTCGACCTCCTCGCGCGTCAGCGAGTGCTTCATCCGCATGAGGCGCATCGATCCGAAGAGGCGGTCGACGTGCTCCTTGAGCCGGAAGACGTAGAGCTCCTCGTGAGCCGGGTTCCAGTAGGCCCGGAGCCCCTCGAAGACTGACCCCCCGTACTTCACCGCCGTCGACTGGACGTGGATCCGCGCGTCCGCGTAGGGCACGAGCTTACCGTCGAGGTACACGTGTCGATTGGCCGTCACCGGAGTCCTCCCCCTTGCCGCCCGCCGCGGGGCGGGTCTCATCGGCGGATGCGCGGATCCGGCTGCGCCAGGAGCTCCTCGAGCTCGCCGGGCCGGACGACCGCGATGTCACCCCACATCGTACACTTCAGCGCCGCGAGGGCCGTGCCGAGATCCTGGGCCCGCTGCACGTCCCCGGTCGTCAGCCAGCCGTGCAGGAATCCGGCCGCGAAGGCGTCGCCGGCCCCGACCCGGTCGGCCACGGCGTCCAGGCTGTAAAGGCGCGTCGGCCGGTGCGGCCGGTCGGTCAGCACCACCGAGCCCTGATCGCCGAGCGTCAGGACGACGATCGCCGCGGGCGCCAGCCCGCGCAGACTCGCCGCGACGGTCTCGGGCTCGCCCGCGAGCCCGAACACGCGCCGCGCGTCCTCGATCCCCATGAAGAGGAGCCCGACGCGCGCGAGCAGGGGCTCCAGGTACGCCCGGGCCGCCTCGTGCGTCCAGAGCGCCGTGCGGTGGTTGACGTCGAGAGACAGGAGAGCGCCGCCCGCCCGGGCCGCCTCGACCGCGCGCTCGAACAGGCGGCGCGGCCGCGGGCCGAGCGCGGCCGTGATGCCGGTGACGTGGACGACCCGTGTGCGGGACACGGAGGCCCAGTCCACATCCGCCTCGTCCAGCGACGCGAACGCGGAGTCCTTCCGGTCGTAGACCACCCGGATGGGGCGGGGCGCGACGCCGTACTCGATGAAGTAGGTGCCGATCCGGCCGCCCTCGCGCCAGGCGACGTGCTCGACGTCCACGCCGTGGCCGCGGAGCTCGCGGGCCAGGCGCTCGCCCCAGACGTTTGCCGGCAGCGCGGAGATCCACGCCGTGCGATGCCCGAGGCGCGCCAGGGCGCACAGGACGTTCGCCTCGGTCCCGCCATACGACACGTCGAGCTCCCTCGCCTGCTCGAGCCGCGTAGGCGGGCGCGAGGCCAGGCGCAGCATGACCTCGCCGGGGGCGATGACGTCGAAGAGCGTCGTGGCCACGGCGGTCAGTCACCGTAGGGGGAAGCGGCGGGGCTTCCTCGGACGGCCTTCGGCCTGTGGCCCCACGTCCCCCCACCGCACTGACGTGCCAGTCGGCGGCGAGCCACGTCGGTCTCGGCTCTCAGCCGCCGGCGGCGGGCCGGCGCAGGCGTCCCAGCACCTCGGCGTTGACGCAGTTGCGCGGTCGCTCCCCGCGCAGCACCCGCACGGCCTCCTCGGCCGCGCGCCGCTTGAGATCGGAGCGCCCCTCCTCCGAGTACCAGGCGGCGTGGGGCGTCACGATCACCTGCTCCATCCGGAGCAAGGGGCTCGCGGGGTCGATCGGCTCGTGCTCGAGCACGTCGAGCCCCGCGCCCGCCAGGAGCCCCTCCTGGAGGGCCGCGACGAGCGCGGCGGTGTCGACGATACCTCCGCGCGCCGTGTTGATCAGCGCCGCGGTCGGTCGCATCCACGACAGCGACTCGGCGTCGAAGGCGTGATGCGTCTCGTCGGTGAGGGGGCAGTGGATCGTGACGTAGTCCGATTCGGCGAGCAGCCGCTCGAAGGCCACGGGCTGGACCCCCGGCGGGAAGGTGTCGACGTAGGGGTCGCAGCCGAGGAGGCGCACGTCGAAGCCACCGAGCTTGCGGGCGACCGCCGACCCGATGCGGCCGCATCCTAGGATCCCCACGGTCTGACCCGAGAGACGCGCCACGGGACCGACCCGGAACACGTCCCAGCCGCCGCTCCGCGTCTGGCGGTCGAGCCGAGGGAGCTTGCGGGCCAGGGCCAGGAGAAGCGCCACCGCGTGGTTCGCGACCTCGTCGGTCCCGTAGTCCGGCACGTTCACGATCGGCACGCCGTGGTCGGTCGCCGCCGCGAGATCGATGCCGTCCACGCCGACGCCATACCGGACCACCACTCGGACCCGGGGGAGTCCCTCGAAGACGCGGCGCGACAGGTCGCCATACTGGATCAGCAGGGCGTCGGCGTCGGCGCACCGCTCGAGGTACTCGGCGTCGGTGCGCGCGACCACCGTCTGGAGCCGCACGCCCGCCCGGGCGAAGACCTCCTGCTCCTCGGTGAGGCTCACGTGATCGAGTCCGCACACGACGACGAGCGGCGCGGCCGGCGCGGCGGTCATGGGAGCGGGGAGCCTCAGGCGACGGGCGGGGTGGGGGGCACGCGAGACGGCGCTAGCCGCGCTTCATCGGCCGCCCGCAGCACACCTTCTGCACGGGAGCCGTCTTGAGGCATTTCGGACAGTAGAAGCCTGCCATCGCGCGAAGCTCATCATACCGGCGCCCTTCCGGCGCCGCAACGGGCGCGCGTCACGCCGCCGCACCGTCGGGCGTGTCAGGCCCGTCGGCCGCGGCGAGGGCGTCGCCCACCCGATGCAGGACCTCGGCGGCCTCGAACGGCTTCGCGACGACGAACCGCACCCCGTGGCGCGCCAGCTCAGCCGGATCGAGGTGGTCGCCCCAGCCCGTGATGAGCCCGACCGGCACGTCCGGGAACCGGGCATGGCACGCCTCGGCGACCTCCCAGCCCGACATCCCCGGCATCGACACGTCGCTGAGCACGACGTCGACCGGCTCCGTCTCGCAGTGCGCCAGCCCCGAGGGGCCGTCCGGCACGTCGACGACCGTGTAGCCCTCTCCGCCAAGGATCTCCCGGAGCACCGCGCGCACGCCCGCCTCATCGTCGACCACGAGAACGCGCGCCGGGCGCGCGGGCCGTGCGGGCGCGGTTCCCGCGGGCGGCTCCGGCACCGAGCGCGCGCCGGGGAGCCGCACCGTAAACGTGCTCCCCGACCCGGGCTGGCTGGCCACCTCCACCGTTCCGCCGTGCCGCGCCACGATGCCCCAGACGACGGCGAGCCCGAGGCCGCTGCCCTGCGGGCCTTTCGTCGTGAAGAAAGGCTCGAAGACCCGGCGCGCGGTCTCGGGCGACATGCCGACCCCCGTGTCGCGGACCGTGACGATGGCGCTGCTCCCCTGCGTGCCGAGGCCGAAGACGAGACGGCCCCCCTTGGGCATCGCCTCGAGCGCGTTGGTGAGGAGGTTGGTGAAGACCTCGCGCAGCTCTTCGGGCCGTCCGGCGACCCACGGGACCGCTCCGCCGTCGATTTCCACGTCGTAGGCGACGCCCCGGCTCTGCGCCTCGTCCTTCCAGCGCGGCCGTGTCATCTCGACGACCTCCCGGACGATGTCCAGGAGGTCCACGCGGCGGAACGGCCGGGTCCGGCGCGTCCGCGTGAACTCCTGGATGCGCCGCACGGTCTGGGCGCCGTCGAGCGCCGCCTGGTGGATCGTCTCGAGGCCGCGCGCGAGCTCGGTCCCCTGGACGCGCCGCAGGAGCAGCTCGGCGCGACCGACGATGACGGCGAGGAGGTTGTTGAAGTCGTGCGCCACCCCCGCCGCCATCTCGCCGAGCGCCCGGAGCTTCTCGGTCCGCACCAGGTGCTCCTGGGCCAGGGCGAGCTCCCGGTAGGTCGCCGAGCGCTCCTCGTAGAGGCGCGCGCTGCGGAGCGCCAGCGCCGTGAGGCTCGCGATGTTGCTCAGGAGGCGCTCGTCGGCCGCCGTGAACGGGCGCGCGGCGTCCGCGAGCGTCAGGACGCCCAGCACGTCGTCGCCGGCCATGATGGGCACGCCGAGCCAGTGCGGCAGGGCCAGCGTCTCGGGCACCGGGACGACGCCCTCCCGCTCGCACGCGGCGGCGTAGTCGGCCGTGCGGAGCGGCGCCCGCCGGGTCACGACGGCGGTCGCGAGGCCGACGCCGAGGGCGCGCCGCCGCGGAAGGTCCGATTCCCGGGCTCCGCCCCACTCGCGCAGGGCGACCTCCAGCTCGCGACGGGCCGGGTCGTAGAAGAAGATGGCCAGGCTGCGGACGTCCAGCACCCGCGCCACCTCCCGATGGACGGCCTCGACGAGCTGCGCCGTGTCCAGCTGACCGGTCACCACCCGGGAGAGCTCGTACAGCGCGGACAGCTCGGCCAGCTTCCGCCGGTCGTCCGCGAACAGGCGGGCGTGCTCGAGCGCGATCCCGGCCTGGCTCGCCATGGCAGCCACCAGCGCGAGCTCTCGGTCGCCGCACGTCAGCTCGCGCTCCCACCAGACCACGATGATCGCGCCGACCAGGCGCTCGTTCGCGACGATGGGAGCGAAGAGCTGCGCCCGATGCGGCGCGAGGCTCACGAACCCGGGCGGCGATTGCCCCGCGTCCTGGTCGCGCGTCCAGATCCTCACCGCCCGCCGGGCGATCGCCTCCGCGTACAGCGGACTCCGGCCGGGATCGATGCGGTGGCTCTTCAGCCGCTGCAGCACGTCCGGCGGGACGTGGTACCCCGCGAACGGCTCCAGCTCTCCGGTGGCGGCGTCCGCGAGCCACACGCCCGCGGAGTCGGCGCCCGCCGTCCGGGCGACCTGCTGGAGCAGCGTCCGAAGCAGGGGCCCCAGCTCGATCGTCGACGAGAGGGCGCGGCTGACGGTGAGCAGCCGTTCCATCTCGTCCAGCTTCTCGGCCGTCTGCCGCGCCAGGTCGGCGTTCTCCACCGCGAGCGCCACCTGGGACGCGACGCCCTCGATGAGGCGGATCTCGGTCGGGCCGAAGGTGCGACCGCGTGTCCACCACACGAGGAAGATGCCACCGACCACCTCTCCACGGACCAGGGTCGGCGCAAACAGCACCGCGCCGGGCCGGATCGAGGTGATGAACGGGAAGTCGAAGTGCGGATCGGCCAGGTAGTCCGACGACCAGACGGGCCGGCGCTCGGCGAGGGCCTCCCCGAGAACCTCGATGGGGAACGGAGTCTCGCGGAGCGCGGCCAGCAGATGCTTCGGCACGCGGTAGCCCGCCACGGGCCGGAGCGCCTGCCGGGCGGCGTCGAGAAAGTAGATGCCCGACATGTCGGCGGCGAGGGAGACCGCCACTTCCCGGGCGACGCGCCGCATCGCCTCCGCGATCGGCAGCGGCTGGGAGAGCATGCCGGCCACGGTCAGGAGCGTCTCGCTCTCGGCCAGCCGGCCGCGCGTCTCGGCCAACAGCCGCGCGTTCTCCAGCGCGAGCGCGGCCTGATCCGTGAAAGCCTCCGCCAGCCGCACCTCGTGCTCACGGAGGGCGCGTCCCAGCGGATACGCGATGATAACGGCCCCGATGACGGCACCGCGAGCCTTGAGCGGCACGGCCAGGACCGCCCGGTTCTCGGTGGCCTCCACGAGCTGGCGCAGGTCCGGGCTCAGCGTGATGTCGGGATCGGTCAGCACGTCCGGCGTCCACACCGGCCGGCCGAGCGCGACCGCCCGTGCGCCCGTCGCCGTCCCCGAGGGCAAAGCGTGGCCTCGGGCGAAGGCGTCGGCGCTGGACCTCCCGGCCCAGGCGAGCGCCACGAGCGACCCGTCGGGCTCGAGACGGCGGACGCAGGCCGAGGCGGCGTCGAACAGGTGGACGATGCTCCGGGCGACTCGGTCGGCGAGGTCCTCGACGGCGAGACTCTCGCCGGCCAGCCGGGCCGCGGCGGCCATCACCACCGCCTCGTGCTGGCGGCGAGCGACCTCCTGCTCGAGCTCCCCGACGCGGGCGCGCAGGGTGGCGAGGCTGTCGCGGCTGGACGGGCCCGGCGGCTTTGGCGGCATGGCTCCTGTCGCGCGGCTCCGCTATGGCCCGGGGCTCGGCTTGACCCCGACCACGCCGCGGGCTAGCGTACCGCGTCGTGCACGCCCCGACCAAAACTTCCCTGACCGCCGGCCCGGGCGTCCGCGGGGTCATCTTCGACTTCGGCGGGGTGCTGATCGACATGCGCTGGGACGTCTCCGCCGGGCTCGAGGACGCCCACGGCCTGCCTCGGCACGCCCTCCTGGAGACGCTGTACCGAACGCCCACCTGGCGGGAGATCGAGCGAGGCCAGGGCGATCTCCTCGCGTGGCGCGCGGAGGCGCACCGGCTGCTCGAGGAGCGGGCGGGCCGGGCCTTGCCAGGGCTCCACGACGCCTGGGTGGCGGCCCGCCACCTGATCCAGGCCAACGTCCTGCTCGCCCGGCGGCTCCGGCCCGCGTACCGGACCGCCATCCTGTCGAATGCTGATGAGAGCCTACGAATCCGCCTGCGCGAGCTCGGGATCCACGACCTGTTCGACACGGTCGTCTCGTCGGCGGAGGAAGGCGTGGCGAAGCCGGACGCCGAGATCTACCGCCGGGCGGCGGGGCGGATCGGGCTGCCTCCCGAATCCTGCGTCTTCGTGGACGACTACGACGCCAACGTCCGCGCGGCCGAGGCGCTCGGGATGAAGGGAATCGTCTACCGCGTGGATCGCGGTCAGGACCTCGCGGCGCTCCTGGCGGAGGTCGGCGTCCGGCCCTGACTCCCCTCCCCGTCGGGCATCCTCCACTGGATGGCCTGGTCGAGCGTCATCGCCGCGCCCCTAGTCGCGCTCGTCCGCGTCGCCGCCCCGCGCCTCACGGGACCGCCGCGACCACGCGATCGTGGGCCACGCGCAACATCTCGATTTCATTGGCCTGTCGGATGGCATGTCGCTTGCCCTGTCCCGCGCTCGCTAGCCGAGGCTCCTTCGAGCCGTCGGACGCCCGCCGCGCCCGGCACCGGGACGCCGCCCGCGGCCGACGGGACCCGCAGCCTCGAAACGTCCATCAATAGAGGAGGAGAAGACGAGCAGAGCGCTTGGATTGGGTCGATCGCGCCCCGGACTTCCGTGGGGTGCCTGACGTAGAATGACTGTGTGTCGTCGGGGCATCCGGGGTCCTCAGCCTTGAAGGGGGCGGATCGGCTCGCGCGAATGGCCGCCGCCGTGGTGGCCTTTCCCCCGCTGCTGTCGCTCGTGGCCCTTCCCGCCTTCACTGCGTGGCGAGATCGGAGGCGGGCGGCGGTCGTGAGCCGGCAGATCCGGCTGACCTACGCGGTCGGGCGCGAGTCGACGCGGTGGTCGCTTCGTTCGTTCACAAAGGCTGCTGGGGCCCCTGGCAGATCAAGATGGCCGTTCCGTTCGAGCGGCCGGCGGTGGTATCGCGCGTCCTCGGTATCGTGCACGACGCCCTGGACCGCATGCCCGGCCGTTACGAGCTGGTGCTGACGCCCCAGGAGACCGTGTTTCGCTCGGCTCGGGTGGGTCCGCTTCCTCACGCGCGCCTGCGGGCCGCGTGAGGGCGCACGACGCACGACGGGGCACCCGCCGCCTCGTACCGGGTCGAGCTGGCCAAACTCTCTCTAACCGGAGGTGACCCAATGACACTGCGCATCAACGGCGACGCCCCCAACTTCACCGCGGAGACCACTCAGGGCCCCATCAACTTCCACGAGTGGATCGGCAACGGCTGGGCCATCCTGTTCTCGCACCCGAAGGACTTCACGCCGGTCTGCACGACCGAGCTCGGCTACATGGCCGGACTGAAGCCGCAGTTCGACAAGCGCAACTGCAAGATCCTCGGCCTCAGCGTCGACCCGGTCAACGACCACCAGCGGTGGTCCAAGGACATCGAGGAGACCCAGGGACACGCCGTCACCTATCCCTTGATCGGCGACCCTGAGCTGAAGGTGGCGAAGGCCTACGACATGCTGCCCGAGGCGGCCGGCACCACGTCTCAGGGCCGGACCCCCGCCGACAACGCGACCGTCCGGTCGGTGTTCGTCGTCGGCCCCGACAAGAAGATCAAGGCGATGCTGACTTATCCGATGAGCACGGGCCGCAACTTCGACGAGGTCCTGCGGATCCTGGATTCCTGCCAGCTGACGGCGAAGCACAAGGTCTCGACCCCCGTCAACTGGAAGCAGGGCGACGACGTGATCATCAGCGGGACGGTCTCCGACGCCGAGGCCAAGGAGAAGTACCCGGCCGGCTGGAAGTCGCCGAAGCCCTACATCCGGATCGTGCCGCAGCCGAAGTAGGGAGCCGAGGGCCGGCCCCGAGCCTCATCTCGCACCGTCCGTTCCCGGCTGACGCTGGGCGGAGACGAAGGGGGTTCGTGGCCGGCTCCCCGGCGGCTGCGGCAGCCGTTGGGGGTCACGCAGGAACGCGCGAGCCGGGCATGCGGTGAAGCGCCCGGCTCGCCTCGTCACGATCCCGGCTGGCCGTCCCCTCCCAGCTCGGCGTCGAGGTCGAGCCGCCAGCGGTCGCGGGCGGCGAGCACGCGGGCCCCCGTCTCGCGCGAGAGCGTCTCGGCCAGCTCCCAGGGGCGCGCCCTCAGCATGGTCAGCCCGAAATGCGTGAGGATCGCCAGGCGCGGCCGCATGGCGCCGATGAGCTGGCGCGCGTCGGGCACGGCCAGGTGGATCTCGTCCCGCGGCTCGCGATAGACGACGTTCAGGATCAGGACGTCCGCGGAGAGGGCCGTCTCGATCTCCGGCAGGTATCCCGTGCACGAGACGAGCCCCACCGTCCACCGTCGACCCACGAAGCGAAGACCGTAGGTCTCGACCGGGTGCTTCAGGCGAATGGGGGTCTCCAGGACCGGGCCGCTGTCGCCGCCGAGCGGATACCGGCCGCCAGGCTCGAGCGTCTCCATGGCCGCCGGGTAACTCCGCACGTACCTGAGGATCACCGGATCGTCTTCGTACGCGTCGCGCGGCGCGAGGACCAGGCCTCGCTTCTTCGTCCCGCCCTGCGTCATCGCCTCGATCATCGCGTTGACGTCGCCCGAGTGATCGAGGTGCTTGTGAGTCAGGACGATGGCATCGAGGACGCCCGGGTCGAGGCCGAGCGCGCGTCCCCGCGCGTGCGCCAGCGCGCCGGGACCCGGATCGACGCACACCCAGATCCCATCGAGGCAGACCCACAGGCCCCCCGTCGCGCGGGCCTGGAACGCCGTCGTCATGCGGCCGCCGCCCGTGCCGACGAACACGACCTGGTTGCTGTCGAGGCGGGGCGGCCGAGCCACGGCGGGCGCGCCCCTCAGGGCGCGTGGATCTCGGACGCCGCGTGAAGGTCCGAGATGAGCCCGCGCGCAGCCGGTGGGTCCTGGGACTCCGATGAGCCGGAGCCGGGGTCGGCACCGGCGCGGCGCGGCGCCGGGCGGACTCCGCGCTTCACCTGGTCACGGAGCTTGCAGAAGGCGCACACCTCGCCGGTCGTGGTCTGGCCGCAGCGGACGCACTCGAGGAGCGTGACGGCCTCGCGCTCCTGGAAGAGCCCGCGCGCCTTGTCGAGGAATCCCTGGACGAACATCGCCTTGGAGCCGGGCGACGTGTCCTCGAGGCGATTGAGCAGCTCCTTGTGCGTGATCGACGTCGCGCCCCGCGCGAAGGGGCACTCCTCCACGATGTAGTCGATGCCGCGGAGGAAGGCGTAGGCGGCGGTCTCGCGCTCGCTCATCCGGAAGAGCGGCTTGACCCGGCGCGCGAGCCTCGGATGCGTGGCCCCGAGGACCGGCATCTGTCGCGCGAGCGCCGACTCGTCCCAGCGCAGCGTGGAGCCGAACAGGGTCGCGGCCTCGTCGTCGAGATTGTGCCCGGTGGCGACCACCGGGAATCCGCCTTCCATCGCGGCGCGGTTCATGATGTAGCGCTTCGAGAGCCCGCAGGCCGAGCACGTCGGCCGCCGGGTGACGTCCCGCACGGCGGGGATCGGCGCGCCCACCTCGTCGGCCACGGCCACGACGCGCAGCTCGAGCCCCCGCTCGGCGGCGAACGCCTCGCACCGGGCCTTCGAGGCGCGCGAGTAGTCGAGGATCCCGAGGTCGATGTAGAGGCCGGTGGTCCGGTAGCCGGCGTCGTGGAGCACGTCCCAGAGGGCCAGGGAGTCCTTCCCGCCCGACACCGCGACCAGGACCGATTCGTCGCGCGTGAGCATCCGCCACCGCCGGACCGTCTCCAGCACGTGGTGCCGGAAGAAGTCCAGGAAGTCGGGCCCGCAGAAGGCCGTGTTGTGGCGCCGGAGCTCCAGCACGGCCCGGCCGCCGCACTTCCGGCACTTCACGAGCGGCCCCCGGAGATGACCGGCCGGAGCTCCACGACGTCGTCCTCGGCGACGACCTCATCGATCGTGAGCAGATCCCGCCCCCGGATCACGAGCACGGTCTCGGGGAGAACGCCCAGCTCGGCGAGGACCTCCCGCACCCGGCGACGGCCGCTCAGCTCGACCTCGCGGCCCTGGTTGCGGAGGACGATCTTCATGGCGGCCCTCACTATACACCCGGCTTCGGAACGGGCGGCCCGCGACTCCCGGCTGCGGCGCGCGGCTCGGGGGCCACCCGCGCGGGTCACATCGATCCGTTGCGTCCCCGCGAGATCCGGTGGACGTGGAGCACCTTGCCGGCCGGCGTGGTCCGCGGGGCGCCACGCTCCACCTCGAGGATCTCGGCCGCGCGCCACACCAGCGCCATCACGCGGCCGGCGCGGCCCGGCTCCCCGAGGGCCGAGAGGAAGGCCTCCGTCACCGCGCCCGACTCGACGGGGCCGACGTCCGGATGCACGAGCAGGCGAAGTCGCGACTGCCCGTCAGGCCTCTCCTCTCGATGGCGGCATAGTGACCTCGATCGTCAGTCCGCCGCGTCGGACCGGCTTGGTCGCCCCGGAGCTGGGATGCCGTCAGATAGACGCCCGCCGTCCAGCAGCCGACGCAGCGCCCCCTCCACGCCGTCCGCTCGGACCAGATGCTCGAGGTCCGCGTACCCGCATCCTGCGTGACGAAGGAGTCGCGCGTAGGGGCTCGTGGCGCTCGCGTAGACGGTGCGCCGGGCGAGCTCGAGGAAGGTCGCGCCGCGGCTCGCGAAGCGCTGCGTCAGCGCGCGTCGCGCCTCGTCCACCCCGATCGGACGGGGAGGAAGCTCGGGAGCCGCGCGACGAGCCTGGCGCCGACCTGGAGATCGGAGAGGGCCACCGGATCGCGGCCCGGCTCAGGGCGAGGGGCGACGGCGGCGGGTTCGGGCGACGGCGGCCGCGTCCGGATTCAGCAGCAGCGCCGGTGACGGCGCGCCGCCGCGCGCCACGGCGAGGATCGAGTCCACGCAGCATTGTCCCGTCGCCGCCTCGGAGGCCAGGTCCGATCCCGCCGCGTGCGGCGTGAGGACGACGTTGTCGAGGGTGAGGAGCGGCGAGCCGGTCGGCGGCTCGCGGCGGAAGACGTCGAGCCCGGCGCCGGCGATCCGCCGGGCCAGGAGCGCCTCGTGGAGGGCGTCCTCGTCCACGAGCCCACCACGCGCGGTGTTGATCAGGACCGCGGTCGGCTTCATGAGCCGGAGACGCGCGGCATTGATGAGCCGGTCGGTCTCGGGCGTATGCGGCGCGTGCAGCGTGACGAAGTCCGACTCGGCAAGAAGTCGCTCGAGCGACGTGAGCTCGACGCCGTGGCTCCCCGCGTACGCGGGATCGGGCGCCGTGTCGTGGGCCAGGACACGCATCTCGTAGGCGCGGCAGCGCCGCGCCACCGCTCGTCCGATCCGCCCGAGCCCCACGATCCCGACCGTGGCCCGCCAGAGCCCCTGCCGGAACTCCCACCCCCAGCCCCCCGCCGTCACGCGCTGGTGGTAGACGACGACGTTCCGGGCGACGGCGCCCATCAGCGTCACGGCGAGATCCGCGACCGTCTCGTGGTTCCCGCCGAACGCCATGGCGACGTAGACGCCATTACGGGTCGCCGCCGGGACGTCAATCTGATCGTAGCCCACCCCGAAGCGCGCGATCACCTCGAGGTCCGGCGCCTCGCGCAGCACGCGCTCCGTGTACGGCTCGATGCCGGCAACCGTCGCGAACACGCCGCGCAGCCCCTCGATCAGCTCGGCCTCGCCGTATGGTCGCCCCAGCGGGCTGCGCAGCACCTCGAGGCCCGCGGCCTCGAGGTGCGTGAGATACGGAGACGGCCGATTCGCCAGGAGTGACGGCACGACAAGGACCTTGAGGGGCGCGGGCATTCGGGTCTCCTTCACAAGCCCTGGCGCGCGCCATGGCGTCGGCCATGGCGAGTGCGATGACGCCTGGGATCGGCGTGGGGTGGCCTGTCGCGACCGGCAGACGTCGGCCGGTGGGATGGCGGACGTCAGCGTCCCGGCTCCTCCCGCCGCACGACGCGCCGGGCCTTCAGCTCGTAGCGCGGCAGGGTCCGGGCGGGCACGGCGGCGACCTCGACCCGGATCCCCAGGTCACGGCGGACGGCCTCGGCGACCCCGTCGACCGTCGCCCGCCCGCCCTCTCCGAGTCCCGCGTTGCCGCCGATCTCGAGCAGGAGCCGCACCTCGTCCAGGGCTCCGCGGCGGAACACCTCGATCTGGAACTCGTCGACCGCGGGGAAGCGCCGGACGATTCCCTCCAGCGCCGACGGGAACACGTTGACGCCGCGGACGACGAGCATGTCGTCGACCCGGCCAAGGATGCCGCCCTCGAGGCGCGCGAAGGTGCGGCCGCACGCGCACGCGGCCGGGGCGACGCGCACGCGGTCGCCCGAGCGATACCGGAGGACCGGCGCCCCCCAGCGGCCGAGGTTCGTGAGCGTCAGCTCGCCGATCTCGCCCGGCGCCACCGGCCGGCCGCTCTCCGGCTCGAGGATCTCGGCGATGAACTCGAGCTCGTTCACGTGGAGCCCCGCCTGCGCCACGCACTCGAACCCGTAGGCGCCCACCTCCGTCATGCCCGCGTGGTCGTACGCCCGCGCCCCCCACAGCGTCTCGAGGCGCCGCCGCACCGCGGGAATGCCGGCGCCCGGCTCCCCCGCGTGGACCGTCGTCCGGACGCCGAGCGTCGCGGGCTCCACGCCCTGGGCCCGCGCGACCTCGGCGAGGTGGTGCCCGTACGACGGCGTGCACACGAGGGCCGTGGCGCCGAGCTCCCGCATCGCGTGGAGGCGGGTCGGCGAGTCCTGGCCGCCGCCGGGAATGGCCATCGCGCCGAGGACCCGGGCGCCCTCCAGCCCGGCCCAGAAGCCAACGAAGAGGCCGAACGAGAACGGGAAGAAGAGGCGGTCCTGCGGACCCAGCCCCGCGCCGCGGAACACGAAGGCCCAGCACCGAGCCCACCACGCCCACGAGGCATCGGTCTCGAGCCACCGGATGGGTCGCCCCGTGGTGCCCGACGTCTGGAACACGCGCACGTAGCGGTCGAGCGGGTGGGTGTGGTTCGTGCCGAACGGCGGGTGCGCCGCCTGGTCGGCGGCCAGCTCTGCCTTGGTGAGCCGCGGCAGCCGGGCGAAGTCGTCCCAGGACCCGACGTCGCGCGGGTCGCGCACGCCGGCCGCATGGAGACGCTCCCGCCAGAAGGCGTTCGAGCTCCAGACCTCGGAGATCCCGGCGGCGAGCCGCTCCCACTGCCACCGTCGAAGCGTCTCGGGGGGCGCCGTCTCCCGCGCGCGCTCGAGAAACGGGACGTCGCTCGCCGGATCCGGGCGGGTCATGATTCGGCGATCCCCCGCGCGGCCCTCCTCACGGAAGGGTGAGCCGACCCGTCAGCACGATGGCCGCCTGCCCGCCGACCCGGACGCGGGTCGCGCGGCCGGGGACCCCGTGCACCTCGACGGCGAGCCGTCCGGGTCGGCCCGCGAAGTCGCCCTGCTCCGCGCGGAACCGGGCGACGCCGTCGGCAGCCGGGAGGACGCCGGCCTCCCAGAGCCACACGCCGATGGCCGCGTGCGAGGAGCCGGTCGCGTAGTCCTCCGGGATCCCGAAGTGCGGGATGAAGTTCCGGCTGTGGGTGAACGCGCCGGCCTCGCGGGTCTCACGCGTCGTGAGGACGACGCCGCGGACTCCGCGGTCCCTCGCAATCCGCCCGAGCCCGCTGAGATCGGGCGCCAGCGTCCGGAGCGCGTCGAGCCTGGCAACCGGGATCAGGAGATCGTGCTCCGCGGTGCGCGCGGGCGGCGCCCACCGGGCGACGCCCTCCGCCGGGAGCCCGAGGGTCGAGAGGAACGGCGAGAGATCGCCGCTCTCCGGCGTCCAGCGCGGGCAGTCGGGCTCGAGCCACGCGGTCCGGGAGGTCTCGGCCCCCTCCAAGGTGATCGCCAGGCGGTGGCGCGGGGCCGCGAAGACGAGCCGGCCGCCCGGAGCCTCTCCGCGCGCGGCGAGCACGTGGGCCGCCGCCACCGTGCCGTGGCCGCAGAACGTCAGCTCGATCCCGGTCGGCGAGAACCAGCGGAGCCCGCGCTCGCCGCCGCCTGCCGCCGGTCCGAGGAAGGCGGTCGCCGGCCGCGCCAACTCCGCGGCGACCGCCCGCATCGCGGCGTCGTCCAGGCCCGTCGCGTCCGGCACCACGCCGGCAGGGTTCCCCGTGAAGGGCGTCGACGTGAAAGCGTCGACGAGCACGACCTCGATCCCCCTCACGACGCGACGCTCGTCCGCGAAGCGGCTCCGAGCACCGGACCGGACGGCCTTCACTCGGGGGCTCACGCGTCCTTGCCCGTGATGACCCAGAGCGTCCGCGCGGTCCCCGACCCGACGTTCTCCCACGTGTGCGGAACGCCGCCGTCGAGGTAGGCGGAATCGCCGGCCTCGAGGACATGCCGCGCGCCGTTGTACTGGAGGGCGACCTTCCCCTCGAGGACGTACATGAGCTTCATCTGTCCCGGCTCGATCAGGACGCGCTCGGGCGGCACGCTCGCGCCCCGCCCCCCGAGCGTCGAGACGACGGCGCGCACCTTGCCCCGGAAGAGACCGGCCGCCAGGACCTCCCAGCGCTCGCTCGAGCCGTCGAAGCTGACCACGGCGTAGTCCTTCCGCCGGCCCACGTGGAGCTGCCCATTCGGCGGCTGCTCGAAGAACTGGGCGATGGGGACCCCGAGGGCGCCGGCCAGCCGCCCGAGCGTGTGAAGGGACGGGGTGAGCTTGTCGGACTCGATCTGGGAGACGAGGCTGGGCGTGAGGCCGGCCGTCTCCGCGAGGGCCTTCTGGCGGATGCCGCGATCCGTCCGGAGCCCGCGGATCCGCGCCCCGAGGGACACCGGCTAGCTCCGGACGTACTCGTAGTCGACGGGATTCCCGTTGATGCCGCGGGCGGGGGGCGCGATCCAGCCCGCGAACTTCCCCCGCTCGACGACCGGGACCATGACGCTCTGGACGAAGGCCTTGTCGCTCTCGGTCGGGAGCCACTCGCCGTGCCGGGCGTCCCACTCGGCCTGGCTCACCACCCGGCCGTCCGGCGACACCCGCGCCTCGGCGAACGCTCCGATCGCCCGGTGAAAGCCCCGATGGGGTAGCAGGAGCTCGAAGTCGACCCCGTGCTTCCGGATGATCTGGTTCCAGCGGTCGACGCCGCGCTGGCAGTCCGCGACGTAGTCATCGCGGAGCCGCTCGTTCAGCGAGGTCAGTGCCGGCTCCTCCCGCGTCACGATGCGGTCGCCGTCCAGCTCGGCCACTGGGTACCGGGCCTGCGCGAGCACGTGATCGTCGGTCTTCTTGCCCTCTTCGAACCGACCCTTCAGCCCCGCTGTGTAGAAGTTGGCGGCGTTGGTCGAGATCTCCCCCCCGAACAAGTCGATCGAGACGGAGAAGTGGAAGTTCAGGTAGCGCTGGATCGTCGCCAGATCGATGGCCCCGTGCTTCCGGACGTCTTCCGTGGAGTGCTCCCGCATCACCTCGCAGGTCCGCTGGACGACCCGCCCCAGGCCAGTTTCCCCGACGAACATGTGGTGCGCTTCCTCGGTCAGCATGAAGCGGCAGGTGCGGGAGAGCGGATCGAATCCGCTCTCGGCGAGGCTCGCCAGCTGGTACTTCCCGTCCCGGTCGGTGAAGTAGGTGAACATGAAGAACGAGAGCCAGTCGGGGGTCTTCTCGTTGAACGCGCCCAGGATGCGCGGCTTGTCCGGATCGCCCGAGTGGCGCTGGAGGAGCGCCTCGGCCTCTTCGCGGCCGTCGCGCCCGAAGTGCGCGTGGAGCAGGTAGACCATGGCCCACAGATGCCGGCCTTCCTCCACGTTGACCTGGAAGAGGTTGCGGAGGTCGTACAGCGACGGGCACGTCCGCCCCAGCTGATGCTGCTGCTCGACCGACGCTGGCTCGGTGTCTCCTTGGGTCACGATCAGCCGCCGCAGCGTGCCGCGATACTCGCCCGGCACGTCCTGCCAGGCCGGCTGGCCCCGGTGCGCGCCGAACCCGATCGCGCGAGCGGGCTCCGGCTCGGCCAGGAAGATGCCCCACCGGTACTCGGGCATCCGCACGTAGTCGAAGTGCGCCCATCCCTGGGCGTCCACGCTCGTCGCGGTACGCAGGTAGACGTCCCGCGCCTGGAAGCCTTCAGGCCCCATGTCATTCCACCACTGGAGAAAGCGCGGCTGCCACTCCTCCAGGGCCCGCAGCAGGCGCCGGTCCTCGTGGAGGCGCACGTTGTTGGGAATGCGCTCCCGGTAATTGACCGTCATCAGGCTCTCCTCCGATCGAACTCCGGGCGCTGGCCCGTTCCGTAGACGCGGAGCGCCCCCCGCTCGCCCACGGCATTCCCTCGCTGGAAGATCCAGTTCTGCCACGCCGACAGCCGCGCGAAGATCTTGCTCTCGACGGTTTCCGGGCCGCCGAACCGGAGCGAAGCCTCCATGCCGGTCAGAGCGTCCGGCGAGAACGCGGCGCGCTCCTCGATCGCGATGCGCACCTCGTCGTCCCAGTCGATGTCGTCGGGCGTGAACGTGACGAGCCCGGCGGCCGCCGCGGCGCGCGCGTCGAGATCCTCGCCGATCCGCCGCTTCAGCTCGTCGACCCGCTGCGGCTCCCCCAGGAACCGGCTCTCGAGCCGCGTGAGCCCGTTGACCATCGGGTACGCCCCGAAGCTCGGTTCGCCCAGGCGGACCGTCGCCGCCGGGCCCGCGTGGCCCTCGCGCATGCCGTCCAGCATGTATGCGCGATCGGCGGCCAGCACCAGCTCGAGGAGCGTGCCCGCGAAGCACGAGCCGGGCTCGACCAGCGCGAAGACGGACCGGGAGGACACGTCGAGGCGCTTCAGGACCCGCTTCCAGAAGAGCCGGATCTCCCGCGCGAGCCAGTCGGCCTGGTGCTCGGCGAGGAGCCGATCGTACGCCGTCACGAGATCGGCGCTGCCCGCCGTGCGGAACACCCAGATCCCGATCTCCTCCTCGTTGGTCCGGAGGTGGAGGATCAGGTCGTCCAGCGCCCGGGCGAGGGCGAGCGGCCAGAAGGCGGCGCCCTGGGCGTGCAGCCCGGCGAGGTCGCCCGGCGGGGCGGCGGCCGGCGCCGCCACCCTGATCTCCGCCACCCCCCGCGTCCGATCGATGGCACAGCCGAGGTGGCCGTACGCGATCCGGTCCCCCTCGATCGTCCGGCCGAGGGGCGACAGCGCGATTCCCCGCGCCGACGCGGGCCGGTCGCTCCGCTCCGCAAGCTGGACCGCGCGGCTCCGGGCAGCGTCGGCGAGCCGGGACCGGGAGACGACCTCGTCCACCAGGCCCCACTCGACCGCTCGCTGGCCCTTGATCCCCTCCTCGAGCGTGCAGAAGACGTCGGCCCGGTCCCGCCGGACGTGGCGCTTGTCGATGAGGCGCGTGAGACCGCCGGTGCCCGGCAGGACCGCGAGGAGCGGGACCTCCGGAAGCGACACGGCCGTGTTGCCGTCGTCCGCCATCACGATCCAGTCGGTCGCCAGGGCCAGCTCGTAGCCGCCGCCCGCGCAGGGCCCGTTCACGGCGGTCATGTAGCGCTGGCCGGACGCCGCGCTCGCCTCCTCCATCCCGTTCCGCGTCTCGTTGGTGAACTTGCAGAAGTTCACCTTCCAGCCGTGGCCAGACTGGCTCAGCATGCGGATGTTGGCCCCCGCGCAGAACACCCGCTCCTTCAGCGACGTGAGGATCACCGCGCCCACCTCGGGGTGCTCGAACCGGAGGCGCTGGATCGCATCGGCCAGCTCGATGTCGACGCCGAGGTCGTAGGAGTTGAGCTTCAGCTCGTAGCCCGGCCGGAGCCCCCCGTCCTCCTGGACGTCCATCGCCAGCGTCGCCACGCGGCCGTCGATCTCGAGCTTCCAGTGCCGGTAGCGCGAGGGCTCCGTCCGGAAGTCCACCGGGGTCGCCGCGCCGCCCGTCGAGCGCTCCGTCATGCCGCCCCGTCAGTCGACCCGCGTCTCGTCGCGGTACATGACCTTGTGGCGCGTCGTCCGGATCCACGCGTCGATGTCGGCGTCGGACATCATGGCCGCGGGATCGAAGCGGTCCCAGCTCATGATCTGCTCGAGGGGCTTCTTCCACCGCTTGTACGACGGCTTCGCCGGGGGCCCGAAGCACATGATGTCGATGACCGCGAGCTCCTCCGGCACGCCGAGGAGCGGCTTCACCTCGCGCTGGATCTCCTCCTGGCCGATCGCCGTGATCCACCACACCGCATAGCCGAGGGCGGCGGCCGCCAGGTGCGCCGACATGGTCGAGGCGGCCACGCTCTGGAGGAGGATCCGCTCGGCGTTCTTCTTGTAGAGGCGGTCGAGCTCCGAGTCGTCGTTCAGCACCGGGAAGGCCCGGACGAAGCGGAAGTCGGCGACGATCACGATCAGCCCGGGAGCGGTTTTGACGCCATTGTAGTTGGGCGTGGGGAACCCCATCCGGAGCTTCGCCCGGTGCTGCTGCTCCGCGACGAACAGCTCGCCGATGCGGCGCTTGACGGCGGGGTCGGTCACGACGACGTAGTGCCACGGCTGGGCGTTCGCCCCCGACGGCGCGTGGCGCGCGGCCTCGAGGATCATGGTGAAGTGCTCGCGGGGGACCTCGTAGGAGGCGAAGGCCCGGTTGGTCATCCGCGCGCGCACCACCGTCATCAGGGCGTCATACCGCGCGACGTCGTTGAAGGCGCCTCCCTGGACCTCGGCGGGCTGCCCGGCCATCGTCTCCTCCGCTTTCCCTCGCCCCGGCTCCCGCCGGAGCCTACCGGGCCTCGTCCACGGCCCGCGCCGACATCCCGGAGGGCCAGAGCCCCTCGAGGGGCAGTCCGGCCAGCTCCCGGAGCGCGCGGCCGACGTACACCCGCGTCATGCGCTTCCGATAGTGATAGACGAGGTCCGTGTTGTCGAGCGGCTTCGCGGGCCGGGCGGCGGCCTCCGCGGCCCGCGCGATGACCTCCGGCTCGAGGCGCTGGCCGACGAGCGCGCGCGCGGCCTCGGGTACCTCGCGCGGCATCGAGGCCACGGCGCCGAGGACGATCCGGGCGTCCCGGCACACGCCGCCCTCGACCCGCACGGCCGCCGCCACGCCCAGCACCGGGAAGTCGAACGCGCCCCGGCGCCGGAGCTTCCAGTACGTGGCGCGCCAGCCGTCGACCGGCGGCAGGCGGAGCTCGGTCACGATCTCGGCGGGCGTCTTGCCGAGGTACTCGATGCCGTCGTCCCGGAAGAGCCCGGCCACCGGGATCCGCCGCTCGCCCGACGGGCCGACAAGCGTCGCCTCGGCGCCGAGCGCCCACAGGACCGGCGCCGTGTCGGAGGAGGAGACGGCCCAGCAGCGGGCGCTCCCGGGCGCCACCAGGCAGATGTCGCCGTCCCTCTTCATGCAGAAGCCGATCGCCCGGCGCCACTCGTAGGACTGGTTGTAGTAGTTGCAGCGCGTGTCGACGCACACGTTGCCGCCGAGCGTCCCCATGTTGCGGAGCTGAGGGGTCGAGACGACGCCGGCGGCCCGCGCGAGGGCCGGGTAGTGGGCCGCGACCTCCGGGTGGTCCGCGACGCGGGTGAGCGTCGCGCCGGCCCCCACGACCAGGCCGGCCCCGGCGCTCCCCCGGATCTCCGCGAGCTCCCGGATCCCGCGGAGCCCGACGAGCACCCGCGGCTGCATCTGCAGGCGCTTCATGTTGGGATAGAGGTCGGTGCCGCCGGCGACCACCGCGGCCTCGCGGCCGTGCTCGACGAGGAGCCCGAGCGCCTCGGCCACGCTGCGCGGCGCGAAGTACCGGAAGGGCGGCAGCCGCATCATCGGTACGCCCCCCGTTGATGGACGGCCTTCGGCCTGTGGCGACCCCGTCGCGTTCCTCCGTACTTCATCGCCGGGGCTTCTCCCGCTCGTGCACGGCCGTGACCGCGCGCCCCTCCGGGTCGATCCAGGGCGGCGGGACGCGGATCGGGTCGGGGAACGCGACGTGCGGCAGGCGGTCCGGTCCCACGCGCGGCGCCTTCCCCTGTGCCTTCAGCTCGAGCGCCTTCAGGACCTTCTCGGGCGTGATCGGCACCTCGTCGATCCGCACGCCAACGGCGTCGTAGACCGCGTTGGCGACCGCCGGGATCACGGGAAGGAGCGGGCCCTGGCCCGCTTCCTTGGCGCCGAACGGCCCCTCCGGATCCCGCGTCTCCACCAGGAGCGTCGTGATCTCCGGCGTCTCGAGCGTCGTCGGGCTCTTGTACTCGAGCATGGACGGGATCTTGTGGAGCCCGTGGACCCGGAAGGCCGACTCCTCCATCAGCGCCTCGCCGAGCCCCATGTAGATGGAGCCCTCGACCTGGCCCTCGACGAGGAGCGGGTTGATGGCCGTCCCCCCGTCGTGGGCGATCCAGACGTGGTCGAGCCGGATGTCGCCGGTTTCCCGATCGACCTCGAGCTCCACGACGCATGCCGAGTAGGAATAGGCAGGGGTCGGGCCGACCCCCGATCCCTTGAACTTGGCCGCGCGACGGGGCGGCGTGTAGGAGCCCACGCCCACGAGCGTCCCGTGGGCCGCTTCCGCGAGCCGCGCGACCTCGTCGAAGGCGAGCCCGCGCGGCGGGTCGTCCCGCAGGAACACCCGCCGGTCGCGGGCCTCGAGATCCTCGGGCGAAACGTCGAGCTCCTTCGCCGCCGCGGCGAGCAGCGGGGTCCGGAGCTTCTCCGCCGCCTCGCGCGCGGCGTTGCCCATCATGAGCGTCACGCGCGAGGAGTACGAGCCGAGATCCACGGGGGTGAGATCGGTGTCGGCGGTCACGACCCGCACGTCCTCCGGCCGGATGCCCAGGACCTCGGCGACGACGTACGCGAGGACCGAGTCCGATCCCTGGCCGATGTCGATCGACCCGCAGAACGCGGCAACGCCGCCCCCGCGGTCGATCTTCACCATCACGCCGGAGTGCGGCATGTCGTTCCAGTAGATCGGCAGCCCCGCCCCGGACAGGTAGGCGGACGCGGCGAACCCGATCCCGCGACCGGGCGGCAGCTTCCGGAACTTGTCCCGCCAGCCCGACGCCTCCACCACACGGTCGATGCACTCGGGCAGCCCGCACGTCGTCACGGTCAGGTGGTTCACCGTCTTCGCGTGCTCGGGCACGACGCTGCGCCGCCGCATCTCCGCCGGGTCGAGGCCCAGCTCCTCGGCGATCTTGTCCAGGTGGACCTCGAGGGCGAACCGGGGCTGCGGCGTCCCGTGTCCGCGCTTCGGCCCGCAGGGAGGCTTGTTCGTGAAGACGCGGCAGCCTTCGAACTTGTACCGGGCAACCCGGTAGGTCACCGTCTGGAGCGCGCCCGTGTAGAACGTCGACGCCACGCCGTAGGAGCCGTACGCCCCGCCGTCGAGCCAGGTCCGGAAGTGGAGCGCGAGGATCTCACCGTCCTTCCGCACGCCCGCGCGGACCCACATGAGCACCGGGTGCCGGCCGCGGTGCGTGTAGAAGACCTCTTCGCGCGTCAGCGTCGTCTTCACCGGGCGGCCCGTGAGCTGGGAGAGGCGCGCCACGACCATCTCGTGGCTGAACGGGTCGGACTTCCCCCCGAATCCCCCGCCGTTCGGCGTGGCGACGACCCGGATGTGGCTCATCGGCGCGCCGAGGACCTTCCCGAGGGCCCGGTGGACGTAGTGCGGCGTCTGGGTCGAGGACCAGAGCGTGAGCTTCCCGTCCGGCGTCCACTGGGCGACGGCCGCGTGCTGCTCCATCGGCAGATGCGTGTTCCCCTCGAAGAAGAACACGTCCTCGCGGACGAGGTCGGCCTCGCGGAAGCCATCCTCGACGTGGCCGAACTCGAGGGAGACGAGCTTGTGGATGTTGTGCCCGTCGCCGTACTCGTGGATCCGGTGGGTGCCGTCACGCAGGGCGGCCTCCATCGACATGAGCGAGTCGAGCGGCTCGTATTCCACGTCGATCAGCCGCGCGGCGGCCTCCGCCGTCTCCTCGTCCACGGCGGCGACGGCGGCCACCGGATCCCCCACGAAGCGCACCTTCTCGACGCAGAGCGGCTCCTCGTCCTGGCTGACGGGCATGATGCCGAACCGGACCGGTGGAAAGTCCCGTCCCGTGATGACCGCGTAGACGCCGGGCAGCGCCGCCGCGCGCGTCGTGTCGATCCGCCGGATGAGCGCGTGCGGGTGTTGGGCCCGCAGGAGCTTCGCGTACGCCATCCGCGGGAGCACGAGGTCGTCGGCGAAGCGCGTCTCGCCGGTGACCTTCGCCCAGGCGTCGACCTTGGGCAGCCGATGCCCGACGACGGAGAGCGGCCGTTCGCGCGGGCTCACGGGCGGCTCCCCGCGCCTTGGCGGGCCGTGCGGTCGGCGGCGAGCTCGACGGCGTCGAGGATCTTCGTGTACCCCGTACAGCGGCAGAGGTTTCCCGCGAGCGCGGCCCGGATCGCGTCGCGGTCGGGCCGCGGCGTCGCATCCAGCAGGGCCCGGGCGGTGAGCAGGATCCCCGGCGTGCAGTATCCGCACTGGGCGGCGCCCAGCTCCGCGAAGGCCTGCTGGAGCGGGTCGAGCCGGCTGCCCCGGGCGAGACCTTCCACGGTCAGGATCGTCACGTCCTGGCACTCGATCGCGAGCGCCAGACACGAGAGAACCGGCTGGCCGTCCACCAGGACCGTGCACGTGCCGCACTCGCCCAGCTCGCAGCCGTGCTTGGTCCCGGGCAGCCCGAGGTCCTCGCGCAGCACCTCGAGGAGCGTCCGGTGGACCGGGACGGCGACCTCGCGGCGCTCTCCGTTGACACTCAGGCTCATCAGGCTACGCATCGGGCCCCCCGGGACGGCTGGACATTCAGGGTCAATGAAACCTAGTTAATGGATACTTAATTGAGCGGGCGCCTGTCAACCCGACACCCGGCGCGCTCGGCGCGGTGCGTGGACCGACCCGGACCGCGCCCGCGCCGGCAGCCGCGATCGCCCGCGGATCGCCCGGCCCGCCCTCCCTCCCGCGAGCCGGGGCCGCCACTCGCGCTACCCGGTCCAGGTGCGCTATGGTGGCGGTGCGCCCCCGGCCGCCGACCGGCTCGGAAGGCGCCCCGGGAGTGTCCGTCCGGGGAGGGCAGGTCGCACGCCGGCGGACGGGACCCTTACCGGCATTCTGAGCCGCTGGGAGTCGCAGCCAGTGGAACTGGGCGCCCTGCTCTACGTGGCCCGTCACGCATTGCCGCTGATCCTGCGTCCGCACCACGTCCCGGTGCCGAGCGCCGAGCACGGCGAGATCTTCATCCGGCAGCTGGTGCTCACGGGTTGGCTGAAGGCGCTGGTGGCGTCGCGGGCCGCCACCGACGCGTTCCACGAGGTGAGCGCGTTCTGCTTCTTCCTGGCCTCGCCGCGCAGCGGCCACAGCCTTTTCGGGGCGCTCCTCGACGCCCACCCGAACGTCGTGGTGGCGCACGAGCTGGACGCGCTGCCACTGGTGGGCGCCGGCTACTCGCGGAACCAGCTCTTCTGGGCGATCCTCGACAACTCGCGGCGGTTCGCGGCCTGTGGCCGCGGATGGTCGGGCTACTCGTACGCAGTGCCCGGCCAATGGCAAGGCCGCTTCCAGCGGCTGCGGGTCATCGGCGACAAGAAGGGCGGTGCGTCGAGCCGCTACCTGGCGCGCGGCAATCCGAACGCCATCGAGGTGCTCCGCCACCGCGTGGGCGTGCCACTGCGGGTGTTCTTCTACTACCGCAATCCGTTCGACGTCCTCGCCACCATGGCGCAGCGGGCGGCCCGGACCGAGGTCACCATGGGTGCGGCGCGAGCCGAGATCCGCCGCTTCGGCACGATGGAGCGGGCCCGCGAAGAGCTCGCGGACTCCGAGCGCTTCGACGTCTATCACGAGCGCTTCCTGACGAGCGCGCGCGAAACCCTGCGCGCGGCGATCGAGTTCGTGGGCGAGGAGGCGTCCGCCTCCTACCTGGACGACGCGACCAGCATCGTCCGGGAGTCACCGGCGCGCAGCCGGACGAGGGTACCGTTCGCGCCCGGCGTGATCGAGTACGTCGAGCGGGAGATCCGGCGCCTTCCCCCGCTAATGCACTACGCGTTCGACTCCGACTGATCCCGCCATCCGGGCGGTGCGGCCAGGCCAATCCGATCCCGTGGCCGGATGGTGTCCGTCTCGCCGCCGCGCGGAAGGCCACGAGGGCGAGCCTCGACACCGGGATCCGCATCTGATCCCGACCGACCGGGCGACGTCCTGAGGACGCCCCACGGTTGGCGGAGACCGCCCTCCGGCGGCCACGCCCGTCTCTGATCCGGACCGCGCACTGCACTGCCTACAGTGCAGGGTGCACAGTCTGCTGTGCAGCGTCTCGGAACACAGCGATTTCGCGACAGTTTCCAATGGACTCGGGCCTCTCTGTGGAGCGCAGTGCCCTGTTTCTGTGCAATCGGCTCGGGGGCCCGGCGCACCGCATGACGAGGGGCGCCCGGCGCGAAAGTGCCCGGCACAGCAGGCGAGACCGGCTATCGCGAGATCCCGCCCGGTCGTTGGCGTGGATCTCGCTTCCACAAGGCTCCGAAGGGCGCTCGGATTGACGCATCGCAGTGGACGACTCTGGCGAAGGTCTGGGATGCCAGCGCGGTCGGTGGGTCGACAGCTTCTTGTCACCATTCCTCGCAGTGACGCGCTCCACTCCATCACTCCAGAAACGCGGAGGACAGAGGCATGCCGAACGGCAACTCCCGCAAGCTGAAGGGTCAAACCAAGGCAGTGCAGCTGAGCCTGGCCGGCATTCTCAAGCTCTATGGCAACAACGGGCTGCGGTTGTGGGAGATCCTGAAGGGCATCACCACGCCGGCCGAGTTCCGGCTCGTCTCGAATCAGCTGAACGCGATCCAGGCAACCGCCAAGCAGCTTCAGGACCAGACCAAGGCGCTGGGGAGCGCGGCGAAGCAGATCGGCTGACTCGCCCCGTTGCGTGACTCCGCGGCTGGGCGCGACCGCCCTCGGTCGCGCCAGCCGCCGTCCTCTCCCGATCCCCATCCCGCGCTCCTGATCGTCGGCGTCCGGCCCGAGGATCTCTGGGCAAGGCGTCTGCGGCGGGCGTGGGGGGCCAACGTCACCTGTCTCCCGCGTCTCGGCGACCGGGCGCCCGCCGCGCCTCTGCCTCGCCTCGCCGTCGGCCTCCATGGACCCGATGGCGGCGGCGCGCACCAGGAGTTCACGGCCGGCGCGCTCGCACGCGGTATCCCGGCGCTGAGCGCCGTCGCGGCCGGCGCCGAGCTGCGAATCGGTCCCCTGGCAATCCCGGGCCGGGCGGGCTGCGGCATCTGCGCGGCGCGACGCATGGCCGCCGCATCGATGGCGCTCGCCCCCATCACCCACACCGCGGAAACCGGGATCGTCATGGCGGCGGCGGCGCCGGTGCTGATCCGCGAGGCCCGCCGGATCCTCCGTCGCGGCCCCCGCGCGTCAACGCTCGTCGATCACGTCCTCATCATCGACGCGCGCCGGCGCGCGGCCTCCCGCCATCGTGTGATCCCTCTGTCGCGGTGCCCCGCCTGCGGCGGCGCGGGAGCCTTCCCGAGGTCGGACGGCCCCGGTCTCGGACCGGCGCCGACCGACGCGCCCCGATCTCTGCTGGCTGCGCTCGCCGGCTGGATCGATCCGCGCACTGGCGTCATCAGCGGCCTCGTGCTGGAGCGGCCCGCCGACACGGGCGTTGAGCTTCCGCACGTGGCAACCGCCGCGCCGCCGCACGTGGTGGATGAGCACGGATTACTCGAGCGGTTGCCGCTCGGCTGGGGGAAGGGTCTCACGTGGGCCGACGCGATTCTCTCGGCCGTCGGCGAGGCGGTGGAGCGCTACGCGGCGTGGCTGCCCGACCCGTCCCGGATCCGCTGGGCGCGCCTGCACGAGCTGGACGGCGAATGCCTCGATCCCCGCGCCTTTGCGCTCTATTCGGACGAGCAGTACCGGCGCGAGGGCTTCCCCTATCGTCGGTTCGACCCCGCCGTCCGCCACCCTTGGGTGTCGGGGATCTGGCTCGGCACCGACCGCCGGGTCTGGGTGCCCGCGGTGCTCGCGTTCCTGTCGCTCACGCTCGGGCCGGAGCAGCTGATCTGCCAGGGCAGCTCCAACGGGCTGGCGGCCTCCACCGATCCGGACGAAGCCGCGCTGCGCGCCACCCTCGAGCTCGTCGAGCGCGATGCGCTCATGGCGGCCTGGCTCACCGGACGACCGGGCTCGCCCGTCGAGCTCGGCCGTGACTCGCGGCTGCGCCGGGTGGTCGCGGGCGTGGAAGCGCTCGGGGCCCGGGTCGAGCTCTACGTGCTCCCCACGAGCGCCTGCGGGACGACGGCCATGTGCCTGGCGCTGGGCGACGGGCGCCGGTATCCGGGCGCGACGATCGCGCTGGGGGCCGACCTGGATCCGCGCCTGGCCATCCGGCAGGCCATTCTCGAGCTCGGCCAGACGGGTCCGTACCTCAGGCGCATGATGCGGTCGCGGGCCATTCCCGTTCCGCGCGATCCCTCCGAGGTCCGCACCATGCTCGACCACGCGGCGTACTACTTCCCGCCCGATCGCGCGGCGGCGTTCGACCGCCTGCGTGGCCACGCCGCGCCCGTGTCCGTTCGGGAGCTCGCGCGCCGCGCGCCGGCACGCACGCTGACCGGCTGCGCGTCGGCCCTCGGCGCCTCACGCGTTCGCGTGGCGCTGGTGGACGTCACGTCGCCGGACGTCGCCACGGGACCGTTCCGCGTCGTGCGGGCGGTCAGCCCCGACCTCCAGCCCATCTCGCACGGTCACGGCCTCGAGCGCGAGCCCGTCCCGCGCCTCGGCGCGAGCGGGTTCCTCTCGGAGCCACCGCCCGTCCAGCCGGTGTGGTGAGGCGCTCGCCCGTGTGAGCCCGGGCCCGGCGGTCGTCAGTCCGTCCGGCTCGCGGTGAAGATCGCGCGCAGCGCTCCGCCCGGGATGGCCTCGCGAAGCCAGGTGAACCCGCCCCGCTCCTTCATCTCGCGCGCCCCCACGAGGAACACCGCGAGGGCAAGCCGCGAGAGCGAGCCGCCGACGCTGATCCGCTTGACCCCCGCCTCGGCCAGCTGCGCCAGCGTGATCGAGGGATCCATGAAGCTCGCCACGACGTTGACGGGCCGCGTCACCGACGACACGACGGTGCGGATCGTGGCGAGGTCGCGGAGGCCCGGCGCGTAGAGCACGTCCGCCCCCGCCCGCTCGAACGCCTGCAGCCGCCGGATCGTGTCCTCGAGGTCGAGGCGGCCGTGCAGGAGGTTCTCCGCCCGCGCCGTGAAGACGAACGGCACGGGCAGCGACCGCGCCACCTCGACCGCGGCCTGCACCCGCTCGACCGCGAGGGAGAACTCGTAGATCGGCTTCGCCGGGTCTCCCGTCGCGTCCTCGATCGAGCCGCCCACGACGCCCGCCTCCGCCGCCAGCCGGATCATCTCGGCGGCAGCGCGCGGCTCGTGCGCGTACCCGTTCTCCAGGTCGGCGTTGACGGGAAGATCGGTCGCGCCGGCGATCGCCCGGCAGTTCTCGACGACCTCGCCTCGGCTCACGGCGCCGGCGCCGTCGGGACGCCCGAGGGCGTTCGCCAGCCCGAGGCTCGTCGTGGCGAGGGCCTCGAACCCGAGCGACGCGAGCAGCCGGGCCGTGCCGGCATCCCACGGGTTCGGGATGATGAAGGCGCCCGGCCGGTCGTGGAGCGCCCGGAATGCAGCCGCTCTCTCCCCCTGTGTACGCATGGAACCCTCACCCGCTCGGGGCGTCGTACGAGTGGAAATGCCGGTAGTCCGCGACGAACCGCATCAGCGTCGCGCGCCGGTCCAGAACCCCTCGGGGTCGAACCGTCGGATCATCGCCAGCTCCGCGGCGCTCGGCGGCGGCGTCTCCGTCACGGGCTGGGCCAGGCGCAGCGGCCAGCCGGTCTGCGCCCGGATCTGGTCGACGGTCACGCCGGGGTGCGCGCTCGCGAGCACCATCTCCCGGGTCACCGCGTCGAAGCGGAACAGCCCGAGCGTCGTGATGACGGCCGACGGACCACCGCCGGGAAGCCCGGTTCGCACCCGCCAGTCACCGCCCTCGCCGTGCCCCGGCGACGTCACGTAGTCGACCCGTTCCACGAACCGCCGGCGCTCGTGCGCCATGATCACGACGTGGCGCCGGGCCAGCGAGGCGATGTCGGGGGCGCCGCCGGAGCCGGGCAGGCGGACGGCCTCCGCCTGCCGGCCGACGTACGTGGTGTTGAGATTGCCGAAGCGGTCCACCTGGGCGCCGCCGATGAACCCGAGCGTCACCCGTCCCGACTGCATGAGTCCCATGACCTCACGCATCTCGGTGCACCAGACCGCGCCGGCCACGTTGGGGCCGTCCGACATGGTCACCAGGAAGTCCAGAGCGGGCGAGTCGCGCACGACGCCGTTCTCGAAGAGGCCCACCGCCGTCGGCGCGTGGGTCGACCGGGCCAGGCAGAACGCGAGGAGCGGAAGCCGCATGCCGACGAACACGACCTCGCCGTCCCGGATCTCGCGAGCCGCGGCGGCCACCATCAGCTCCGCCGGCGTGTGGTCGAGGCTCACCCGCGGGCCCTCGCGCTCAGCAGCCGTAGTCGACCGGCGCCGCGAGCCGCGACGCACGAGGCCGGAGCCGGTCGAGGCGGGCCCGGCCGAGCTTCGCGAGGTAGCCGGCGTGATCACCGGGTCCCCGGACCCACTCGTCCAGCCAGGCCACCGCGCCCTCGGCGGTCGCCGAGCGCGCGTGCCAGTCCGCGTAGGCGGCGTGGTCCCGGTTGTAGTGGCCCTGGACGGGCGAGGGATGCGCGCCCCCGGGCAGGTGGACGACGGCCGTCACCAGGAACCCGGGGAGGAGGGTCCGGTTCGGGTCGCTCCGGATCACGGCCGGCTCGACCAGCTCCTCGGTCACGACGATGACGGCCCGGCTCGCCTTCCCGGCCGCCGCGCTGACGCCGGTCGGCCCCCACGCGTGGCAGTTCCCGTCGGCGTCCGACCGCTGGACGTGGAGGATCGCCACGTCCGGCGCCAGCGCCGGCACCAGGACCAGCGGGACGCCCGTGAAGGGGCACGGCGCCACGCGCAAGCGGGGATTCCTCGCGAGGAGGTCCGAGCCGAGCAGGCTTCGGGTCGGCAGGTACGGCACGCCCTGCGCGGCCGCCTCGAGCGCCAGCGCGATCGAGAAGTTCGAGTGGTCCTCGATCGAGAGCGGTCGCGGCACACCCTGCTCGAGCGCGCGGCGGAAGGCGTAGGCCGCCCCGTGCTGGACGTTGCCGACCCACGCCGCGACGACGCTCCGCGCGCAGCCGGCCGCGATCAGCTGCTCGAAGCAGATGTCGGAGATCGGCCCCACCAGCGTGAGGTCTCGCCGCCGCTGGCGAATCAGCTCGTGCGCGGCGGCGAAGGGGATCAGGCATTCCAGCGCGGTCCCCAAGACGACCGACGCCCCGTCCGGCACGTGCCGCCGGAGCGCCTCCCCGAGGGGGAGGACCTTGCCGGGGGTCACGCGGGGGGGCGCCTCCGGCGGCTCAGCCCTCTAGCCCGGCGCAGGCCGCCTCGATCCGGGCCAGGCCCTCGCGGATCTGCGCGAGCCCGCACGCGTACGAGATCCGGAGGTGCCGGTCGGAGCCGAAATCGACCCCGGGCACGACCGCCACCCGCGCCGCCTCCAGCAGGAAGGTCGTCACGTCCGCCGAGCCCGAGAGCGCCCGGCCGTTGTAGCGTCGGCCGAACAGCCCGGAGACGTCCGGGAAGGCGTAGAAGGCGCCCTGCGGCATGGCACACCGCCAACCGGGGATGCGGTCGAGGCCGGCGATGATCACGCGCCGGCGCTGGTCGAACTCGCCGGCCATCTTCGCGACCTCGTCCTGCGGCCCTCCCAGCGCCTCGACGGCCGCCCACTGCGCGATCGAGGTCGGGTTCGACGTGCACTGCCCCTGCAGGTCGCTCATCGCGCGGACGATCTCGCGCGGCCCCGCCGCGAAGCCGAGCCGCCAGCCCGTCATCGCGTACGCCTTCGAGCACGTGTTGACGAGAATCGTCCGCGCCTTGATCTCCGGGGCCAGCTCGGCGATGCTCGGCACGCGCCCCTCGTAGGACAGCGAGTCGTAGCACTCGTCGGAGACCACGCAGAACCCGCGCTCCAGCGCGAGGGCGGCGACGCGCTCGAGGTCCGCCCGCGGGTAGACGGCGCCGCTGGGGTTGTTGGGGCTGTTGAGGATGAGGAGCTTCGTGCGCGGCGTCACCGCGGCGCCGAGCGCCGCCAGGTCGAGCTGGAAGCCGCGGGCCTCGTCGGTCGGGACCGTGACGGGCACGCCCTCGCAGAGGCGCACCTGCTCGGTGTAGCTCACCCAGTACGGCGAGGGCACGAGGACCTCGTCCCCGGGGTCCACGAGGACCGCGCAGATGTTGTAGAGCGTGTGCTTGGCCCCGACCGAGGCGATGACGTCGGGCGGCTCGTAGGTCAGCCCGTTGTCGCGCTTCAGCTTGGCGCAGATCGCCGACTTGAGCTCCGGGATCCCCCCCGCGTCCGTGTACTTCGTCTTCCCCTCGCGAATGGCCCGCACCGCGGCCTCCTTGACGCGCTCGGGGGTGTCGAAGTCGGGCTCTCCGGCGGTGAAGGAGAGGACGTCGATCCCCTGCGCGCGGAGGGCGCGGGCTCGGGCAGACAGGGCCAGGGTCGGGGACGGGGTCAGGCGGCGGACACGCTCGGCCAGCATGGGTCGGCTCACTCCTCTTCGCGGTTCTCGCGGGCCGGGATCAGCCGCGTTGCAGCTTTTCCCGGAGCCGCTGCTCGACGCCGGCGGGGACCAGGCCCTTCACGGAGCCTCCATGGCCGGCGACTTCCTTGATCAGGCGCGAGGAGATGTACGAGTACGCCTCGTGAGGCATGAGGAAAACGGTCTCGACCTCCTCGCGCAGCTTCCGGTTCATCAGGGCCATCTGGAACTCGTACTCGAAGTCGGACACCGCCCGGAGCCCGCGAATGATCGCACGGGCCCCGAGCCGGGCGGTCAGGTCGACGAGGAGGCCGTCGAACACGACGACCTCGATCTCGCGCAGATGCCGCGTCGCCTCCCGAATCATCTCGACGCGCTCGGCATCCGTGAAGAGCGCCGTCTTCGCCGGGTTCGTCACGACCGCCACCACCAGGTCGTCGAAGAGCCGGAGGCTCCGCTCGATGAGATCGAGGTGTCCGTTGGTCAGCGGGTCGAACGAGCCAGGGTAGACGGCACGGACGGCCACGAATCGCTCCTGCTGTCTCGGCGCTAGATGAGCTGACGGCCGCGCCGGCTCACCGCGAAACGGCGAGATCGGGCGCGCGGCGGCATCCGAAGTGGCGCACTCAGGGCCTCGAACCGCCGGGAGTGTACTCCCCGGCTCGAAGGAAAGTCAAGGCGGTGTCGCCGAAATGGCGCGCTCGGCGATGCGCCGCGAGACCCTCGACGGCGGGGAGCGCGGTTCGTGTGGAGTGCTGCACCACCACCTCCGTGCCGGCGCGGCAGACCCGCGCGGCGCCCAACGCCTCCAGCGTGCGTCCGGCGAGCGTCGTCGCGTACGGCGGGTCGACGAACACGAGGTCGAACGGCCCCTCCTGCGCGCCGAGCTCGGGCAAGAGCCGCAGCACGTCGCCGGCCATCACGCGCGCGGCACCACGCGACGCGCCGAGGGCCGCCAGGTTGGCGCGAAGCGCACGGAGGGCCGACGGGTCGCGCTCCACCAGAACGACGCGCGCGGCACCCCGGGACAGCGCCTCGATCCCGACCGCTCCGGTGCCGGCGAAGAGGTCGAGGACACGGGCGCCGGCCACGGCCGGCCCCAGCACGTCGAACAGGGTCACGCGCACGCGATCGGCGGTGGGGCGCGTCCCGAGGCCCCGGGGCGCCCGGAGGCGCCGCCCGCGATCGTGGCCGCCGATGACGCGCACGGGTCCGCTATCCGATCGACGCCAGCTCGAGGCGCTCGCGCCAGCGGGCGACGAGAGCCTCGCGCAGAGCGCGGTGCTCGGGCAGGCGCAGCCCGGGGTCACGGTGGACCAGCTGCAGGGCGTCCTGCCGCGCCTCCTCGAGGAGCCGCACGTGGGTCACGAGGCTCGCGGTGCGGAACTCCGGGAGGCCCGACTGCCGCGTCCCGAAGAACTCGCCGGGCCCGCGGATCTTCAGATCGACCTCGGCGAGTCGGAAGCCGTCCTGGGTCTCGACCATGGCCGCTAGTCGCTGCCTCGCTTCCTCGGACGCGGGACCGCTCTCGAGAAGAATGCAGAAGGACTTGGCCGCGCCGCGACCCACACGGCCGCGGAGCTGGTGGAGCTGGGCCAGGCCGAAGCGTTCGGCGTGCTCGATCAGCATCACGGAGGCATTGGGGACGTCGATCCCGACCTCGATCACCGTCGTGGCGACCAGGAGGTCGATCTCCCCAGTCTTGAATGCGCGCATGACGGCGTCCTTCGCGTCGAACCCGAGGCGGCCGTGGACGAGGCCGACCCGGAAGTCCCGAAACGGGCCCGCGCCGAGGCGCTCGGCCATCTCGGTCGCGGCCTTGAGGTCGCTCGCCTCGGTCTCCTCGACGAGCGGGCAGACCACGTACGCCTGTCGTCCAGCCCGAAGCTCGCTCCGCACGAAGTCGTAGATCCTCTCCCGGGCCGGCTCGTAGCGCGCGTCCGTCCGGATCGGCGTCCGCCCGGGCGGAAGCTGGTCGAGGACGGAAACGTCGAGGTCGCCGTAGAGCGTCAACGCGAGCGTCCGAGGAATCGGTGTCGCCGTCATCACGAGCACGTGCGGGTGCTCTCCCTTGCCGCGGAGAGATGCGCGCTGGAGCACGCCGAAGCGGTGCTGCTCGTCGACGACGGCGAGGCCGAGCCGCTGAAGTTCCACGGCTTCCTGGATGAGGGCATGAGTCCCCACACCGATGGCGGCGATGCCGCTGCGGAGGGCCTCGAGGGCGGCCTGCCGCTCCCGCGCCCGCTGACCCGCGGAGAGCCACGCCACCGTCAGCCCGAGCGGCTCCACGAGGCTCCGCAGGGTGCGGACGTGCTGCTCGGCCAAGATCTCGGTCGGCGCCATGAGCACCGCCTGGCACCCGGCCTCCACCGCCGTGAGGAGCGCCATTACGGCGACGATCGTCTTGCCGGACCCCACGTCGCCTTGCAAGAGACGGTTCATGGGCACCGGCCGCGCCAGGTCCGACCGGATCTCGGACCAGACGCGCTCTTGGGCGGACGTGAGGGCGAACGGCAGCGCCCGGCGGAGCTGCGCGACCAGCTCGCCGGGGGGCGCGAGGGAACGCCCGTGCTCCCGGGCCTGCCGCCGGCGCTTCAGGGCGAGGCCCACCTGCAGGACGAAGAAGTCCTCGAACGCGAAGCGCCGACGCGCTGCCTCGACGTCTTCCAGGCGCTCCGGGAAGTGCACTGTCCGATAGGCCGCCGCGACCGGCAGGAGCTCCCGACGGCGACGGAGCTCCTCCGGCAGGATGTCCGGGGCCTCATCGGCGCGCGCCACGACGATCTGGTGCAGGAATGTCCGCAAGGCGCGCTGGAGCAAGCCCTCGGTGAGCGGGTAGACGGGTACAAAGCGGCCCATGTGGATCGACGCCGACTCGTCGTCCTCGACGATCTCGAAGTCGGGGTTGTCGAGGACGACTCGGCGGTCCTTGGCGAGGGTTTTCCTCCCGTAGAGAACGACCCGCTGGTCCCGCTTGAACGTATGCGCGAGAAAGGCCTTGCCGAACCAGAGCGCGGTAAAGTATCCCACCTGGTCGCGGAAGGTCACCTGAATCGGGGCACGAGACCCGTGACGGGGCGGAGCGACGCCGAACACCGTCCCGTGCACGAGGGCCGCCTCCCCGAGCGCGAGCTTGTGGAACGGCACGAACGTCCGGCGGTCCTGGTAGTCGCGCGGGAAGTGATTCAGCGCGTCCCGGACCGTTTGGAGCCCGAGCCGCTCGAGCAGTCGGGCCCGATGGGGCCCGACCCCCTTGAGGTACTGGAGGGGCGTCTCCAGGCCGGCGGGCGACTTGGCGCCCGGATTCACGGAAGGGACGACCGCGCCGGCCCGAGGCGCCAGGCTTGTCTCACCTCGGCCCCCATGGTATAGAAGTGCGTTGCTCGGCGGCAAGCCGGCCCGTTCCTGGGCCGCGGCGCCGCCGAACCCCCATCTCTCCCGAGGAGTCCAGGAGCATGGCCCAGCGCTGTGATGTGTGTGGGAAGGGCCCGGTCGTGGGCAACCAGATCAGCCACGCGCACAACGTCTCCTCGCGCCGGTGGCTGCCGAATTTGGTGTCGATGCGGGCGGTCGTGAAGGGCCGAGCCAAGCGGGTCCGCGTCTGCACACGCTGCCTGCGAGGGGGCAAGGTCGTCAAGGCCGTCTGAGGACCGGCCGCCGGGGGTGCCAGTCGCCCCCGGCGGCCTGCGTTGACCGCGTCACACCGGGCCAGGGCTGGCATCGTCCCCTGACCCGCTCACTCACGCTACTTCTTCTTCTTCGCCGCCTTCTTCTTCGCCATCGATCATCACCTCCCCCCATCTTGGGCTGGTCCCGCGAAGGGGCTGCACCCTCTTCGCACGACGCGTTCGGGCACTACTTCTTCTTCTTCGCCGCCTTCTTCTTCGCCATCGTATTCACCTCCTTCCGTCACCGTGAGCCCGGCTAGAACCCCATCGCGTCGCGACGGAGCTTCTCCGCCTGCTCGCGCCCGCGCCGCTCGTGACCATGGAGGTCCACGTAGAGCTGCGGGAGACTGACCACCCGGAATCCCCCCTTGATCACGGGCGCGTAGAAGACACCCGGATCGTACGGGGCCATGAGATAGACCGAGCCTTCGCCCTCCACCGGCTGGAGCCCCAGGACCCGGACGAGCGCCTCGGTGTCGCCGCTCACGTAGGCGTGCACCATGGGGAGGCGCGTGTGGGGCCCGATCAGGGACGCGCCGGCGTGAAGCGTGAACGCGTAGCTCATGCCCAGCTCGGTCGCGTGCCGGGCCAGGGCCTCCATGACCCGCCGCTTGTCTCCCGCGGGGGAGACGAAGGCGCTGAGCCCGTTGACGCGGTAGCTGTACGCATCCCGCCAGGCGTCGAGCAGGTCGCCCGGACGGGGAAGACGATACAGTCCGTCTCGGCCCCGCTCGACCCAGTCCAGCTCCTCGAGCCGCTTGATCACGTTGTGGGCATGGCCGAGGCTCACGCCGACGGCGCGCCCCAGCTCGTCCAGCCGCCAGGTCCGCTCCCGCTCCACCAGGAGGGCCCGCACCACCCGCGTCGCCCGGGGGGCGAACAGGGTCTTGAGCGGGCGCCGGACTAGGGCGACGTTCGGGCGCCCCTCCTTCTGGATCAGGACGTTGTCGAACGCCAGGTAGCAGTTGCCGGCGAGGTCCAGGTAGCCGCAGCCGTTCCGCCGGACCAGAGCCGCCGACTGGGGGGTGACGTAGGGGGCGGCCAGGATCGGATAGGCTCCCGGCAGGTGCGTTCGGAGCTCGCGGAGTCGGGTGATGGCCTCGCGGAGGTACCGGGGCTCGCCCCGGGAGCGGGTCTCACAAATCAGGGTCTTTGGCTCCTGCCCCTGCCCCATCTGGAACCGGACGAGTACATCCACCGTCTGGCCCCCGACGGTCGCATCTAGCGACTCTTGCCATTCAGTGACTTGCGGGAAGAGCCCGCGGAGCCGCTCCGCGGCTTCCTTCTTGAATTCGCCGCTTCGAGCCATACTTTCACTTGTCCGGTCATTTTCAACGTGCGCTGAAAGCCTATCCAGGAGTGAAACCCCTGTCAAGACCAAAACAATCGCACATGGCGTCAGCCAGCCGACACTATGAGCACTCGTGGATCGGGGTTTGGGAGGAGAAATCAGGGGGCGGTCGGCGCTGGTCTACCTGAGAAACGCGCGCATCTCCTGCATGGTCGCCAGGAGCCGGTCACGACGCCGATTCACGGCCGTCGCGAGATCCCCGACCTCGACGTAGTCGCGGTCGCGCGCCTCGAGTGACAGCGCGGTCTTGCCCTCGACGCCGAATACGACCCAGCCCTCCTGGTCCTGGAGAGCGCACTCCCGGAAGCCGCACACGACGGCGTAGGGCCGCTCTCGCCCCTCGAGCATGTTGTGGCCCAGGCTGTAGCGCTCCGGAGGATCGTCGACCCCGAGGAGGGCGAGCATCGTGGCCGGCAGGTCTTGGTGCTGCGTCAGGTGGCCGTACTCGTGAAAGGGCAGCCCGGGCACGTGCATGACGAGCGGCACGTGCGTCTGCTCCGGGGTGAACGCGCTGCCGTGCCCGAAGAACCCGTGCTCGTAGAACTCCTGGCCGTGGTCCCCGGTCACCACGACGATCGACCGGTCGAGCAGCCCGCGCCGCTCCAGGGCGTCCAGGATCGACCCGATCACCGAGTCGACGGAGTGGATCGAGTTCCGGTAGCGGTTGTACATCCGGCGGCCGCCCTCGGGCGTCTGCGCCTGCGCGATGGTGGGCTGCTCGAGGATCGGCAGGAACTTCGCGTGGTCCGGCGGGAACAGGAAGGGAAAGTGCGGCGCCCCGAGGAACATGAAGGCGAAGAAGGCGTCGTCCCGCGGCGTCGACTCCAGGAACTCCTGGAACGCGCGAGCCTGGAGGACGTCGCGCTCGGCCACGGTCGCGGCCGGCAGGCGATCGGTGAGCGACGACCGCACCGACACGAACGCGGTCTGACGGAACTCCGGGTACCCGAGGGAGGTGCTCGACAGGATCCGGAACCGGTAGCCGGCCTCGACGAGCTTGGCGAGCATGACGGGCCCGTGCCCTTCGGCCAGGACGGGCCACCAGTAGGTCCCGTGCAGGCCGTAGAGCGCGGAGAAGATCCCGAAGCGCGTCGAGTTCCCGCCGCTGAGGTGCTGCTGAAAAACCTGGGCGCGCCGGGAAAAGCGCCACACGTTCGGAGTGTTCTCGGCCGTGAACGTGTCGGAGCGCCACGACTCGACCATGATCCAGACCACGTTCCATCGGTGATCGGCCCTGACGGACCCCACCACGGCCGCGCGCGGGTAGTCGAGGGCGCTCTCGCCGGGGTCGGAGGACCGGACGCCGGGATCGCTCGGGAGCTGCAAGCGCTGGCGGACCTGCCGCAGCCGGAGCGGCTCGTAGAGCGGGATCAGACGCGCCTGGCGGGCCACGCCGGGGATCTCCAGAAGATCGCTGGCCGCGTACGTCAGTCGCTCCGCCAGGACCAGCCCGAGGGTCACGCCGACGAGTGCGAGCCATCGGCGACGGACCGGCCACGTGGCGACCCGGGCCCGCCGGAGGAGCAGCCCGTAGCCGAGGAACTCGAGACCGAAGAGGACGACGATGCCCGCGCTCGCCATGGCGACGTCTCGCCCGGGGAGCTGCATCGACTCGAAGCCCCCCGGCGTGAAGAGCACGTTCAGCGCGAGCGCATTGAAGTGGAACCGGAAGAAGCCGTAGATCCGCGCGTCCACGTAGATGAAGGTCTGGAGGAGCGTGAAGGTGAGCGCCGCGAGGAAGCCGGTGACGAGCGCCCGGGAGTCGACGAGCGCGACCGCTCCCAGCACGGCGTGGATCACCAGCGCCGCCAGGCCCACCTGGGCGAGGAGCGCCAGCGCGGCGAACTCGAGCCCCAGCCCGGACGGGAGCGCGCTCTCCGCGAACAGAAACCGCTGCGCGTGCAGCCCGGCGGCGAGGGCGTTCAGCGTCACGAACGTGAGCACGGCTCGCTGCCGGACCGCGAGGGGATACCGGGTCATCACGCCGTCCCGCCGGCCGCCGCTGGCTCCCGGCCGGGCGCCGATCCCGGGAAGCGCGGGCCCGGCCAGCGGGGTGCCGCCGGCGCCCCAGCCGCCGCCCGGCGCGACTCCCGCGCACCCGGGCGCCGCCGGGCGTCGCCGACCGGTCGCGGCCGGCCCACTAGGCCGACCCGTCTTCCAGCTCGGACAGCCGGTCGTCGTCCAGTCCGAAGTAGTGCCCGACCTCGTGGACGACGGTGTCCCGGACCAGCTCCTCCATCTCGTCGGGCGTGTCGCAGTCCTCCTGGATCGGTCCCTGGTAGATCGTGATCACGTCGGGCAGGACGTTGCCGTAGTTGGTATCTCGGCGCGTGAGGTCGGTCCCCCGGTACAGGCCGTAAAGCGTGTCGGGCGGCTCGATACCCATCTCGTCGAGGGTCTCGCCGTCGGCCCAGTCCTCCACGACGACGGCGATGTTCTCCAGTCGGTCCCGGAAGCGCCTCGGCAGCCGCCGCACGGCGCGCGCCACGAGCTGCTCGAACTCCTTGCGGCTGATCTCGATCATGATTCGGACGGCCGGGGCGGGCCGGCTCGCCCTAGAGCCCGCGGACCCGCTCGACGCCGATGACGTCCTTGACGGCGGAGATCGCCGCCATGACGCCCTGGAGCTGGTCGAGGTCCTTCACCTCCACCGTGAAGTGGTTCAGCCCCTTGCGGTCCTCGGTGACCGTCACCTCGGCCTTCACGATGTTGGCCTGGCGCGAGGAGATGGCCGTCGAGATGTCGGCGAGGAGCCCGGGCCGGTCCCGGCCGATGTGCACGGCGATCTTCACGGGCAGCGCCTGCTGGTCGGCGACCGCCCACTCCACCTCCACCGTCCGCTCGTTGTCGACGGCGCCCGCGGCGAGGTTCGGGCAGTCCCGCGCGTGCACGGTGATCCCCCGCCCTCGGGTGATGAAGCCCACGATCGGGTCCCCCGGCACCGGGCCGCAGCACTTCGCGAACCGCACGAGCACGTCGTCCACGCCCTTGACCGTGACGCCGCCCGTCTCGGTCCGCGGGCGGGCGGGCTTCGCGGGCTTCGCCTCCGTCCGGGACTCCTCCGTCGTCTCGGGAAGCTGGAACCGCGCGATCACCGTCGAGGTCGCGAGCTTGCCGTACCCGAGCCCGGCGAGCAGGTCGTCTACCGTCGTGTACCCGTGCTCGACCGCCAGCTTGCGGAGCTCCTCCGCCTCCAGGATCGTCGCCAGCGAGAGCCGGTGCTTCCGCGCCTCCCGGTCGAGGAGCTCGCGGCCCAGGGCAACGGAGCGGACACGCTCCTCGGTCCGGAGCCACTGCTTGACCTTCGACCGGGCCCGCGTCGACTTGATCGTCTTGAGCCAGTCGCGCGACGGCTTCTGGGTGGGCGAGGTGACGACCTCCACGATGTCGCCCTGCCGGAGCACGTGGCGGAGGGGCACGAGCTTCCCGTTGACGCGGGCGCCGGCGCAGTGGTTGCCGACCTCCGTGTGCACCGCGTACGCGAAGTCGATCGGCGTCGAGCCCTCGGGGAGCGCCTTCACGTCGCCCTTCGGCGTGAACACGTAGACCTCGTCGGGGAACAGGTCGACCTTGACGGTCTCCATGAACTCCCGCGGGTCCTTCATCTCCTTCTGCCACTCGAGGAGCTGCCGCAGCCAGACGAACGCCTGGTCGAGCCCGGAGCGATCCTTCTTCTCCTTGTAGAGCCAGTGCGCCGCGATGCCCTCCTCGGCGATCCGGTGCATCTCGGGCGTCCGGATCTGGATCTCCACGGGGTCGCCCTTCGGCCCGATGACCGTCGTGTGGAGGGACTGGTACATGTTCGACTTCGGGATCGCGATGAAGTCCTTGAAGCGGCCGGGCACGGGCTTCCAGAGGGAGTGGACCATGCCCAGCGCCCCGTAGCACTCGCGCACCGTCGGGGTGAGGATGCGGACCGCGGTGAGATCGTAGATCTCGTCGAACTCTCGCCCCGCCTGCATCTTCTTGTAGATCGAGTAGAAGTGCTTGGGCCGGCCGGTGATCTGCCCCGAGATCCCGACCTCGGACAGCTTGGTCGAGATGATCGTGATGACCTGGTTGATCTCGGCCTCGCGCTCGAGGCGCCGCTTCGCCACCCGGCGCTGGAGGTCGTCGTACACCTCGGCGTGGAGGGCCTTCAGGGCGAGGTCCTCCAGCTCGCCCTTGACCTTGGCCATGCCGAGCCGATGGGCGAGCGGCGCGTAGATGTCCAGGGTCTCCCGGCCGATCGCGCGCTGCTTCTCCGGGGGCAGGTAGTGGAGGGTCCGCATGTTGTGGAGGCGGTCGGCCAGCTTGATCATCAGGACCCGGATGTCCCGGGCCATCGCGACCAGCATCTTGCGGAAGTTCTCCGCCTGCCGCTCCTCGTGGCTCGCGAACGCGAGCTTCCCGATCTTGGTGACGCCGTCGACGAGCTCGGCGATGTCACCGCCGAACCGCTCGACGAGGACGTCCTTGCTGGTCGCGGTGTCCTCGAGGACGTCGTGGAGGAGCCCGGCCGCCACGGTGGTGGCGTCCATCTTGAACTCGACGAGGAGGCCGGCGACCGCCAAGGGGTGGATGTCGTAGGGCTCGCCGGAGACCCGCTGCTGGCCCCGATGGACCTCGCACGTGAACTCGTAGGCCCGCCGGACCACGTCGATGTCCCCGCCCACCTGGTAGCGGGGGATCTCGGTCAGCAGGTCGCTCAGCGTTCGCATGTGCGCGTCCCGGCTCACCCGCTGGGGCGCCGGGCAGGGCGTTGCGCGCTCGCCCGGAGAATCGGTCCGACGGGCGCCGGGTGATCTAGTAGTTTACCGCCCGGCGGCCGCCTTCACCACGGCCTTTTTGGCCCCTCGCTGGCGCGACTGGCTCCAGTTCTCCCAGTCCACGATGATCGGAGCGGCCACGAAAACCGAGGAGTAGGTCCCTGTCACCACCCCCACGAGGAGCGCGAACGCGAAGTCTCGCAGCACCTCACCGCCCGCGATGTACAGGATCGCCACCACCAGAAAGACCGTCAGCGAGGTAAGGAGGGTGCGGGACAGCGTCTGGTTGATGGCGGTGTTGATCACGCTCGCCAGGCTCTCGCCCTTCCGCAGACCCCGGCCGCGCGTTTCGCGGATTCGATCGAAGACGACGATGGTGTCGTTGATCGAGTACCCGACGATCGTGAGGAGCGCTGCCAGCACCGGAAGGGACATCTCCCGGTTGGTGAGCGATAGGGCGGCTAGCGCCACCATGATGTCGTGGATCAGGGCGATGATGGCCGCCACCCCGCCCCGGAAGTCGAACCGGAGCGCGGTGTAGACTAGAATCCCCGTCATGCCCGCCAGCACCGCGTAGACCGCCTGCAACTGCAGGTCGCGGCCGACCTGGGGCCCCACGAACTCGAGCCGCCGCACCTCGAAGCCGGGCAGGCCGGCCTCGCGTACCCCCTGCTCGATCTTCCTCGAGGTCTCCTCCAGCGCGCCGCTCGCCGCGGGAACCCGGACCAGGTACTCCTGAGAGTCGCCGAACTCCTGAATGACGCTGTCGCCGAGGCGGACCCGGTCGAGCGCGCGCCGCACGGCGTCGACCGTCGTGGGCTGCTGGAAGCGCACCTGCACCAGGGTGCCGCCGGAGAAGTCGATGCCGTACTTGAGCCCGCCCTGCCAGCCGATGTGGGCCAGCCCGACCAGGGTCACGATCAGGGAGATCGCGTACGCCCAGCGACGCTTGCCGATGAAGTCATAGTTCGCGTTGGTGAAGATCTGGAGCATCGGGTGGCGCCCCCTTGTGCCCGCCGCCTCAGATGGACAGCGTCTGGAGCCGCCGGCGGCCCATGTAGATGAGATCGAAGATCAGGCGGGTGAAGAAGACCGCCGTGAACAGGCTCGCGACGATGCCCCAGAAAAGCGTGACCGCGAAACCCTTGATCGGTCCCGTCCCGAACTGGTACAGGATGACGGCCGATACCACGACCGTCACGTGGGTATCGATGACCGTGGTGAACGCCCGCCGGAAGCCGGCGTCGATCGCTGCCCGCACCGTCTTCCCGAGGCGGAACTCCTCCCGGATGCGCTCGAAGATGAGGATGTTGGTGTCCACCGCCATGCCGATGGTCAGCACGATGCCGGCGATGCCCGGCAGCGTCAGCGTCGCCTGGAGCCACGCCAACACCGCGAGGAGGATGGTGAGGTTGAGCAGGAGCGCCAGGTCGGCGATCGCGCCCGCCAGCCGGTAGTAGATGAGCATGAACACGACGACGGCCAGAGCACCCGCCACCGTCGAGATGACTCCCTTGCGAATGGAATCGGCCCCGAGCGAGGGGCCGACCGTGCGCTCCTCGAGGACCTGGACGGGCGCCTGCAGCGCGCCGGTTCGGAGCACGATCGCGAGGTCGCTGGCTTCCTCGAAGGTGAATCCTCCCGAGATCTGGGCCTGCCCGGAGGGAATGCGCTCGCGGATCACGGGCGCGGAGTGGACGTTGCCGTCGAGGATGATGGCGAGCGCCTTGCCCACGTTCTTCTCGGTCGCATCGCCGAAGAGGCGCGCCCCGACGCTGTCGAACGATACCGAGACGTAGGGCTCGCCCACGTCGGAGACCCGGACGGTGGCGTCCGAGATGACGTCGCCGGTGAGGAGGACCTCCTTCTTGACGACGTAGGGCACCCGCGTCTCGGCCTTGGTCGTGCGGTCCACGCGGCGGCCGTACAGGATCTCGTCACCGGGCGGCGGCCCCTCCTGGACGGCGCGGGTGGCGTCCGCCTGGTCGTCGACCAGCTTGAACTCCAGCACCGCCGTCTTGCCGATGAGCGCCTTCGCCCGGGCGGGGTCCTGGACGCCCGGCAGCTGGACGAGGATGCGGTTCTCGCCCTGCTTCTGGATGGTCGGCTCCGCGACGCCGAACTGGTCCACCCGGTTCCGGATCACCTTGAGGCCCTGGTCCACGAAGGAGTTCCGGCGCTCGGTGATCACCTTGTCCTTCAGCGCGAGCTCGATCCGGCCCGCGGCCGGGTCCTGCGACCGGGTGTCGAACTCGACGAAGCCGGCCAGGGCCTGCTGGGCCTCCGAGGTCGCCTGAGGCGAGGCCAGCTGGACGAGGAGCCCCGTGCGCCCCTGGCGGGTGACCTGGGCGCCGATGCCTTTCTTCTGAAGGGCCGCCCGCACGTCGCCACCCATGCGGTCGAGCACGTTCTCGATCCCCTTCTCGAGGTCCACGCCGAGGACCAGATGGATCCCGCCCTGGAGGTCCAGGCCGAGGTTGATCGGCTGGCGACGCTGGCCGTGCCAGTCGCGGGGCGCCACCAGGAGGAGCGAGCCCACGATCACGGCCGCGACCAGGGCGATGCGGAGCCAGAGGTAGCGAGGCATGCCGGCGCCCTCAGGCCTGGTCCGCGTCGGCCTTGGGGTCGGACTCGAGCCCCGTGACGGCGCTCCGGAGACACTCCACGCGGACGGAGTCCCCGAGCTTGAGGCTCACCTTCCGGTCCGTGACGTTGACGACGGTGCCGATCAGGCCGCCGGACGTCACCACCCGGTCGCCCTTCTTCAGGTTGGCGAGCATCTGCTCGCGCCGCCGGCGCTCCTGCTGCTGGGGCCGGATGACGAGGAAGAAGAAGATGCCCAGCACGAGCGCGATCGGCACGAGCTGGACCAGCATGGACGCGGCGCCGCCGCCCGGCTGCGGCGACGGCCCCATGGCGTAGGCGAGGTCGATCACGATGCCTCCTCTTGCCCGGGCGGGTCACCGCCCGGCGTGGTCACCGGCTCGGCGTCGTCCGACCCGTAGGCGTCGAGCACGGCCTGTCGGAGCGCTGCGAAGCTGCCGGCCGAGATGGCGGCACGGAGGCCGGCCATCAAGCCGAGATAGTATGTCAGGTTGTGGAGCGTGAGGAGCCGGTAAACGGTGAGCTCCCGCGCCAGGAAGAGGTGCCGCAGGTAGGCGCGCGAGAAGTGCCGGCAGGCGTAGCAGGGGCACGCCGGGTCCAGCGGCTCGCCGGCCCGGGCGTGCGCGGCGTGGCGGATGACGACCACGCCCCGACTCGTGAACGCCTGGCCGGTCCGGGCGTGCCGCGTCGGCAGGACGCAGTCGAACATGTCCACCCCCGCCGCCACCGCGTCCACGAGGTCGGACGGGCGGCCGACGCCCATCAGGTACCGGGGCCGGTCGGCGGGAAGGGCGGCGGCCGTGAGCTCGACCAGGTCCCGCATCAGTCCTCGCGGCTCGCCCACCGCGAAGCCGCCGAGCGCGTAGCCGTCGAACCCGATCGCGCAGGTCTCCGCCACCGCCCCCCGCCGGAGATCCGCGTGCATCCCCCCCTGAACGATCCCGAAGCAGGCCTGACCCGGGCGCCGCCCCGCGATGTGCGCCGCGTGCGCCCGCCGGGCCCAGCGGACCGTGCGCGCGAGGGATGTCTCGGCCGCGTCCCGAGTCGCCGGGTACGGCAGGCACTCGTCGAGCGGATGCAGCACGTCGACCCCCAGCGCCTGCTGCACCTCGACGACGAGCTCGGGCGTCAGCAGGTGCTCGGTGCCGCCGTCGAGGTGAGAGCGGAAGCGCACGCCGTCCTCGCGGATGGTCCGGAGCGCGGCGAGGCTCCACACCTGGTATCCGCCGGAGTCCGTGAGGATGGGCCCATCCCACGCCATGAAGCGGTGGAGCCCTCCCAGCTCGGCGATCAGCGCGGAACCGGGGCGCAGGTAGAGGTGATACGTGTTGGCGAGGACGATCTGAGCGCCGACCTCCCGGAGGTCGGCCGGGGTGAGGCTCTTCACCGCGCCCAGCGTCCCGACCGGCATGAACGCCGGCGTTTCGACCGCGCCGTGCAGGGTGTCGAGGCGCCCCCTCCGCGCCCCGCCATCCTGCGCCAAAACCCAAAACGGGGTCAGACCCCGACTTTGACTTCCGGGCTCGGGGCCGCTCAAGGCCCGATCCCGTCGGCGATCAGCATGGCGTCGCCGTAGCTGTAGAAGCGGTAGCCGGCGGCGACGGCGTGGGCGTAGGCGCCCAGGACCCGCTCGCGGCCAGCGAACGCCGACACGAGCAGGAGCAGCGACGAGCGCGGCAGGTGGAAGTTCGTGAGCAGCGCGTCCACCACGCGGAACGCGTGGCCCGGGACGATGGTGAGATCCGTCCAGCCGGCGCCCGGCGCGACGCTGCCGTCCGGACGGGCCACCGTCTCGAGCGTCCGCACGGTGGTCGTCCCGACCGCCACGACGCGGCGGCCCTCGCGGCGCGCCCGGCTGACCGCGGCGGCCGTCGTCTCGGAGACCTCGAACCGCTCGGCGTCCACCCGGTGATCAGCCACCCGCTCGGCCCGCACGGGCCGGAACGTCCCCGGGCCCACGTGGAGCGTCACCCGGTGGAGCTCGACGCCCCGCGTCTCGAGCCGGGCCAAGAGCTCGGCCGTGAAGTGGAGACCCGCCGTCGGCGCGGCCACGGCACCGGGCCGTCGCGCGTAGACCGTCTGGTAGCGCGCCCAGTCCTCGCCCCCGGGCTTTCGGTAGCGGCGGATGTATGGCGGCAAGGGCGGCAGCCCGTGGGCTTCGAGGAAGGCCTCGACCGGGCCGGTCCCCTCGAGCCGGACGCGCGCCTGTCCCAGATCCTCCCGGTGGGTCACGGTCGCCCGCGCCGCGCCCTCGGCCAGGACGACCGTCGTCCCGGCCGGACAGCGGCGGGCCGGGCGCAGGAGTGCGGCCCAGTCCTCCGCGGCCGGACCGATCGGGTGGAGCAGCAGGAGCTCGACATCGCGCTCGGTCCCGACGATCCGCCCGAGGAGCCGGGCGGGCAGGACCCGCGTGTCGTTCACGACGAGACAGTCCCCCGCCCGGAGGAAGCGACCGAGGTCCGACACGTGGGTGTCCTGGAGCGCGCCCGACCGCCGGTCGAGGACCAGTAGCCGCGCCGCGTCGCGCGTCTCCGCCGGCTCCTGGGCGATCCGGTCCGGCGGCAGCGCGTAGTCGAACTGCGCAAGGTCGCCACCGACCGACGTCGCGCGACTAGCCAATGCGGCTGCCTCGCTCGACATCGTCGTCCGGGCGGAGCAGGATCACCTCGCCGCCATCGCCATAGGCCCCGAGCACGAGCACCTCGGAGACGAAGGGCCCGATCTGCTTCGGCGGGAAGTTGACGACGCACACGACCTGTCGGCCGAGCAGGTCCTCGGGCCGGTACCGGTCCGTGATCTGAGCACTCGACCGCCGCTCGCCGAGCGGGCCGAGGTCGATCCAGAGCTTGTACGCCGGCTTCCGGGCCTCCGGGAAAGGCTCGGCCCGCACGACGGTGCCGACCCGCATGTCCACCCGCTCGAAGTCGCTCCAGGTGATCTCGCTCATGGGATCCGTCGCTCGCGGGGCCCCCGGCGGTCGCTCAGCGGAGGGTCACCAGCACGGTGCCCGGATAGTAGTGCTCGAGGATCTGCGGATACGCGTATCCGCGGTCGGCCATGCCCTTGGCGCCGAACTGGGACAGGCCCACGCCGTGGCCCCATCCCCGCCCCTCGAACCGCACCACGCCGTCCTGGGCGACCGGGACGAACAGCGTGCTCTTCAGCGCATCGTACCCGATCAACCGGCGGAAGTCGGCCCCGCGGAGCGTGGCCGTCCCGCGCGAGCCCTCGACCGTGAGCCGGGCCACTCGGAAGGAGGCGCTGCGCTCGAGCACCGTGAGCCGGGTCACCTGACCAACGTCGAGCCCACCCCGGCGGAGGCGCTCGCCGATCGCGGTGAGCGGGAGGGTCACGGTCCACGTGTAGTTCGGCGACTCCATGGAGAACTCGTCACGGACGCCCTCGAGCGGTGGCACGCCGTCTCCCGAGAAGACGCTCTGCGCCGCCTCAGTGAAGCCGCCGGAATCCGAGTGGTAGAAGGTCGGGAACACCCGGCCCTGCCACGTCAGCACCTGCCCGGCCGTCGTGCGGGCGGCCTCCCGGGCGGGCGACCCCTCCGTCGCCCAGCCGGCGAAGTTCTGGTCCTGGTTGCCCGCCACGACGTGGAACGCCTTCCCCACGGCGCGGCCCTGCTGGAACACGGCGTACGTGCGCGCCACAACCGCCATCGCCCGCAGGGCCTCCATCGGCCACCGCTCGGAGGCCTCGCCGCGGACCGTCCCCGCGATGTACTCCTCCATGGGCAGCTCGTTCACCAGGAGGAGACCGTCTCCCTGGCGCCAGATCTCGAGCGTCCCCCCGTAGTCCCGCGTGCCGACCCGGAGGAGACCCCGGCGCGCCTCGAGCCGGAGGCGAGGCAGATCCACCCGCCGGGCCCCGACCACGTCGAGCCCGGGCCCCGAGGGCACCACCCGGAGGATGCGCGGACCGGGCACGCTGAAGAGCACCCGCCCCGCCGCCGGGTCGAGCACCGTCACGGTCTCGGCCACGCCGATCTCCACGTGACGGACGCCGTCCGCCAGCGCGAGCCGGATCGGCTCGAGGGCCCCCGCGGGCGGCGCGGCCCCGGCCGCGCCCGCGAGACACACGACGACAGCCGCGATCGTCCGCCCCACGGAGGCGCGGCGCGCCGTCCCGCTCGCGCGCTCCCTCATCGGCGAGAGAGCAGCGCCAGGATCAGCGTGAGCACGATGCTCAGGAGGATCGAGGTGGTCAGCGGGAAATAGAACGACCAGTTACCGCGCTCGACGTGGACGTCGCCGGGCAGCCGCCCGAGGAACGGGACCTTGACGCCGACGGCGCCGCCAAGCCAGAGGGCGCCGCCGAGGACGACCAGGACGACCCCGAGGAGCACCAGCGTCCGGCCGACGTCCGCCATCGCCCTGCCCACTCGCCAGTCTACTCGAGTGACAGCTGGAGGGGCCCCTCGCCCCCCCGGTGACCGAGGTGCCGGTAGGCGACGGGCGTCGCGCGCCGGCCGTTCGGGGTCCGCACCACCAGCCCGATCTTGAGGAGATAGGGCTCGACCAGCTCCGCCAGCGTCTCCGCGTCGTCGTTGATCGTCGCGGCGATGGCCTCGAGGCCCACCGGACCGCCTCCGTATTGCTCGATGATGGCCTGGAGGAAGCGCCGGTCCAGCCGGTCCAGCCCGCGCGTGTCCACGCCCTCCATGGTGAGCGACGCGTCGGCGACGTCGCGGCTGATCCGCCCGTCGCCCTTGACCTGGGCGAAGTCCCGCACGCGCCGCAGGAGGCGGTTCGCGATGCGCGGCGTGCCGCGGGCCCGCCGCGCGATCTCGACGGCCCCGCCCGCCTCTATGGGGACGCCGAGGATCCCGGCCGACCGGACGACGATCCGCCCGAGCTCGTCGTCGTCGTAGAAGTCCAGATGATGGAAGATCCCGAACCGCTCGCGCAGCGGCGCACTCAGCATGCCCGGTCGCGTCGTGGCGCCGACCAGGGTGAACGGCTTGAGCGGGATCCGCATGGTCCGCGCGTGCATCCCGCGCTCGATGACAAAGTTGACCTCGAAGTCCTCCATGGCCGGATAGAGGAGCTCCTCGACGACGCGCGGCAGCCGGTGGATCTCATCCACGAAGAGCACGTCACGGGGCTCCAGGCTCGTGAGGACGCCCATCAGGTCGTCGCCGCGCTCCAGCGCCGGCCCCGACGTGCTCTTGAGCCCGCTCCCCATCTCGTTGGCCAGGATGATGGCGAGCGTCGTCTTGCCGAGACCCGGCGGCCCGTAGAGCAGCACGTGGTCCAGGCACTCTCCGCGCTGCCGTGCCGCCTCCACCGAGACGCGCAGGCTCTCCACCGCCTCGCGCTGGCCGATGTACTCGTCCAGCCGCTGCGGGCGCAGCGCGCGCTCGAACGGCGCCTCGTCGGCCAGCGGGGTCCCGCTCAGCAGGTCCTCGCTCACCTCGCCCCCCGTAGGGTCGGACTGGGTCGCGACGAATCCGACCGGCCGTCGGCCACTCCGCCGACACGGGTCCTGTCACGGGCTCGCCCGCGGCACCCGTGTCGGCCGGGGTCCGTTCGCCCTCCGCCCCGCGTCACGGAGTCCCCCGGCGAGCGCGGTAGATCTCCTCGAAGAGCGCCTCCGGCGCGTCGATGTCGGGACGCCGCGCCAAAGCCTCGCGGATCGCCTGCTCGGCCTCGCCCGGACGGAGCCCCATCTGCCGGACCAGGATGTCGCGGACCAGTACCCGCACATCGTCGCCCTCGGCGCGCGGAGCCTCCTTCGGCGCCTCCTCCCGCGGAAGGAGCGCGTACTTGGCCACCTTGCCCTCCAGCTGCGCCACGATGTTCCGGCACTTCTGGGGCCCGATCCCCGGCAGCCGGCGGAGGAAGCGCTCGTCCTTCCGGACGATCGCCTCCGCGATGTCGGCGATCGGCGCGACCAGCGCGCGCGCGGCGACCAGGGGTCCGACATCCTTGACGGTGATGAGCCGCTCGAAGAACTCGCGCTCCACGTCGCGGGCAAAGCCGATCAGGACAGGCCGCGGCTGGTCGCGCGTGGCGTGGTAGTAGATCACGAGCTCGAGCTCGGCTCCCTCGGCGCCGTCGCCTGCCGTGAGATCCTCGAGCCCGCGGGCGACGACGGGGGGCAGCACGACCTCGTAGCCGACACCGGCCGACTCGAGGATCACGCGACCTTCCGACCGGCGGCGCAGTCGCCCGCGGAGCGAGGCGATCATCGCCCGGTCAGCCCGCGGGCCCGGGAGAGGCCCGTGTAGGCCAGCGCGAGTGCGTCCGCCACGTGGCTCGGCCTGGGCAAGGCGGCCAGTGCCAGGAGGACCTGCATCGCCCGGGCTACCTGCCCCTTGGCGGCCGCGCCCGAGGCGGTCACCGCCCGCTTGACCTCCGCCGGCGCCACCGAGACCAGCGCGACACGCTGTCGCCGGCCCGCCAGACAGACGGCGGCCCGCGCGTGCCCCATCAGGATGGCGGTGCGGGGAATCGCCGGCGCGCTGAAGACGTCCTCGATGATCACGAGATCGGGCGTGAACCGCTCGAGCACGTCCCGCGCCCCGTCGAACAGCGCCTCGAGCCGCACCTCCAGGGGGTCCCGGGAGCTGGTGCGGATGACCCCGGTCCCGAGCACCGTGGGCACCCGCCGCCCGCCCTCGAGCGCCGCATAGCCCGTGTCGGCCAGCCCTGGATCGAACCCGACGGCGCGCGGGCCAGGGCGGGTCGGGATGGAGGCTTCGTCCATCCCCCTCAAGCGGCTCCCTGCGCCTCCAGCACCTCGTCGGGAATGTCGAAGTTCGCGTACACGTGCTGCACGTCGTCGAGCTCCTCCAGCCCCTCGACGAGCCGCAGCACCTGCTGGGCGTCCTTGCCCTCGAGGCGGATCGTCGACTGCGGCACGTAGGTGACCTCGGCGGACTGGATCGGTACGCCCCGCCCCTCCAGCGCCCGCCTGACGTCCTCGAGGTCCTGCGGCGCCGCGGTGACCTCGAAGACCGAGTCCGCGCGCCGGAGGTCGGCGGCGCCGGCGTCGAGCGCCAGCCCCAGGAGCTCGTCCTCGTCCACGCGCGTGGCGTCGACCTGGATGATTCCCTTCCGCTCGAACATCCAGCCGACCGAGCCGACCTCGCCGAGGTTGCCGCTGAACTTCGCGAAGGTGTGCCGGATCTCCGGCGCGGTGCGGTTCTTGTTGTCGGTCAGGACCTTGACCATGACCGCCACCCCGCCCGGCGCGTACCCCTCGTACGTGATCTCCTCGTACGTCTCCCCCGGCAGCTCGCCCGTCCCCTTCTGGATGGCGCGCTTGAGGGTGTCTGCGGGCATGTTAACCGCCTTGGCCTCCTCGATCGCCGTTTTCAGGCGCATGTTCATCTTGGGATCGCCGCCCGTTCGCGCGGCGGTGGTGATCTCGCGGACGAGCTTGGAGAACACCTTGCCCCGCGCCTGGTCCGTCTTGGCCTTCTTGCGCTTGATCTGGGACCACTTCGAATGACCGGACATCGCTGCTCACCCCTCTCTCGGGATCAGGCGGTAGTTTCCGAGCCGTCGTCCCGCGGACGCCACAGCCGCCCCGCGAATCGTCCCGAAGTCAGGTCTGACCTCCGCTACCAGGCAGGCTCGCGCGCGAGGCTCTCCTTGAGCGCGTGCACGCGCGCCACACGGGCCGTCTGCCGCTTGTCCGCCGCCTCCCGCTCCCGCTGCTCGGCCCCTGTCGCCGCCGCCATCGCCGCAACCGGGCCGCCGGCCGCGCGCAGCTTGACGAACGTCAGGTACGCGGTGCAGGTGTGCTGGACCTCCCCCGTGAACGGCGGCTCCGCCAGCACCTGGATCTCCACCTCCATCGACCGGGTCCCCACCCGCGTCAGGGCGCCCCGCAGCGTGAGCATGTCACCCACGTGGATCGGCGCGTAGAACTCCAGCGCGTCGATCGACGCCGTCGCGAGGGGCGCCCGCGAGTACCGGACCGCGAGGAGCCCGGCGACCTCGTCGACCGTGAGCAGCAGGCGTCCCGCGAACATCAGGCTCCCGTGGAGCGCGTCCTCCGGGAACACGAACCGGTGCTGCTCGAACCGCCAACGGAAGCCCTCCGTCTCGTCCGCCACCTCGCGCGCGCGCTCGGTCCGCGAGGCGAGACGCGCGCGCCGCGCCTCGCGCCGGGCCTGCGCGGCCTCGAGGACGGCGGCCTCGCCCGGGTCAGCGGGGACGATGCGCGCCTCGACCGGCCGGGGGTGACCCGCCTCGTCGATCGCGACGAGCGCAATGTGCGACGAAAGCGTCACGTGGCGCTCGCCGGTGGCCGCGTTCTCAGAGTAGACCCGGACCCCCACCTCCAGCGACGTGCGCCCCACGTCCTCCACCCGAGCGCGGAGGATCGCGATCTCCCCGACCCGCACGGGGTGGAGGAAGTCGATCTCGTCCATCGCTCCCACCGCCACCGGTCCCCGGGCCACCCGGGACGCCGCCAGCGTGCCCGCGGTCACGATCCAGTCCATCATCCGGCCGCCGTAGATCTGACCCGGGGCGCCCGCGTACTGAGGGAAGACGTACTGGACCATCTCGGTGACGGTCTCACGAACCGTGGGCACCAGCGACTCCTCCGTGGTTTGGCCCGTCGTGGCCCGTCGTGTGGGAGGCCGCCTCATTGTAGCCGGGGCTCGGGCCCCCGGCAAACCGCGCCCCGCGGGCGACCGCGCCTACGGACGCGGGAGGGGCGGACTCCCCGAGAGGGGGCTCATCTGAGGTCGCGGCGGCGCGGCCGCCGGCGGCGGCTCGAGCACGATTCGCTCGAGGCGATGGAGGCCCCCGGGATCCAGACGCAGTCCCCGGACCTCGGGTCGCGCCACCATCCACTGGAGCCGGACGTAGAGCGGGACGTATGGAAGCTCCTCGGCGAGGAGGCCCTGCAGCCGCTGGTAGAGCCGGAACCGCTCGGGCCGGAATCCGAGCTGACCGGCGCGCACGAGCATGCCGTCGATCAGCGGGCTGCGCAGGAAGGCGACGTTGGTCGCGCTGCCGGGCGTGGCTCCGTCGGTCGCGAGGAGCCGCCGGAGAAAGATGTCGGGGTCGTTCACCTGGAGCGTCTCCTCGTGGAGCGTCAGCTCCACCGTGCCCTGCCGCGCGGCGGTGTCGGCTACTTCCGGCCGCTCCAAACGAACCTGCACCCGAAACCCGGCGGCGCCCAGCGAGACCCGGATGGCGTCGCCGATGCCCGCGGCCTCGGGACCCGACATCTGCTCCGATGCGAGGAGGGTCACCGTCGGGTCGAGCGGAGCGACCTGAGCCAGCAGGCGCCGCGCCTTGGTCGGGTCGAAGGGGAGCGGCCCCGTGTCGCGCACGGCCCACGCGCCGGGCGGCAGCCAGGCGGCGTGCAGCGCCGCCCACCGGCCGAGCGCCGGTCGCAGCAACCCGGGATCGAGCGCGAGCGCGACCGCCTGGCGCACCGTCTTGCGGCTGGTGAGACCCCGGTCGGTGCGGAGCGCGAGGAGGCCGACCCGCCACGTCGGGCCGGACACAACCTGGAGACCCACCGCAGCCCACGCCGGCGGCGCGGCGAGCAGCGCGACATGGAGCGGGCCGTCGGGCCCGAACCCGGCGAGCGCGGCCGCGTCGTCGACTACCGCGTGGAGCGTCAGCCGGGCGCTCTGGGGCGGCTCCCCGCGCCAGGTCGGCGACGCTTCCAGCACGAGCCGATCGGGCGTGAGCGCGACGGCCCGGTAGGGACCGCTCCCCACCCGCGGGCCGCCGGAGCGCGCCACGGCGACCGCGAGGCCCGGATGCGCGAGGAGCGCGAGCAGCGGCGCGTACGGCTGCGCGAGAACGACCTGCAGCGACGCCCCCTCGCCCCGCCGCACCTCGCGGACGATTCGCGCCGCGCCGCGGAAGGGGCGCGCCCAGGTCGGCGCGCCCTCGGCAGGCTCGTCGGCGGAGATCCGCTCCGCGAGCGCCGCGACCACCTCGTCGGGCCCGAGCGGCGTGCCGTCGTGAAGCAGCACATCCGCGCGGAGGCGGAAGGTCCAGACGAGCCCGTCGCGGGAGACGGCCCACGCGGTCGCGAGCGCGGGCTCCACGTCACCGCGCTCGCCGAAGGCGACGAGGCCCTCGTAGAGCAGGCGCATCGCGAGGAGCTGGGCCGGATCGGTCGCCTCCGCCGGGTCGAGGCTCGCGGGCACGCGCGGCACGCCCACGTGGAGGTCGCCGGACGGCGCCGCGGCGGCGAGACGGGTGACCGCGAGCAGCGCGACGAGCGCGGCGAGCAGCGCCGAGCGTACCGGGCTCGGGGGACGCCGCCGTCCAGTGGTCTCGCGGCGCATAGGCGTCCATTATAGAGACGTACGCACCGGGCGAACCCCCTTCGGACGGCGTCGCTGGACGGTCGCCGCGCTCCCGGCTGGCACCCGCGTTGCAGCAACTCGGGATCGTGGAGACGAGGCGATCACGACCGCTCGCCAGAACCGGTGCCGGAATGGCCCCACAACTTGACTTTTTTTTCCAGTGCCGCCTATAGTTGCTCAAGCTGGCGGGGGCACCATCGCCCGCGCCGGGCCCGGCCGACGCGGCGCGGTCGCGGTGCTCGCCGAGAGGGACGGGAGGCCATGAAAGAGTTCGAAAAGAAGGCGAATCCTCCCCGTGACTCCGAGGGTGTCAAGGGTGGGCTGTCAAAATTCCTGCCCATGACCGAATCCGCCTACCGGCGCCGCCTGACGGAGTACGAAATCCAGATCCAGGATCTCCAGGCCCATGCCCGGGCCATGGAGACCGAGGTCGTGCATCTGCGGAGGAAGCTCGAGGAGATCCCCAAGGACTTCGTGGTCCTGGAGAACAAGCTCCGGGAGGCGAACCGGCAGCTCGTCCAGGCCTTCAACCAGAACGAGAAGCTCGTGAACACGCTCTACGAGGCGCGCGAGCAGATCTCGTCCCTCAAGGAGGAGGTCGACAAGCTCTGCGCGCCGCCGTCCAGCTACGGCGTGTTCCTCTCGCTGAACGACGACGGCACGGTGAACATCCTGTCGAGCGGGCGGAAGGTCAAGGTGAACCTCCACCCGTCGATCGGCAAGGAGACGATCAAGCCCGGCCAGGAGCTCGTCCTCAACGAGGGCCTGAACGTCATCGAGACGGCAGGCTACGAGATCCAGGGCGAGGTCGTGATCATGAAGGAGACCCTGGACGAGGCGCGGGCGGTGGTCACGGTCCGGGCGGACGAGGAGAAGGTCGCGGTCATCGCCGACCCGCTGCGCCCCGTGAAGCTCAAGGTCGGCGACCACCTCCTGATGGACTCGAAGTCGGGCTATCTCCTGGAGAAGCTGCCGAAGAGCGAGGTCGAGGACCTGGCGCTCGAGGAGGTTCCGGACATCCAGTACGAGGACATCGGGGGGCTCTCGACGCAGATCGAGGCCATCCGCGACGCGGTCGAGCTCCCGTACCTCTACGCCGACTACTACCGCGAGCACAAGCTGGCGCCGCCGAAGGGCGTCCTGCTCTACGGGCCACCCGGATGCGGCAAGACGATGATCGCCAAGGCGGTCGCGAACAACCTGGCGGAGAAGGTCTCGGAGAAGCGCGGCGAGAAGATCAAGGGCTTCTTCATGAACATCAAGGGGCCCGAGCTTCTCAACAAATACGTGGGAGAGACGGAGCGGAAGATCCGCGAGATCTTCACCAAGGCCAAGGAGAAGGCGGCCGAGGACGTCCCCGTCGTCGTGTTCTTCGACGAGATGGACGCGCTGTTCCGCACCCGCGGCTCGGGGATCTCCTCCGACGTCGAGACGACGATCGTGCCGCAGCTCCTGGCCGAGATCGACGGGGTCGAGGGGCTGAAGAACGTCATCGTGATCGGCGCCTCCAACCGGCAGGATCTGATCGATCCCGCCATCCTCCGGCCCGGGCGGCTCGACGTGAAGATCAAAATCGACCGGCCGGACCGCGGCGCGGCGGCCGACATCTTGGCGAAGTACCTCACCCCCGAGATCCCGATGCACGAGCAGGAGCTCGCGCCGCACGGCGGGGACATCGCGGCGGCCATCGCGCGGCTCATCGAGATGGCGGTCGACGCCATGTACACCATCGCGGACGAGAATCGCTTCCTCGAGGTCACATACGCGAACGGCGACAAGGAGATCCTCTACTTCAAGGACTTCGCGTCCGGCGCGATGATGGAATCGGTGGTGCGGCGCGCTAAGAAGCTCGCCCTCAAGCGGTACATCGCGAGCGCCGAGAAGGGCGTCAAGCTCGACGACCTGCTGGCCGCCGTGCGCGAGGAGTTCAAGGAGAACGAGGACCTCCCCAACACCACGAATCCCGACGACTGGGCGAAGATCGCGGGGAAGAAGGGCGAGCGGATCGTCTACGTCAAGCCGCTCACGGGCGAGAACAAGGACAAGAACCGGCCCGTGGAGCGCATGACGACCACCGGACAATACCTGTAGGCTCCGGGGGTGAGGGGCGGCAACCGGCTCCCCCTCACCCCTTTTCTGTCGGCCGCGGCCCCGCCGGGCAGCACGGTGACGCGGGCCGGCGCGAGGACGGCATGGCCATCCCGAAGGTGATGGGGATCGAGACCGAGTACGGGATCACCGTCCGCAACCAGGCGGACTTCAACCCGATCCTGTCCTCGCTCCTCCTCATCAACTCCTACGAGACCTACCGGACCGCGCGCATCCGCTGGGACTACGAGGCCGAGAGCCCGCTCAGGGACGCCCGGGGGTTCGAGTACGCCGAGGAGAAAGAGCTGCCGTCCAAGGAGGAGTCGCGCCTCATCAACCTGATCCTACCCAACGGCGCCCGCTTCTACGTCGACCACGCCCACCCCGAGTACTCCACCCCGGAGTGCACCAACCCGCGGGACCTGGTCGTCTGGGACCGGGCGGGCGAGCGCGTCCTCGACCTCGCCCGCCGGCGGGCGGAGGCGGCCTCGCCGCCCGAGCAACGCATCCTCATCTACAAGAACAACACCGACTCCAAGGGCAACAGCTACGGGACCCACGAGAACTACCTCATGGACCGCCGCTGCCCCTTCACGCGGATCGTCCAGTACATGATGCCCTTCCTGGTCACGCGCCAGATCTTCACCGGCGCGGGCAAGGTCGGGTCGGAGAATAACCTCGAGTACACCGAGTACCAGGTCTCCCAGCGCGCCGACTTCCTCGAGACGGAGGTCGGGCTGGAGACGATGCATTCCCGCCCCATCATCAACACGCGGGACGAGCCGCACGCCGACCCCGAGAAGTACCGGCGCCTCCACGTGATCGTGGGCGACGCCAACATGTCGGAGGTGGCCAACTATCTCAAGGTCGGGACCACGTCGATCGTCCTCTCCATGATCGAGGACGACTTCATCGACCGGGATCTCGCGCTGGACAATCCGGTCCAGGCCTTCCGCCAGGTCTCGCGCGACCTGGCCTGCCGGTCGACGCTCCGCCTCCGCGACGGGCGCACCGCCACCGCCGTCGAGCTCCAGCGGGAGTTCCTGGAGGCGGCCCACCGCTACTACCGGGACCGGGAGCTGGACCCTGTGACGAAGGACGTCCTCGTGCGATGGGAGAGCGTGCTGGACCGGCTCGCCCAGGATCCGATGTCGCTCAATCGCGAGCTGGACTGGGTGATCAAGCTCGACCTCCTCGAGAGCTACCGGGCCAAGCACGGCGTGGGCTGGACGGACTCCCGGGTGGCGATGATCGACCTCCAGTACCACGACATCCGGCCCGGCAAGGGTCTCTACTACCGGCTCGAGCAGAGCGACGCGGTCGAGCGAATCGCGAGCGACGAGGAGATCGCCCGCGCGGTCAACGATCCCCCGCGCGACACCCGCGCGTACTTCCGAGGGATGTGTCTCCAGCGCTACTCCGAGGACATCGTGTCGGCCTCGTGGGACTCGGTCCTCTTCGACCTCAAGGAGGGACCGCTGAAGAAGATCTTCATGCTGGAGCCGCTGCGGGGCACCGAGGCGCTCGTGCGCCGGCTGCTGGACCAGTCGCCGACCGCGCGGGATCTCCTCAAGAACATCTCGAAGCCCACCATCGTCTAGGGCCGGACCCCCCGGCGCCGGAAGGCGCGGCTCCCGGCGAAGCCGGCTGTATAATCCCCCCTACGGATGGTCCCCATGCACGAGCCCTGGCAAGGTCTCTTCGGGCGTTACGTGAACAGGAGCTTCGTGGACCTCCTGCGCCAGGAGGCGCCCGACCTGCTCGTCTCGCGTCCGGGCGGCCTCGGCGGGGTGATTCCGCTCGCGGAAGCCCACGGAGTCCCGGGAGTCCCCACCGGCACGACCATCCTCGCTGTGCGGTACGCGGACGGGGTCGTCATCGCCGGCGACCGGCAGGCCACCGAGGGCTACCAGGTCGCCCACCGGCGGATCGAGAAGGTCTACAAGACGGACGAGCACTCCGCGGTCGCGATCGCGGGCGCGGCCGGGCCGGCCATCGAGATGGCGCGCCTGTTCCAGACTGAGCTCGAGCACTACGAGAAGGTGGAGGGCGACGGGCTCTCGCTCGAGGGCAAGGCGAACAAGCTCGGCCAGATGATCCGCATGAACCTCCCGATGGCGATGCAGGGCCTGGTGGTCGTGCCGATCTTCGCCGGCTACGACCTCCGCCGCGCCGAGGGACGGATCTTCAACTACGACGTCACCGGGGGCCGGTACGAGGAAACCGACTACGCCGCGACCGGCTCGGGCGGCAAGGACGCGCGCACCTCCCTCAAGAAGCTCTTCCGGCCCGGCGCGTCGCGCGACGATGGGCTCCGCTGGGCTGCCGAGGCGCTCGTCGACGCGGCCGAGGAGGACGTGGGGACGGGCGGCCCCGATTTCGTCCACGGGATCTTCCCCACGATAAAGGTGATCACCCGCGGCGGGTTCGAGGAGGTCGCCGAGGCCGAGGTGCGGGCGCAGTGCGAAGCGGTGCTCGCCGCGCGGCGCCAGGGACGCTGACCATGCCGCTCCCCTACTACGTTTCGCCCGAGCAGATGATGAAGGACAAGGCCGAGTATGCCCGCAAGGGCATCGCTCGCGGCCGGTCCATCGTCGCCCTCGAGTACCAGGACGGCGTGCTCCTGGTCGCCGAGAACCCCTCGACCCTGCTCCACAAGATCTCCGAGATCTACGACCGGATCGCCTTCGCCGGAGTGGGCAAGTACAACGAGTTCGAGAACCTCCGGATCGCCGGGGTGCGCCACGCCGACCTCCGCGGCTACTCCTACCACCGCGAGGACGTCACCGCGAAGGCGCTCGCCAACGCCTACTCTCAGGCGCTCGGGACCATCTTCACCGAGGGGATGAAGCCGTTCGAGGTCGAGGTGCTTGTCGTCGAGGTGGCCGACGGCACCAACGGCAAGAACGAGATGTACCATGTCCTCTACGACGGATCGATCGAGGACGAGCGCAACTACGCGGCGATGGGCGGCCAGGCGGAGGAGATCCGCCGCTTCCTCAAGGAGCACTACCGCGAGGGGATGCCCCTCGCGGACGCGGTGCGGCTCGGGATCCGCGCGCTGACGGTCACGCAGAACAAGACGCTGACGGACAAGGACCTCGAGGTCGCCGTGCTCGACCAGAAGCGCGAGCGCCGGAAGTTCCGGCGTGTCGCCAACGGCGAGCTGCGAACGATCCTCGGGCGTCCCGACCCGGCGGAGGGCAGCCGGCCCATGGGGACCTCATGAAGCGACGCATCTTCGGGCTCGAGAACGAATACGGCCTGACCTGCACGCTGAACGGCCAGCGCCGGCTGTCCCCGGACAACGTCGCCCGGTATCTGTTTGAGAAGGTCATCCCGGGCGCCCGGAACGCCAACGTCTTCCTCGAGAACGGGGCCCGGCTCTATCTCGACACCGGGTTCCACCCGGAGTACGCGACCCCGGAGTGCGACGACGTGATGGATTTGGTCGTCTACGACAAGGCGGGGGAGCGCATCGTCGAGGATCTCCTGCACCAGGCCGAGAAGCGGCTCCGCGAGGACGGGATCTCGGGGAACATCCTTCTCTTCAAGAACAACACCGACTCGGCGGGCAACTCGTACGGATGCCACGAGAACTACCTGGTGTCGCGCGACGTCTCGTTCCAGCGGCTCGCGGAGGCGCTGATCCCGTTCTTCGTGACCCGCCAGATCTTCGCGGGCGCGGGCAAGGTCCTGCAGACCCCGCGGGGCTTCCACTACTGCCTCTCGCAGCGCGCCCAGCACATCTGCCAGGAGATCTCCGGGGCCACCACCTCGTCCCGCTCCATCATCAACACGCGGGACGAGCCCCACGCAGACGCCGAGAAGTACCGGCGGCTCCACGTGATCGTCGGCGACTCGAACATGTCGGAGGTCGCCACCTACCTCAAGGTCGGCACCACCGCCGTGGTACTCGACATGATCGAGGACGGCTATTTCGACCGGGACTACAGCCTCCAGTCCCCGGTCCAGGCCATCCGGGACATCTCCCACGACCCCGGGCTCCGGGAGACGGTCAAGCTCAAGGACGGCCGCGCCTTGACCGCCCTCGAGATCCAGAAGGAGTACTTGGAGGCCTGCCTGGCCTACGCGCAACACGTCGACGCCGACCCGATCACGCGCGACATTCTCGACCGGTGGACCGAGATGCTGACGCGGCTCGAGACCGATCCCAACCAGTGCGACCGCGAGGTCGACTGGGTCATCAAGCGCCAGGTGATCGAGGACTACATGACGCGGCACCGGCTGTCGTGGCGCGACCCCCGCGTGTCGCTCATCGACCTGCAGTACCACGACATCCGGCCCTTCAAAGGCGTCTACTACCTCCTCGCGCGAAACGACCGCGTCGACCGCCTGGTGCGCGACGAGCAGGTGGAGATGGCCAAGCACACGCCGCCCCAGACGACGCGCGCGCGCCTCCGGGGCGAGTTCATCCGCCGCGCGAACCTCAAGGGCAAGGACTACCGGGTGGACTGGGTCTACTTGAAGCTGAACGATCCGGAGCGCGAGACAATCCTCTGCAAGGACCCGTTCCAGGCGCACGACGAGCGGGTCGAGCGCCTGATCCGCTCCTTCTAGCCTCCGCGCTCCCCGCCGACCGGGCCCCGGAAGCCGGCCCGCGCCCGTCAGTCCGGCATGCCCTCCATGTCGACCGGCGCGTAGTACCGGCGGTGGCCGAGCGCATCGACACGCGCCCAGAACTCCGGCCCCGACGCCAGGCCGCGGGCGTCGACGGCCGCCGTCTGGCGCCAGATGTTCCACGAGTCCGGGTGCAGACGGCGCGCCTCCCCGAACTGCGCCTCAGCCGCCCCCGGGCGGCCCCGCCTCCTGAGGTACTGTCCCAGGCGAAAGTGCGCGTGCGCGCGGGCGACGGTCTCGTCCGGCAGGCTCAGGTGGGCGGTCGCCTGCTCCGGGCCGAACGCATGGACGCTCGACCGGCCGCGGCGCACCCAGTCACATACGGCGTCGACGTAGGTACGCTTGGCGCGGCTCGTGATCTCGGCCACCTCGTCCGGGACCTTCCGGGTCGTGCGATCCATCGCCCGGAATCCCTCGTAGGCCCCGGCGCTCTCGGTCGGCCGCACTATGCGGCCGGCCTCGTCGATCCACACCGCCTGCGGCACGTTGACCATGTTGTAGAGCTCGGCCACGCGGTGATCGTGATCGATCACGCACGGATAGCTCGGCTTCGCGGCCTCGATCCAGGGCCGGGCTGCGTCTGAGGTCGCGTCCATCGCGACGGCCAGGACGGTGAAGCCCTGCCCCTTGAGGTCCTCGTGGAGTGCCTGCCAGACCGGCAGGTCGTTGCGGCAGCCTCACCAGGAGGCCCACGTCACCAGGAACACCTTCTGGCCGCGATGGTCCGACAAGGCGTGCGGGCGTCCGTCGAGATCGGGGAGCGCGAAGTCCGGCGCCTGGAGCGACCGGAGCGCGCGGGCCCGCTCCCCGGCGCCGGTCCCTAGCACCCAGGTTTCCCCCGTCTCGTCGCGTACGACCGGATGGCCCGCGTGCCGCCAGAACGCCGCGACGTCGAGCGCGCCGTCCCGGACGAACTCGGCCTCGCGCCCGCGCGGGATCGGGATGCACGTGTCCTCGCGGCAGAGCCCCTCGGCCCGAAGGCCCCAGCCCGTCGCCCGGCGGACGTCGGCGTTCGACAGCCAGAGGGCCTCACCGGCAGCGCGCCCCGCGGCGATCTTGGTTTCCCGCTCCTCGTGGATGATCGTGACCATCGTTCCCCTCGCTCGGCCGCTCGCCTGACGCGCGAGCCCGCTCCCCGGCGCCGGATGCGCGTATCAGCGACCTGGCCCGATCCTGTCACGACGCTCCGCTCGCGTCAAAGCGGCCGCCCGTCCCGCGCTCTCGCTCGGAGGGACCTCGTAGCCGACGCGTGGCACGCGTATAATCCACGGTTGTGACCGCACCGGCCCGAGTCGTGCCCGGGACCCGCGTCTTCTACGGCTGGGTCGTCCTAGCCGCGTCGGTCGCCATCATCGCCGTCGGCACCGGCACGATCTTCTCCCTGGCCGTGTTTCTCAGGCCCCTCGAGGAGGAGTTTGGCTGGACCCGGTCCCTGATCTCAGGGATCGCCTTCGTCAACTGGGTCATCTTCGGGATCGGCTCCTTCGCGGCGGGGATCCTCTCGGATCGGATCGGGGCCCGGCGGGTCGTCGCCGTCGGGGCCGCCGTGCTCGGCGCCGCCCTCCTCGTCTCGAGCCAGATCCGCACCGCCGGCCAGCTCTACGCGGCGTTCGGCGTCCTTGGAGCCCTCGGCGCGAGCGCGTTCTACGTGCCGCTCTCGGCGACCGCCACGCGGTGGTTCCTCGCGCGACGCGGGCTGGCCATGGGCATCATCTCGAGCGGCATGGGGCTCGGGATCTTCGTCGTCCCGCCCACCGCGCGGGTCCTCATCACGGCGTTCGGATGGCGCGTCACCTTCGCCGCGTTCGGCGGGCTGACCTGGGTCGTGGGAGCCGTGGTCGTCCGCTACCTCGCGGACCAGCCCGAGGATCGGGGCCTCCAGAGCTACGGCGCAGGGCCCGCGCCGGCCGGCGGACCCGCGGCGGCGCCGCGCCTGGGCATGAGCCCCGGGGACGCGCTCCGGCACCCGGCCTTCTGGGGGGTGGCGCTCGTGCACTTCGGGTGCTGCGCGGCGCACTCGGGGCCGATCTTCCACATGGTGGCCCACGCCATGGATTTGGGAGTCGCCAAGATGGCCGCGGCCTCGATGCTCGGCCTCTCCGGGGCGACCAGCATCGCCGGGCGGCTGTCGAGCGGACTCGTCGCCGACCGCTTGGGCGCGAAGCCCGCGCTCGTGGGCACGCTCGCTCTCCAGGCCGCGACCCTCTCCACGTACCTGTACGCCGGCGGCGCAGTGTCCCTCTTCGCCGCCGCCCTCGTCTTCGGCCTCGCCTACGGCGGGGCCATGCCCCTCTACGCCCTCGTCGCCCGCGAGTTCTTCGGGGAGCGCGTGGTCGGCACGACCTTCGGGGGGATCTTCTTCATCTCCTGCATCGGGATGGGCCTCGGCACTTACGGCGGCGGGTTTCTCTTCGACCACCTTGGCAGCTACTGGAGCCTCCACCTCGCCAGCACGCTGGTCGGGGCGGGTGCGATGGCGGTGGCCCTGACGCTCCGGGCGCCGGCCCGGGTCGCCGCCCTCGCCCCGGGCGTCTGACCCGGGGGGCCCGGGACGCGTCCCTCCCGCGGGTGCGCCCCCAGGCACGCGGGGGCGCGGAAGGACCGCCGCACCGGGTCCGCCCGATTGACAGCCTCCGGCCCCGGTATGTTAGAGTTTTGCCACCTGGGGCCGGCAGATCGGCCCTCGAACCCTCGGTGAACAAGCCTCAGGGCAGCCACCCATCACGGTTCACAGGGACCCGCCGCGCGGGTGCCGGTCCCCGCGTTTCTTGAGACTGCGACGATGAGTTCCACCGGCCCGGAGAGACGGGTGCCAGCGCCGGGAGGCGCGGTGCCCGACGGGCCAGCCACGACACTGGCTGTGGTGAGTGGGTTCGAGCTCGAGATGGTTTCACGGCTGACGGGCGCGGGTCGGACTCCCGCGCTCGCGCGCAAGGAGGCGCACATGGCGGGTACGATGGATCGACGGTCATTCCTCAAGGTCTCGGGTGCCACCACCGCCGGGCTGGCGGGCATCTTCGCGTCAGGCAGGGCGCCCGCCTTCGCGCAGGGCCAGAAGCTCCATATGGTCCGCTGGGTGGACTTCGTGCCGGCCGCCGACGACATGCTGAAGAAGCAGGCGGTCGACGCCGGGAAGCTCCTCGGCGCCGAGATCACGATGGAGACCATCAACGCCAACGACATCCAGGCCCGCATCACGGCCGCCATTTCGTCCGGCTCCGGCGCCGACATCTTCCTGCTCCAGCACAACCTGGCGCATCTGTACGAGAAGAGCCTCATCGACGTCGGCGACGTGGTGGACGCGATGGGCAAGGAGCAAGGTGGCTTCTATCCGGCCGCCGAAGCCATCAGCAAGGTCAACGGCGTCTGGCGCGCAGCGCCCCACTGCGTGGTCGGCGGCCTGATCGCCTACCGGAAGTCCCTGTTCGACGAGGTCGGCGCCAAGGAGTTCCCCAAGACGTGGCAGGCCTACCGCGAGGTCGGCAAGAAGCTCAAGGCGAAGGGCTATCCCATCGGCCAGACGGCCGGCCACACCTTCGGGGACGCCCCGTCGTTCTGGTATCCCATGATGTGGGCGTTCGGCGGCAAGGAAGTCGAGAAGGACGGCAAGGTCGCGATCAACTCGAAGGAGATGATCGAGGGCGTGAAGTTCTCCGCGGCCTGGTACAAGGAAGCGGTCGACGAGGGTGGCCTCGCCTGGGACGACTCCAACAACAACCGGGCGTTCCTGTCGGGGACGATCAGCGCCACCCTGAACGGCGCATCCATCTACATCGAAGCCTCGAAGAACAAGGAGAAGTACAAGACCGAGACCGGCGCGCTGATGCACACCGACATCCAGCACGCCGCGCTGCCGGCCGGGCCTTCGGGCGCCTACGCCTACCACACCCCGTTCAGCCACGGGGTCATGAGCTACTCGAAGAACCAGAAGCTCGCCAAGGACTTCCTGAAGTGGTGGTACGCGAAGCCGCAGTTCGAGGCCTGGTTCACCGTGCAGAAGGGGTACGCCCAGGGGCTGACGAAGGTCTGGGAGTCGCACCCGATGTGGAAGGAAGACCCGGTGATGGCTCCGTACCGCGACGCCGCCAGCAAGCTCCGGCTCTTCGGCTACGCCGGCCCGGCGAACGCGAAGGCGTCGGAGGTCTACTCGAAGTACATCATCACCGACATGCACGCGAAGGCCATCCAGGGCATGGCGGCCGAGGAATCGGTCAAGTGGGCCGAGAGCGAGCTGAAGAAGATCTACGTCGGATAAGCTCGCAGCGTGATTGAGCCGGGCATGAAGCCGATTGCCGGCGGGCGCGGGGAGGCGGGCCAGGTTGCGGCCCGCCTCCCGGTCGCTTCCGCGCTGCCGCGCACCCGGCCGACCACCCGGCTGCTCGAGAACGAGCGGGTGCTCGGGTGGGTCCTGCTGGTGCCCACCATCATCCTCTTGGCACTGTTCATCGCGTATCCGTTCGTCAGCGGGGTCTGGCTCTCGCTCACGAGCGCCACCGTCGGCGTCCCCGGCGTTTTCGTGGGCCTGAAGAACTTCGCCAAGGTCTGGAACGACTCGATCTTCCAGCGGGCTGCCTACAACACCTTCGTGTACACGGCGATCGCCACCGTCGGGAAGCTCGGCCTCGGCATGTGGCTCGCGCTCCTGCTGAACCGGCATTTC
>DATBGA010000120.1:0-4816 GCA_036558225.1 Candidatus Methylomirabilota bacterium | reverse complement strand
CGTCGTGGACGACCACGACCACCTGGTCGGCCTGGTGCCCCTGCGCCGGCTGATCACCGCGGACCCGTCGACGGCGGTGCACGCGATCCGCCGCACCGACGTGGTGAGCGTCACCGCCGACACCGACCAGGAGGAGGTGGCGCGCCTGGTCACCCGGCACCACCTGCTCGCGGTGCCCGTCGTGGACCGGAACAACCGCCTCCTCGGCACCGTCACCATCGACGACGTGATCGACGTCATCCACGAGGAGGCCACCGAGGACATCCACCGGCTCGGCGGCGTCTCCGCGGACGAGACGATCTTCGACCCGACCTCCAAGGTGGTCCGACGGCGGCTGTTCTGGCTCCTCGTGAACCTGCCGACCGCGGTGCTGGCCGCCACCGTCGTGGGTCTCTTCGAGCCGTCGATCCAGGCTCTGGCCGCCCTGGCCGTGTTCATGCCGATCGTGGCGGGCATGGGCGGGAATGCCGGGATCCAGACGTTCACCGTCATCGTCCGGGCCATGGCGCTCGGCGACCTCACCCTGGCCAACACCCGCAAGGTCCTGCTCCGGGAGGCCCTGATCGGGCTCGCGAACGGCGCGGCCGCCGGCACCGTGGCCGGCCTGATCGCCTACTACTGGAAGGGCGACCCGCTCCTCGGGCTCATCCTCGGCGTGGCGATGATCACCAACATGCTGGTCGCGGCCCTGGCGGGAACCCTGGTACCGGTCGTCCTGAAGATGCTCCGCGTCGACCCGGCGGTCGCTACCGGCGTCGTGGTCACGACCTTCACGGACTGCTCTGGCTTTCTTTCCTTCCTGGGCCTCGCCACCCTCCTCCTCCGCTTCCTCCGGCCCACCTAGGCGCCAGCGCGGTTCGGTTTATCATGGATGTATTGGTGTTCATGGGGGAAATTCTCCCTTGGCAGGTCAGGACGGGCGTGATAGAAATGGCGTGTCTTGCGTCTGAAGCCGGACGCAGAAGGGGGAAGCGTGGACGTTTCGCTTGAGGAGGGCCAGGTCCGGCGAGCGTACGACTTCTACTCCCCGGTCTACGACTTCCTCTTCAAGAAGATCTTCGAGCCGGGCCGGATCGCTGCGATGCGGATGCTCGGTCCCGAGCTCAAGGGCCGGGTGCTCGAGGTCGGCATCGGCACGGGCCTGAACCTGCCCCTCTACCCCCGGGACGTGAACCTCGTCGGGATCGACCTGTCCGAGGGCATGCTCCGGAAGGCCCAGGAGCGTGTCCAGGAGCTCCGGATGAGTGGCGTCACCTTGAAGGTGATGGACGCCTCCTCGCTCGACTTCGGGGACGCGGAGTTCGATGCCACGCTGGCGACCTACACCATCAGCGCGGTGCCCGACCCCGTGGCGGTCCTCCGCGAGATGCGGCGGGTCACGAAGCCGGGCGGCACCATCGTCATGCTGAATCACTTCCGGAGCCGGAATCCCGTGATGCGACGGATCGAGGACGCGCTGGCGCCGGTCTGCGCGCACCTCGGCTGGAAGACGAACCTCGTCCTGGATCCTCTCCTGAAGACCGTCGGCCTCACGCCCGAGGTGGTCCGCCGCGTCAACCTGCTGCGCGGGTGGTGCCTCGTCAAGTGCATCAACCCGGAGCGGTAACCGCTCCGGGCTCCGACCTCCTCCGCCGGGACCGTTCTCGCTGATCTCGGGCGGCGCGACCGCGAGTCGTTCTCGCCGCTGCCGTCGCTGATGCGCCGCTGGCCGGTCGTCCGGCTGCTCGCGGCGTGGGCACTCGCCGCCGCCGTCACCGTTCTGGCCGCGCCCGTCATGATCCGCGTCTCGTCCGGCGCGGTCGGGCTCTCGTTCCTGATCGAGTTCCTGACCCAGGGGCAGCAGCCGTGGCTCTCGCAAACGACGCCGCCGCCCGTCGTCGAGGCCCTCGCGGGCCGGGGAACGGCGGAGGTGGACCTGTGGCACCCGGGCGGCCGAGACGTCGGGCCGCGGCCGGGCCTCATCCTGGTGCACGGGCTCACGCCCGACGGCAAGCGGGACAGCCGTCTCGTCTGGACGGCCGACCGGCTCGCCCGCGCCGGGTTCCTGGTGGCCGTGCCCGAGCTCCCCGCCCTTCGGGCTCAGCACCTCCGGCCGGACGACGCCGATGTCGTCCGGGCGACGCTCGAGCGCCTCACCGCGCATCCGCACGTGCGACGCGGGCCGGTCACGATCATCTCGGTGAGCGTCGGGCTCGGGCCGGTCGCGCTGGCGCTCGACGCGCCGGGCGTGGCGGAGCGCGTCAACCTCCTCCTGGCGCTCGGAGGGTACGGCGAGGCCCGCGAGCTCGTCCGGTACTTCACGACGGGCGCGTACGCCTTCGGCGCAAGCGCCGGCCGCGCGGTCGTCGATCCCGCCCTCGCCGCCGGCTTCCTCGCGTGGAACCCGGACCTCGTGCCCGATCCGCGCGATCGCGCCATCCTGATGGACGTGCTCGCCGGGCGCCCGGCCCCGGGCGAGCCGGGGCCGGGGGGGCGCGGGATCCTGGCCCTCATCCAGAACCGTGACCCGGGACGCGTGGATGCCCTCCTCGATGCCCTGCCGCTCGAGACGCGCCACCTCCTCGACACGCTCTCGCCGGCGCGGCACCTCGGACGGGGCCCGGCCCGGCTCCTCCTGGTCCACGGCCGCGACGATCCCGCGATCCCGTTCTCGGAGAGCAGTCGGCTCGCCGCCGCGACAGCGGGGCGCTCGCGGCTAGTCCTGGTGGGGCTGATCGGCCACGTGGAAGGCCAGGCGCCCGCCGGGCACCGGCTGGCGGACCTGCTCCGGCTCTGGAGCGTCTGCTACGAGTTGCTCGCCGGCTGAGCGCCGCCCGTCTCGGGCGCGCGCAGGCCGAGCTGCGCCAGCTTCACCAGCAGCGTGTTCCGGTGCATGCCGAGAAGTCGCGCGGCGACCGTCTGGTTGCCGCGGGCTCGGTCGAGCGCGCGCAGGATGAGCAGCCGCTCCACCTCGTGGCGGGCCTCGCGCAGGTTGAGCTGGTCCTCGGCGGTGGCCTCCGCCGGCGCCAGCGCCACGTCGAGCGGAATCTGATCGAGCTGGACGATGGGCTCGCTGGCCAGCGCGACGGAGCGCGCGACGATGTTCTCGAGCTCGCGCACGTTGCCGGGCCAGTGGTAGCGCTCAAGAGCGTCAAGCGCGCCCGGCGACAGGTCGGTCACCGTCTTGCCGAACTGCCGCGCGTACTTCGCCATGAAGTGCCGCGCCAAGGGCGCGACGTCCTCGCGGCGGTGGCGGAGGGGAGGCACGGCGATTGGCACCACGTGGAGGCGGTAGAACAAGTCCTCGCGGAACCGGCCGGCCGTCACCGCCTGGCGGAGATCGGCATTCGTGGCGGCGATGATCCGGACGTCGATCCCGATGGCTCGGCTGCCTCCGACCCGCTCGATTTCTCGCTCCTGGAGGGCCCGCAGAAGCTTCGGCTGGAGATCGAGCCGGAGGGCCCCGACCTCATCCAGGAGCAGCGTGCCGGTGTGCGCCACCTCGAACTTCCCGAGCTTCCGGGCGTGCGCGCCCGTGAACGCGCCCCGCTCGTGCCCGAACAGCTCCGACTCGAGCAGCTCTGCCGGCAGCGCCGCACAGTTCACCGCCACGAAGGGGCGGTCCCGGCGCCCGCCCTGCCGGTGGATCGCGCGCGCGATCAGCTCCTTGCCCGTGCCCGATTCCCCCGTGATGAGCACGGTCGCCGAGGTGTCGGCGATCTGACGGACGATCTCGTAGACGCGCCGCATCGCCGGAGACCGGCCCACCAGCTGATCGAACCCCTCGTGGCGCGCTAGCTCGTCGCGGAGATACCGCACCTCACGCTGGAGGGCGCGGCGCTCGAGCGCCCGGTTGACGATGCTCCGCAGGTCGTCGACTGCGAACGGCTTCGTCAGATAGTCGTACGCGCCGAGTTTCATCGCCTCCACCGCGGTCCGCACGGTGCGGACGGCGGTGACGAGGACGACCTCCAACCCGGTATCGAGGCGCTTCAGCCGCTCCAGCACCTCGATCCCTTCCATGCCCGGGAGCCGGACGTCGAGGAGGCACACGTCGACGTCGCCGCTCCGGACCGCCTCGAGCGCGGCCGGTCCGTCCGAGGCCTCGAGCACGTCGCAGACGCCGCCGAGCACCATCTTCACGGAGGCGCGCACTCCGGGCTCGTCGTCGACGACGAGCACGACCGGGCGGGGGTCGGTTTGGGAGGGCACGAGCGAGCAGGCCGACGGGCGCTAGCGGATGCCGGGCACGACGACCGCGTGCACGCCAGGCCCCTCCTGCCGCGAGTGGGTGGACTCGACCGCCTGGAGCTCCCGGAGGAAACGGAGCCGTATCATACGGCGTCGCTTGGAGGAAGGCCAGGGGGGCGCTCCGGCGCCACCCGGAGCCGCAGCACATGCCGCGTCGCCCCGGTGAGCGGCGCGGTGGCACCGCGTCGGACCCCCACCAGCCAGAGCACCTCGCCCCCGCGGACGACGACCAGCCAGCGGGCCCGCGCATGCCGAGGGACGCCGGCTCCGGCGAGGAGTTTCGTCAGCCGCACGGCCTCCGTCGCGCCGAACGGCATCATGCGCTCGGCCAGCCGCCGCGGCCGCACGACGAGGCCGGCGTCGAATGATCCACCGGCGGCTGGCTCGACACGGAGCAGGGTCGCGTCGAACCAGACCTCGTTCGGCGAGGTGTCCGGGCGGTCGGGCCCATTCGGCAGGATCTCGGCCGCGACGTCCAGCGGACCTCCCGATCCGGCCCGCCCCGGGACCGAAAGCGCCGCGGGTTCGAGGTTCGCTCCCGGCCCGAGGATCCAGAGGGCATCGCGCCCGCGTTCGACGACGACGC
>DATBGA010000119.1:0-12537 GCA_036558225.1 Candidatus Methylomirabilota bacterium | reverse complement strand
CGCTTGGTCGCGACGGGACCGGACTGGCCCGTCATTGTCCGGGTTCTGTCCGGGAACCAGCCCCAACGTGCCCCAACACGGTCCAAAGACCGTGAGGCCGACGACCCCTACTTTCATGGGGTTGGCCCGAAGACGTCGGGGGGCGTCGCGCCCGGATCCGATCTTCTAAGCCGTGGGTCGGGGGTTCGATTCCCTCCAGGCGCGCCACCGTCTCCCGTGGACTTCACGGGTCCCGGTGTGGGAAGCTGTGGCGAATCCTGCTGCGGGCCGGTGAGGTCGTCGATGGTCGCCGCGAGATGCGTGCTCGACAGCCGCTGATCACGATCCTAGGGCTGGCGATCGTGCTCTTCTCGATCGCCGGGTGCGCCACGGTGCACCCGGATCACTGTGGAGCGCGAGCCAGGGTGTCGGATGATCCGCTAGTCTCGGCTCGGTGCTCGTTTGGGTTTTGATCGGTCTGACGCCGCGGCGTGACTCACCTCGGGAGCAGCGACCCGTACGACGAAGACATCTGCGGGGGGCGTTTGCCCGGCGGGCTGCCTGGGCGAGGACGGTAACCCCCCGACTGCGAGGCCGCGCGCCTCGTCCCGATCACCCCGGCGGAGTGGCGGCAGCTCCGGCCGACATGCCGGTCCACCGGGCGGCTGGCGTCCCGGCCCGCGGCCAATGGTCGTCTCGGCCCCGGGCCTCGATGGCTCGCGGGGCGGGCGACGCTCCGCGCGATCCTGTGGCCCGGTGCGACGCTCGAAGGAGGAGGACCATGCGCGGACTCGGAGGCAGGGTGGCGCTGGTGACCGGCGCGGCGAACGGCATCGGGCGCGCGATCGCGCTCCGGCTCGCGGCCGAGGGCTCTACGGTCGGCATCTTCGACCTCGACGAGACCGGCGCGCTCGGCTGCGCGAGCGAGATCCAGGCGCAGGGCGGCCACTCGGCCGTGGAGGTCGTCGACATCGCCGACCATGCGGCGGTCGAGCGGGCGGTCGAGTCGCTCGAGCGGACCCGCGGGCCGGTGGACGTCCTGGTCAACAATGCCGGCTGGGACCGCGCCGCCAACTTCCTCGACACGGAGCCCGCGTTCTGGGACCGGGTGATCCGCGTCAACCTCTACGGTCCGCTCAACATGCACCACACGGTGCTCAGGCGGATGGCCGCGCGCGGGCGCGGCGTGGTCGTGAACATTGCCTCCGACGCCGGGCGGGTGGGGTCCTCCGGCGAGGCGGTCTACTCGGCGTGCAAGGGTGGGGTGATCGCGTTCACCAAGACGCTCGCGCGGGAGCTGGCGGGCAGGGGCATCCGGCTGAACACGGTGTGTCCGGGTCCGACCGACACCGCGATCCTGCGCAGCTTCACCGAGGGCCCCGCCGGCGCGAAGATCCTGGAAGGCCTCAAGCGCGCGATCCCGATGAAGCGCCTCGGCTCGCCCGAGGACTACCCGGGGATCGTGGCGTTCCTCGCCAGCGACGACGCGGCGTACATCACCGGGCAGACGATCAGCGTTTCGGGCGGCCTCACGATGCAGGGCTGACGAGGTACCCGATCGGGCCGGCGGAAAGCTACGGGGTGTGCTGCGCCAGGAACTCCTTCACGCGCGCTCGCGCCGAGGTGAGCGCCCCGCCCGTCTTCCACTCGCGAACGAGCTCGCAGTTGGGCAGGAGCTTGGCCAGCTCCTCGGAGATCGGGAGCGGGTGCGCCTCGTCGTTACCCGCGAGCACCAGGCACGGTGTCGTCACCGTCGACACGAACGCGCGGTCCACGCAGTACACGAACCCGGGGCCGTAGAGGTTCCGGTAGAGCGCGTCCAGCACGGGCGTGGTCGCCTCCGGATGATCCGTGAGGGACTCGGCCCACGCGTCGAAGCGCGCGGAGCGGCCGGGCGGCATCGCGCCCACGCGCCCGATCGGCTGTGCGAGCACGGCGGACGCGACGCGCGCGGGCTGCCTCTTCAAGAGGTTCAGGATGAACGACCCGCCGATGCACTGGCCGTAGAGGTGGCAGCGATCGATCTGCAGGTGGTCCAGCACCGCGATGTGATCGGCCGTGTAGGCATCCCAGCTGTCCTGCGCGGTGATCGGCGCGCGGGACCGGCCACCGGCGTTGCGCTGGTCCATCGCGATCACGCGGAAGCTCCGGGCGAGCTCCGTCGTCGGGTTGATGGGGGCGGAGGGCTGACCCCAGACCGCGATCGTCGACTGGAGCCCCGCCGGGGCGAACGTGAGGATCGGGAAGCCCCGGCCGAACTCCTCGTAGTGGATGGTGGCGCCGCGATGCTCAACGGTCGGCATGGTCGCGTCCTTTCGTCAGTGTTCGACCGAAGTGGCGAAGCTGGCCCCGTCGGCCGCGGCGGTCAGGGAGGGCTCGCGGCGCGCCGCCTGTCGATCTCCCGGGCGCCCTGCCGACAGGCTGGCGTCGGGCGGGAATTGTCAGCCCATCGTCCCGCCAGCCGCGTTTAGGCACTCGCTCACGTCTCGCCGGACAGAGAGCGTGCTGCATCCGCTTGAATCTACAGGCCACCCCGTGCGGCCGCCGAGGGGCACGCGCCTTGCACCTCCGTGGGCGTTTCGGGCTACGCGTAGAGACCGTGCGTCGCCCCGCGAGACGCGAATCTTCGAGGAGGCAGCGAAATGCGACGCACGCTCGTCCTGTCCATCATGATGATCGGGCTCCTGACCGTGAGCCTGACCGGATGCGGAACCGCGACCAGCTCGATCACCGGGCCGACGCTCCTAGAGGCGCCCGGCGATCCTGGCGAGTAGGATCCGCCCGCCCGGTCGCTCCGCCGTCCGGCTGGGCATCGGGGCTCGAGCGGTCGGCGGCTCGAGCGCTCTTCTCGCGCGCCGCTCGGGCCGTGAGCCCGGGCGAGGAACCGCCCCTCACGCGCCGGCCCGCGCGGTCACTTGGCGCCCAGCGCCTTGCGGAACCCCTGGTCCTCGATGGCCTTCGTCGAGGCCTCCAGGAGGGAGTCGCTGAGCGTCTCGTAGTAGTTCTCGTCCTTGTAGGAGCGCCCCCAGCGGGTCGACGTGCCCGCGGCCAGGCCGGCCCACTGCGACTTCCCCTGCTTCTTCACGGTGAGCTTCAGGCGGACCTCGCCCTTGTAGGTGCTCGTCTCGATCACCATGAACTCCAGGACCTCGCCTCCGACGACGACGTCGCCGCCGGATGGGACCACGGTGATGCCATACAGCTTCATGATGCTCCGGAAGTTCTGCGTGCAGAAGTCGGCCACGCTGCCCGAGGTGGTCACCGGCTTGTAGGGCTGGTCCTCCTGGTTCTCGCCGATCTTCGCCTTGTTGTCCCGCGTGTCGACGAACGGATCCACTTGGACCTTCACGTCCGCGAGTCCCGCCAGGTCCATCGTTCCCGAGCTCTTCTTGTTGCTCGGCTTCCACACGAGCGGGATGCCCTCGAGCTTCTTCTGGGCCAGGGCGGGCCCGGCGAGACCGATCGCGAACATGACGGCGATGACGATGGCCACTCCCCGCGGCATGCTGCCAGTCATTCCGGTCTCCCTCCCCTGGCTCCCTTGGCCGGTAATCGGTCGAGGCTCCCACGCGGACGGCGCCGTCCGGCGCCGCCCCGCCCCGACGATAGCGCACGGACGGGCGCGGGGCGAGAGGTCCTGTCGCGCCCGGTGCCGCGGCTCGGGCCGGGTCGCTGGCCGGTCCGACGAACGCCTCGAGCAGCGGACGGACACGCGCCTCGCAGGCAGGCCAAGCGCCGGGAGGCAGGCCGCGCGTTCGTCGTCGTCGATGATCCTGCCGCGCGAGCCGATGGCGCAGGAGCCGGACGTCTGGCGCGGCGGCGCGGGTCCTTCGCCCCTCCGGCAAGGCGCCCGTGGGACTGCGCGGTGACGAGCTCGGCCGCGCGGCGCACCTCGACGCGCGCGGCGAGCCCTGGCGGCGGTCAGTGGCTCCGGCGAGGTCGCCCATCGAAGCCGGGGCGCGCTTCGGCGGTCGCTTCGACCCCAGGGGAGGGGGCCAGGCGGAGCGCCCCGCGCCATTCGCCGGTCGCCGCAGTCGACCCAGGGTCGGGCAGGCCTCGGCCGACGCTCGCGCGCGCCCGAGTTCGACTCCGAAGCCAGGACGGAATCACTATTAAGTCAGCTACTTACACCTGATCACCGGGCGCCCGCGCCCGCGCGATCCTGGCCCCGGTCGGCGATCGAGGCTGCCCGGTATTTGACGCTGTGGGAGGGCGCCAGTATCCTCGCGGGCATGGCTCCGACCCCGTCCAGGCCCTCCCGCGCGTGCCGGCCATGATGGACTCCGCCCCGGTCAAGAGCTCCATCTACCGGCTCCCGCGGAAGGTCGAGCTGCCCTTCGGGTACGAGATCTCGGTCGTCCAGGCCCCGCCGGACAAGGACGACCGCGCCGCCGAGTGGGACGTGGACACCCGCACGATCGTCGTCGACCGGCGGCTGCCGCCGGCGGAGAAGCGCGGGGCGTTCCTCCACGAGCTCGATCACGCGTGGAGCGACTGGAAGCTGTGGGTCGCGCAGAACGTCCCGGTGAGGTATCCGGACGCGATGGACCCCGATCCGGCGGAGCAGGACGAGGACGGCTCGGGCGACGCCGCGCCGCAGGAAGGCGTCTGACGCGACCGGCGGCGCCGTAGCCCCGTGACGGCCCCGCTGAGAATCACCGCCGTCCGGACCGTCGTCGTGTGGGGCCCGCGCCGCCCCGCCTACGGCGCCGCCACCCGCACCGCCCTCGGCCTGGCGGCGGTGTCCGAGCACGCCGTCGTGTACGTCGACACCGACGCCGGCGTCACCGGCCTCGGCGAGATCTCCTCCGTGTTCAAGCGGCGGGGCCGCCTCCTGGCGCGGGACGTCGAGGCCGCGCTCGCCCCCGCCGTGCTGGGCGAGGATCCCCGCCGCATCGCCTACCTCGTGCAGAAGATGGACCGGGCGCTCGACGGCGTGGAGGAGGCGAAGGCCGGGATCGAGATGGCGCTCTGGGACATCCTGGGGAAGACGCTCGGGGCGCCGGTCTACGCGCTCCTCGGCGGCAGGGTGCGGGATCGCATCCCCCTGAGCTACTCGGTGCCGTTCGGCGACCCCAAGGCGATGGCGGAGTTCGCCCGCGAACGCGTCGGCGAGGGCCATCGCACGGTCAAGGTGAAGGTCGGGAACGACCCGGCGCAGGACGTCGAGGCCGTCGCGCGGGTGCGGGAGGCGATCGGGCCGGAGGTGCGGCTCCGCGTCGACGCCAACATGGCCTGGCCGACCGCCAAGGAGGCGATCCGCCTCATCCGGGCCATGGAGCGGTGGGACCTCGAGCTGGTCGAGCAGCCGCTCCCGCCGCGCGAGCTCGATGCCATGGCCGAGGTGCGCCGCGCGATCGGCGTGCCGCTCATGGCCGACGAGAGCATCCGCACCCCGCGGGACGCGATGGAGGTGATCCGGCGCGGCGCCGCCGACATCGCCAACGTCTACGTCACCGAGGCCGGGGGACTCCTCGGCGCGAGCCGCATCTTCACGCTCTGCGACGCGGCGGGGATGCCGTGCATGATCGGCAGCATGCCGGAGTTCGGCATCGGCACCGCGGCCCAGATCCACCTCGGCGTCGCCATGCCGAACCTCGGGCCCGACAGCGACACCTGCGGCGTCCTCTATCACGCCGAGGATCTCCTGGCCCGCCCGCTGCGCATCGAGGGCGGCTACGCCTATCCGCCCGAGGGGCCGGGCCTGGGCGTCGAGATCGACCCGGAGGTCCTCGAGCGCTGGCACCGGAGCGCCCCGCCGGGCGCGAGCGCCTGACGCCCGCCCGCGGGCGAGACCCCGCTGCGTGACGGCCGCCCCGGAGCCTTGCGACCTGATCGTCAAGGGCGCGCAGGTCCTCACGCTCGACGCGCGCCGCACTATCTACACCGCGGGCGCCGTCGCGGTGCGCGGCCACACGATCGCCGCGGTCGGGCCGGAGGCGGAGGTGCTGCCACGCTGGGGCGCGTCCGACGTGGTCGACGCCGGAGGCGGCATCGTCCACCCGGGCTTCATCGACGCCCACCTCCACATCAACGCCCATACCTGCCGGGGCTTCTTCCAGGGGGACAGCAGCCGGGGCGGGGGGACCGGGCCGAACTACGCCGACTGGAAGGCCGCGCTCCGGCCCGAGGACGAGCAGGCGGCCGCCGCGCTCGGCTGCCTCGAGCTCCTGCGCCACGGCTACACGGCCTTCGTGGAGCCCGGCAGCGCGTTCGAGCCGGACGCCGTCGCCGCCGCGGCCGAGGCCACGGGGGTCCGCTGCTCGCTCGCCGACCCCTATCTCTGGGACGATCCGTCCCTCATGGACGGGATCGCGGGGCTCAGGAGCCCGAGCCTGTTCGCGCGCGTGCCGCCGACGCGCGAGCGGTCGCTCCGGCTCCTGGGCGGGCAGCTCCACAGGAACCGCGACACCGACGGCATCCTCCACGGCCACGTCGCGCTCTACGGGGAGGGCACGGCCTCCGACGAGCTCCTGCGGGCGGCCAAGGCCCTCGCCGACCGTGAGGGCGTCGTGCTCAACTCCCACCTGGGCTACGACCTCGACATGGCCGCGGCCATGGAGGCGCGCCTGGGGCGCCCGCGCTTCGCCCACCTCCGGGACCTGGGTGTCCTCGGGCGGAACGCGACGTTCGTCCACATGAACGTGATCCGCGACGGGGACGTCGAGCCGATCCTCGGCTCCGGACTGTCGATCGTCTGGTGCCCGCTTCCCTACCTCCAGAAGGGCACGCCGCTCCGGCTGCCGACGCGCATCCCGGAGATGCGGCGCCGGGGCGCGAGCGTCGCCCTCGGCACCGACTCGGCGCGCCAGAGCACGGTGGGCGACGCGCCGTTCCTGGCGGTCCACCTGACGACCGAGGTGGGCCAGCCGATCACCTCGGAGGATGCCATCGAGATGGCCACGCTCGGCGCCGCGCGCGCCGCGGGCCTCGACCGGCTCATCGGCAGTCTCGAGCCCGGCAAGCGCGCCGACCTCGTCGTGCGGCAGGCCGACGCGGTGGAGCTCGGACCGGGGGTCGATCCCGCGCACCAGCTCGTCACCCTGGGACACGGCCCCACCGCGGACACGGTGCTGGTCAACGGCCGGGTCGTGCTCCGGGGCGGCCGCTCCACTCGCGTCCGGGAGGCGTCGGTGATCGCCGAGGCGCGGGCGTCCGCCGGGCGGATGGCCGAGCGGCTGGGCCTGGGCGTCCCCGGGCGCTGGCCGCGCCGCTAGCCGATCCCCGGCGCGCGGCGAGGGTCCCGGTCCCACGTGCCGGGCTTGCCCCAGTTTCGGGCCCTGAGGCGCGCGATGGCGCCGGTGGTGCCGGCGGGCCCGCGGGGCCCCGCTCCGCCGGCCTGGCGACCGGTCGGAGCGGGGAGCGCGGTCAGGGAGACGGCGACCGGTCTAGACCGGCTCGTTGAAGCGCTTGTAGATCGCCACGATCTCCGCGTGGGCCTTGGCCACCGCCTCCGCGGGGTCGACGCTGTTGACCAGCACGGTTTGGACCGACTTCGCGAGGAGCGACTGCGCGATCACCTCGCCGAGCGCCGCCGTGATGACACCCGCCCGCGCGATCGTCTCGCCCTCGCGGCCGATCTGGATGAGCCCGGCGAACTCCTTCTTCGAGGTCCAGAACGGGTCGTCCAGGAGCTTCGGGTAGACGGGCAGGTACCGCGACGCCGTGCCGGTGATGAACTCGTTGTAGTTCTTGGGGTCCATGAAGTGGCGCACGAGGCCCTTGGCGATGTCGGGGTACGGGCTCGCCTTGAATACGCCATAGTAGTCGCAGTAGACGCGCTTCATCCGGCCGCCGGGGCCGCCCGGTGCCGCGAAGATCCCGGTCTTCGCCGCCAGCTCCTTGTCCTCCTGGAGCAGGTAGGAGTAGACGCTCGGCGGGTTGTAGATGACCGCGACCTGCTTCGACTGGTAGGCCTTGTTGTTGCCGGAGTTGTCCCAGCTGAGGGTGCCCTTCGGGATGATCTGGTGCTTCAGGTACATGTCCTTGATCAGCTGGAAGCCCTGGACCGCGGCGGGCGAGTTGAAGACCACCTTGTTCTGCTTGTCGATCAGGTTGCCGCCCTGCGCCCACACCACCGCCATGATGTCCTCGCTGCTGTCGTTGCCCGGCGAGGTGCCGAGCGCCATGCCGTAGGCGTAGAACGGCGGCTTGTTGAGCTTGAGCGACGCCTCGATGAACTTCTCCCAGGTCTCCGGGAAGGTGCTGTACCCGGCCTGCTCCAGGAGATCCATGCGCGCGTGGATGACCACGGGGTTCAGGCCCATGGGCACCGCGAAGTTGCGCCCGCCCTCCTCGGTCAGGCCGACGACGGCCCCGTTGACGCCGCCGGGGACCTTCTTCATCTCCCCCATGACGTCGGTGATGTCGAGGAGCGCCTTCTGCGCCCGCATGCGCGCGACGTACCCCTCCTCGAGCCGCGTCACGTCGGGCGGCGCGTTGACCTCGAGGGCGGCGGCCATCCGCGTCGGGATCTCGCCGCCGGGCACCTTGAGGATCTGGAGCTCCGAGTCCTTCAGGCCCGCCTGCTTCGCGAACGCCCGCGTCTGGTCCTCCAGGATCTTGTCGGCGGTGGGGTTGAAGTTCGGCTGGAGCCAGAAGACGAGCTTCTGGTCCCGCGCGGCGAAGGTCTTGAGCGGCGTGAAGATGTTGGTGGTGGCGGCGAACGCCGCCGCGCCCGCGCCGGCTTTCAGGATGGTCCGTCGGGTGAGCTTCGGGGAGTCCATCACACGGTCCTCCGCGTCAGGGGTTCGGGAGCGGGCGGCGTCAGCCCTTGACGGCGCCCAGGGTGAGTCCGGTCAGCAGCCACCGCTGGAAGAGGAAGTAGACGGCCAGCGGCGGGATCACGCTCAGCACGGTGGAGGCCATCATCGGCCCCCAGAAGAACACGTCCTCGATGATGAAGCTGGGGATGCCGGTGGGGATGGTCTTGGCGTTCACGTCGGAGACGAACACCGAGGCGTAGAGGTACTCGTTCCACGACAGCGTGAACGAGAAGAAGGCGGTCACGGCGAGGGCCGGGAGGGTCACGGGCATCACGATCCGGAACAGCACGCCGAGGCGGCTGCAGCCGTCGACGAGCCCCGCCTCCTCCAGCTCCACCGGCACCGAGAGGAAGTACCCCATGAGGAGCCAGGTGCAGAAGGGCACGGTGAACCCGAGGTACGTCAGCACGAGGCCCGTCCGCGTGTTCGACAGCCCCGCGTTCACCAGGATCGTGAAGAGCGGGATGAACAGGAGGGACTGCGGCACGAGGTAGGTGTACACGAGGACCCGCGCGAGAAGCCGGCGGCCCGGGAAGCGCAGGCGGACCAGGGCGTAGGCGCCGAAGGCGCTGGTCAGGACGGTCACCGCCGTCGTGGCGAGCGCGATGAGGGTGCTGTTCTGGAAGTACACGGCGAACGGGGTCTTGGTGAACAGGACCCGGTAGTTCGCCAGGGTCGGATGCCGCGGCCACAGGGTCGCCGTGGTGCCGTACACCTCGGCGTTCGTCTTGAAGGAGGTCGTCACCATCCAGTAGAGCGGGCCGAGGGTCCACACGGCCAGCACGAGGAGCACGGCATAGGCTGCCAGCGCTCGGAGGCGACGGAGGCCGCGCATGCTCGAGGTCACGGCCATCGGTCAGCTCGCGCGCGCCGCCAGGAGGCGCCGGCTCAGGCCGAGGATGACGAGGATCAGCAGCGGGAAGAAGATCATGTTGACGGCCGACGCGATCCCGAGGCGGCCGGTGCCCATCGCCAGGTTGAACGAGAAGTTCGGGAGGATGTTCGTGCGCTCGGCGGGCGCGCCGTTCGTGAGGACGTTGACGATCACGAGGCTCGTCGAGGTGAACACGGTCGACAGCATGACGGTGACGAGGAAGATCGCCTGCATCCCCGGCACCGTCACGTAGCGGAATTCCTGGAGGGTGGACGCGCCGTCGAGGCGCGCCGCCTCGTAGAGCTCCTTGGGAATGGCCTGCAGCCCCGCCAGGAAGCTCATCGTGTAGAACGGCGTGCCGGTCCAGACGGCGACGGCGATGACGCACCACATGGCCAGGCGGGGTTCCGCCAGCCACGCCACGACGTTGTGCGTGAGGCCCATGGCGAGGAGCACGTTGTTCAGCATGCCGCTGAACTCGTCGTACACCCAGCGCCAGTTCAGCGCGGCGATCACCGTCGGCACCGCCCAGGGGACGAACAGGACGGTGCGGTAGAGGCCGTTCAGCCGCCGCTCGGGGGCGAGCACGAGCGCCGCCAGGAGCCCGAGCGTGAACTTGGTGGCGACCGCGACGCCCGTGTAGAAGATCGTGTTCCCGACGATCTGGAAGAAGACGGGATTGCCGAGGAGCTCCACGTAGTTCTGGAGCCCGATGAATCGGCCCGGCGTGCCCGCCTGCTTCGCCTCGAAGCTGATCCAGACGGCGTCGCCGAAGGGGTAGACGACCACGCTCACGAGGACGAGCAGGGTCGGCAGGAGGAACAGCGCGGCGAGGACCGCCTGGTCGTTCTTCCACCGCTCCCAGCGGGACGGTGTCACGCCGGCCCTCTCGCCCCGTTCGACGCGGGGCGGATCAGCGCGCCCGCGCGCACGGTCAGGACGGGCTCCCAGGCGCCGCCCGGGCGCTCCGCCCCGCTCGTGTCGCGGAGCGGCGCGGCGGCCGGGTTCCAGGCGAGCACCGTGAGGTCGGCGGCGGCCCCGGGCGTGAGGATCCCCGCCTCGCCGCCGAGGGCGAGGATCGCCGCCGGCCGCGCCGTCACGCGCGCGAAGGCGTCGCGCTCGGCCATGCCCGCCGCGAGGAGCTTGGAAAGCGTGCGCGGGAGATCGTGGCGCGGCGCGAGACCGAGGTGCCGCCGGTACCGGTCCGTCGAGATGGTGTCCGGGAGGAAGCCCTCACGGATGGCCCGCTCCGCCACCCGGAAGCTGAACGAGCCCATCCCGTGGCCCACGTCGAACCGGATGCCCCGCTCGCGGGCGACCCAGACCTCGTCGCGGACTCGGTCCTCCGCGACCAGGCCTTCCGGGCAGTCGCTGAAGCAGTACGTCACGACGTCGCCCGGGCGGAGGAGCGCGAGCTGGTCCTTCAGGGCCCAGTCGTCGGCGCGCCGCGGCCCGAACAGGAGCGGGAGCCCGGTCTCGCTCGCCGCGGCGAGGCCGGCCTCCAGCACGGCCCGCGGCTCGGTGCGCCCGCAGGTGGCCTGGCTCACGTTCACCGCGACGCCCCAGATCGCCTGGCTCGCCTGACGGCGAGCCGCCTCGATGGCTGCGGCGCAGGCCCGGGCGTCCACGTCCTCCCGCGTCTCGCAGGACCCGCACGGCGTGGCCTCCCCGCGGCGCGAGATGTTGACCGCGAGCCGGACCCGCGTGCGAGCGCGCGCGATCACGACGTCGAGGTAGCGCGCCAGGTTCAGGGCGCCGGCTTCCCCCTGGGCGAGCACGGTCGTCGTCCCGAACGGCAGGAGGTGAAGGTCGGGATCGACGCCGTACCGCGACTCGCCGTGGCCCGGATGCGCGTGGAGGTCCACCAGCCCCGGGAGGACGACGGCGTCCGGGAACCGGAGCGCCTCGCGCGCCGGCCCGTCGACGTGCGGTCCCGCCGCCGCGATCCGGCCGCCGGCGACGGCGACCGCGCCGGGCCCGTCGAGCCCCGTCGCCGGGCAGACCACGCGCCCGGCGTGGATCACGAGGTCGAACGGAGCGGGCGGGGCCTCTCGCGAGGCCGGTTCCGGCACCATCGGGGCGGCTCCCGGATCACGTGGGAGCGACTGGGAAGCTCCCGTGTGGTTGGATGAGGTGTCGCGGAGACCGTAGCATCCGGGCCCGGGGGCCGCAAGGAGGGGGCGCGTCATGAGCCGGGGACAGCTCGACCATCCGCCGGCGGCGCCCGGCTGGGAATTCCCGCCGGAGGAGTATCGCCGCCGGGTCGACGCCGTCCGGCGCCGAATGGCCGCCCTCGCCATCGACTGCCTCTTCCTCACCTCCGAGAAGAACATCCGGTACCTCACGGGCTTCCACAGCCAGACGTGGGTGAGCCCGACGCGTCCCCGCTACGTCCTCCTCCCGCTCGAGGGCGAGCCGGTGGCCGTCGTGCCGACGAGCAACGTGCCGGGGGTCCGCGCGACGACCTGGCTCGAGGACGTGCGGACGTGGCCCGCGCCGCGCCCGGCGGACGACGGCGTGAGCCTGGTCATCGACGCGCTCCGGAGCCTCGCGGGCCCGCGCGGCCGCGTCGCGGCGGAGATCGGTCCCGAGACGCGGGTCCAGATGCCGGTCGCCGACTTCCTGCGAATCCGTGACACGCTGTCTGGCCCGCTCCTCGACGCGGGCCCCGCGATCTGGCCGGTGCGCATGGTCAAGAGCGCGCCGGAGATCGACCGGATGCGGCGGATCGGGGAGATCGCGAGCGAGGCGTTCGCGCGACTGGCGCCCGAGCTCCGCCCGGGGCTGACCGAGCGCGACGTCGCGCGCGTCCTCCACGGCCTCCTCGTCGAGCTCGGGGCCGACACGGTGTCGTATCTCGTCCCGGTGTCGGGCGCCCACGGCTACGACCAGATCAACATGGGCCCGACCGACCGGCGG
>DATBGA010000118.1:0-67645 GCA_036558225.1 Candidatus Methylomirabilota bacterium | reverse complement strand
ACCGCGGGGAGCGGGTCGTAGTCGACCACCACCCCGTCCATCGCGTCGCCGAGGCGATACGGGTCGTCCGCGACCACGACAGCGACCGGCTCGCCCACGTACCGCACGACCTCTGGCGCGAGGATGCTCTGCACGTAGGGGCGGGTGCTGGGCGCGCCGCCGAACGGCGCGGGGATCCCGCGCGCGACCTCCGGGAGGTCGGCGGCGGCGTACACGGTCACCCCGGGCATCGCGCGCGCCTGGTCCGCGTCGATGCCACGAATGCGCGCGTGCGCGTGGAGGCTCCGCACGACGCCCAGGTACGCGGTGCCGGGCCGCCGGAGGTCGTCGAGAAACCGCCCGCGCCCCTCGAGTAGGGGCACGTCCTCCTTGCGGCGAGGGGAGGCGCCGATCGGGCTCGGACTCACGCGGCCGGACCGGAGAGGTAGCGCCTGGGGAGCTCGGCGCCGGCGACGTAGCTCAGCTTGCCCACGCGGCACATCTGGTAGACGTTGATCCGGAAGTCGGGGCACGTGCTGACGAGACAGTACGCGTCCGTGGCCGAGTAGCCGTGGTCGCTCACGAGCCAGTCGATGAGGTTGATCGTGGCCGTCTCCACCGCGACCTCGAGCGGGCGGTACGCGAACACGGAGACGATCGACGCCGGCTTCTCGATCCGCATCCAGGGGACCGGCCGGCCCTTCACGAGGTCGAAGTGGAGGCGCACGGTCGACTTGGTCTCGGCGGCCGTCCCCGTGAACTCCGTGTCGCCCTGGCTGGCGTGCACGTCGCCCAGGTAGAAGCGCGCCCCCTCGTGGAACACCGGCAGATGGATCCGGTTCCCCGGCGCGACGTCGCGGATGTCGAGGTTGCCGCCCCACTCGCCCTGGCCGTCGAGGCTGGTCGTCACCTCGCGCTCGGGCGCGACGCCGATGGTGCCGATGAACGGGGTGATCGGCCAGCTGATCCGGTCGCTGAAGTGGAGGGTGCCGTCCCGGGTGGTCCCGCTCGGGCCCGGTGTGTGGCGGAAGATCTTGGTGGTGTAGCGCCCGGAGAGCTCGGGCCAGCGCGCGGACTCGCCGAGCGGCCCGCGGCGCGGCCCGACCGCGATCCACGAGTAGGCGTCGACGAGGATCTCCTCGATCGTGACGACCAGGGTGTCGCCCCGCTGGGCGCCCTCGACCCACACTGGGCCGCCGATCGGGTTCGCGAGCGGCGGGACCCGATCGAACCCCGGGCGCCGGGCGGGGACGGCGAGGTCCTCGGGCGTCCGGAAGTATCCCGTGCTCGCGTCGTAGGTCTCGATCTCGAGCGTCTCGCCGGGCTTCACCCGGAGAAGCGGCTCGTCCCGCCAGTCGAAGGCATACTTCCGGGCCTGCTCACGCGTGATCCGCTGCATCGGTAGCGCCTCGTGTGTTCGGTGAACGGCCGTGTCGTCTGACCCGGTCGCCACACTACCCGGCGCGGCGGCATCGAGCAAGGTGCGGGTCGCTCCGTCTACCCGTGATCATCCGGCACGAGATCCGGCTCGTTCGGACACGGCTGCCCGCTCCAAGCAGCGATCACCAAACCACGCGGTAGGTGATGAACCGGGGGTTCACTTCGAGCACCGCGATCCGGGCTGGTGCCCCGAGAGCATGCACGGCACGCAGCGCGCTGTCGACGTTCCACAGACTCACCGCAATGTACTCGACCCGGGGGAGCAAGGTGGCATCGCGTGGCCTGGACCAGGCCAACATGGGCCGTTCCCCCAGCACGTAGAGGTTCTCAAAATCGAAGAACGCTTGGTTCGCGTCGCGATCCGTCAGGACGACGGACCGTATGCGATCCGCGTGTGCTCGCAGGGCAAAGACGATGCGCCCGTCGCGGAGCGCCGCCCTGTTGGCGCGGTACGTTCGATAGGCCGAGATCCGCGTCGGCCAGGCGTGAGCCACGACGGCGCCGACGGCCATTACGCCGAGCCCAGCCAGCAGGGCAAGTTTGACCCAGCGAGCCCTCGCCGCGTCCCACACGGGCACGAACAGCAGCAGCACGAAGCCCGCAAATATCGTCAGGCGCGGTGCGTAGAGCCAGCCGCGCAGGTCGGGCCACCTGGCGTAGTATTCCCAGAGTCCCATCGCCAGTGGCACCAGGACGAGGCAGAGCGCCAGGGGGCGTGTCCACGACGCGAAGCGGTCCGGCGCGCGCCGGAGCACCGCCGCCATCGCGGAGCCCGCCGCGACGAAGGCGGCAACCTGCCCGAGCCGTCCTTTGAGGTTGTCGTGCTCATAGCCAGTCCACGCGAAGAAGCCGAGCGTCACACACACCCAGACGATCCAGCTCAGGACGAGGGCCCGGACGATCCCCCGGTAGTGAGGCGCGGCATCGCCACGGGCACAGGTCAACGCGTAGAAGATCAGCACCGGGCTAAGCACCAATGCTTCCTCGCGGGCGAGGAACGTCAGGTTGAATAACGTCACGGCCTCCACCGGCCGCGTTCGTACGTGCAGTGCCAGGAAGCCTAGCGTGAAGAATGGCAGCAACAGCGCCCATGGTCTCAGATCCCAGCTCAGCAGGAGGAGCACGGACGGATAGAGACAGTAGACGCTGGCCACCAGCCAGCGGAAGGGCCGATCCCACGGCTGGCTCGTCGGGGCCCGATTCAGCAGGTACACGACCGGAATGAAGAAGAGGATCGCGTGTGTCGCGAAGCTTCCCACAAGACCTGCGACCCGGAAAGCCACCGCCTCGACGTACTTCACGGGTTCGAAATGCACCGACTGATGGAGGCTCCTGTCGCCCTCCATCCCGCTGAAGGTGAGGAAATTGACTCCGTGGGGGTTCACGACGTAGCGGGCGGACAGCCCTGGGTCGAGGAGGCGAGCTTGGAACTGCGCGTAGAAGAGGAAGTCCCGATGGCCGTAGGCGAGGGCCAGGTACTTGTGGTACGCGTATGCGGTCGTTGTTCCGACCGCGAGTCCACAGACGACCAGTGCCGCCGCCGTATCGCGGCGAGCGGCGCAGGCCCACCAGGTACTTGTCGCCGACGCGCTCATGCGCTGTTCAGACGTCTACGGTAGCGCTAAGACCGGGCACGGCCTCCGGGTGCGGAGCCTCGAGTGTCGAGCTCAGCGTGGGCCGGGTCCCCGGGCGGGACGACTGCCGCGCCGGAGCCGGGCGGCGACGCTCTCCGCCTCTCGCATGACCCGGAGGATGTTCCCGCGCGAGAGCTTCGCGAGGTCGCGATCCGACCAGCCGCGCCGGATCAGCTCGGCGAAGAGCACCGGGTAGGTCGAGACGTCCTCCATCCCGACCGGCCACTCCTCGTTCCCGTCGTAGTCGCCGCCGAGGCCGACGTGGTCGACGCCGGCGAGGCGCCTCGCGTGTTCCACGTGGTCGGCGACGTCGGCGACCGACGCCTTTGGCAGCCGCTGCCGCCTGAGGTGGGCCCGCTCCCGGCGGTGGCGCTCCGTCGAGTCGGCGATCCCGTGGAGCTCGGCCCTGATGTCGGCGATCGCGCTGGCGCGGGCGTCGGCGGCGGCCTGTGACACGAACGGCCCGACGAAGGTGATCATGATCACGCCGCCGTTCTTCGGCAGGCGGCGCAGGATGGCGTCGGGGAAGTTCCGGGTGACGTCGGTCAGCGCCCGGCAGGAGGAGTGGGACGAGATCAGCGGCGCCGCGGAGACGTCGAGCGCGTGACCCATGACCTCGGACGACGTGTGGGCGAGGTCGACCAGCATGCCGAGCCGGTTCATCTCGCGGACGACCTCGCGACCGAAGTGGGTGAGCCCGCCGTGGCGCCGGACGTCGTTGCACGAGTCCGCCCAGTCGAGCGTGACGTTGTGCGTGAGCGTCATGTACCGGACGCCGATGTCGTAGTAGGCGCGGAGGGCGCCGAGCGAGCCCTCGATGGCGTGGCCGCCCTCGATGCCGAGGAGCGAGGCGATCTGTCCGCGGGCCCGGGCCCGCTCGACATCGGCGGCCGAGAAGGCGGGCTGGAGCCGGTCCGGGTACCGCTCGATCACCCGCCGCGCGATGTCGATCTGCTCGAGCTGGGCGCGCGCGAACCGGCCGCCCTCGAGATCGCCGGGGATGTAGACCGACCAGAACTGGCCCCCGACGCCGCCGGCCTTGAGCCGCGCGAGATCGGTGTCCCCGCGGGTCGGCCGTCGGAGGTCGTACTTCGTCACGTCGCCGCGCGCCTTCGCATCGTTCCGGATCGTCCACGCGAGGTCGTTGTGGCCGTCGATGACCGGATGCCGCGCGAGGAGCCGCCGCGCGTGGCGGAGAGCGACGGCCTCGGTCGGGGCAGAGCGGGCGGGCGCGGGCACGACGGTCAGCCTACCAGACGCTCCAGCCGCCGTCGACCACGACGTTGTGGCCTGTGATCCACGCGCCGGCGTCCGAGGCGAGGAGCGCGACGGCGCCCTTGAGATCCTGCGGGGCGCCGGTCCGGGCGAGCGGGCTCGCGAGCCGACAGCGCTCCACGAACTTCGCGTTCGTGCCCGGCGGCGGGATCTGCCCCGGCGACAGCGCCTGAGCGGCGGGTCCTCGCAAGGCGAGGTCAGGAGGGGTAGAGCAGGATCTGCGTGCAGCGGAAGACCGCGATCAGCTTGCCGGTGGCCTCGTCGGTGACGCGGGCGTCCCAGACCTGGGTCGTGCGGCCGCCGTGGACCAGCGTGGCCTCGCAGGCGACGGTGCCCTCGCGGACGGTGCCGAGAAAGTTCGCCTTCAACTCGATCGTGGTGAATCCGCGGGCGCCGTCCGGGAGGCTGGCGAAGGTCCCGTAGCCGCACGAGGTGTCGGCCAGCGCGATGACGGTCGCCGCGTGGAGGTAGCCGTTCGGCGCCATGACCTCCTGCCGGACCGTGAGTCGACTCGTGACGCGCCCGCGCGCCACCTCCGCGAACTCGATCCCGACGAGACCCGGCAGATACTCGCGGCCGAAGACCCGCCACTGGTCCAGCGACCTGGGCGCGGTCGGCTCGGGCGACCCCGACCTTCGGTCCCTCGGGCCGGCGTCGCTCATGGCGTGGCGACCAGGTCGACGTGGAGCGTGACCTCGTCCTTGTTCCGGATCGCGCCGAGGAGCGCGCTGTAGGGGCGGTAGCCGAAGCTCGATTGCAGGAAGGTCAGCGTCGCGCGGCCCCGGAAGGCGCCGGACTCGAACGCCACCGTGGCGGCAAAGCTCACGTCGCGCGTGACGCCACGGAGGGTCAGCTGGCCGGTGACCCGGAGCCGACCGCCGGCCTCGAGGGCGACCCGCGTCGACGCGAAGCGGATCGTCGGGTAGCGCGCGACGTCGAGCTGATCGGAGGCGCGCATGGCCTTGGCGACGTCCGCGCGATGGCCGTCGGAGAGATCCCCCTCCACTCCGAGCCGTCGCCGCGCCGCGGGCTCGTCGACCCGCAGCGTGGCAGTGCGAGCCTCGACGACGATCGAGCTGGCCTCGGGCCGGGCGGCGTCGTACTCAACCTGGCCCGTCACCTCGGCGGCCTCGACGACGTGGTCGTGCGCGAGCCCGCTGCCGACGCCGTCCCGGAAGGTCCGGACGGCGAGACGCGTCCGCTCGGGATCGACCCGGAGCGTGGCGCTCCGCGCGAGGCCCGGAACGAGGAGGAGCGCGCTCGCGGCCGCACCCGCGATCAGCCACGCCGGGCGGCGGCCCCGCACGCGGCGCCTGGGCGAGATGGGTGACACGACGGCGGCTCGGAGCCGGTCAGCGCGCCGGCGGGTCCGGCGGCGGCAGCGGCCAGGGCAGGGCGTCGGTCCAGTCGTCGAGCGGGATCCGCCGGTCGCGGGCCGGCGCCGGGTCGGGCGGTGCGGGATGGAGGGTGCGCACGCGGGGCGTATGGTGGACGGGCTCGTCCCGCAGCGCGTGCCGCATCACGTAGTGGCGGGCGAACAACTCGCCGAGGAAGCGCCCGCCCATCTCGAACACGTCGGGCCCGCGCCCCGGGACCGGCTCGACCCACCCCACCTGCCGTCCATGGCGGTCGTAGAGGCGATCGTGCTCGACGAACCCCCAGTAGGTGCCGCTCCAGCGGAAGATCGGGACCGGTGCGCGCGACGGGTCGGTCATCGGGGCGCCTCGCTCCCGCTCCGGCCGGTGCCGAGGACGGCGCGCCAGACGGGAACGAAACCCGACGTTGGCAGCCAGAGCCTGAAGAAAAGCACCGGGGGGATGCCGAGCCAGAATGTCGGGACGGCCATCGCGATGGCATTGTAGCCCGTCACCCATCGGGCGATCCACGATCAGGGTGAGCGTGCTGGGGCGCGCGCCAGGCGTGCGAACGAGGGGATGCTCACCACGCCGCCCGCCAGCATCGCGTTGAACGAGCCGGGACCCCAGGCTCACGACGATCACCATCGCGAGCAGGATCGCGGGCACCGCGAGGAGGAAGTCGAGCACGCGCGTGATCGCGGCGTCGGCCACACCGCCCGCGAAGCCGCCCCCGAGGCCCAGCGGCACTCCCACGGTCCCGCCGATGAGCATGGCGACGGCGCCCGTGAGGAGGGAGATGCGTGCATCGTGGATCACGCGGCTCAGGATGTCGCGCCCGAACTCGGTGCCGAAGGGAGGGGCGAGGGATGGCGACTGGAACCGGTCCGTCCGGTTCTGGGCCAGGGGATCCTCGGGGGTGAGCCTGGGGGCCAGGACCGCCACGACCACCAGGATGGACAACATGACACACGCGGCGAGCCCGGCGCGGTGCCGTCCGAGCCGGGGAGGACGGGGGAACCATGGCCGGCAGCAATCTTCAGGGAGGCTCCGGGACCGTGCAAGACGCTCCCCTGGCCGGGGCATCGGGTAGCTGTCATCGTGGCATGGATGTTGCTCCATCGAGGCAGTCTGGGAAGTTTGCCCGAGACCAGGCCCGGATCGGACAGACTTGCCCCGTGATCGGAGGGAAGCCGCGATGATGGCGAATCATCGGAAGGTGGTGGCCCGCTACGCCGACGGGCGACTCGCGAAGGGCTACACGTTCGACTTCAGCCCCGCTCAATCCCGGTTTCATGTCTTCCCGCAGCCCAGCGCGACCGGGCCGTCCACCCAGATCCTGGTCCGGGAGCTCAAGGCGATCTTCTTCGTCCGGGACCTGGTCGGGAATCCTGCCCGGCAGGATGGCCAGAAATTCCCCTCGGGGGAGACGGCCGCGGCATCGCACGTGGAGGTCCGCTTCAGCGACGGCGAGGTGATGGTCGGGACGGCGGACAGCCCGACCACGGACCCCCTCGGGTTCTTCCTCATCCCCGCGGACCACGAATCGAACAACCTCCGCGTCTACGTGGTCGCCGCGGCGACGCGCGCCATCTACCCGCTCGCGCCGGCTGCCCGCTCGATGGCCGGATCGGCGGCGACCCGCGCCGACCGCGCGAGCTCCGTCCTCGGCGCCCCGCTGCTGCCCGGCCGTCTGCTCAGCTGGCTCACGCGGTAGACTGACCCCCGGCCCGTTCTGCCCCGACGGGGGGCCCACTCCATCCAACGGAGGTCACGCGTGTATCAGGTCTATGCGCTCAAGTGCGGGGAGCGGGACACGGCGGCGTGCGAGTTCTTCTACCGGGAGCCGTCGCACGAGCGGATCACGCTCCACTTCTTCGTCTGGCTGATCCTGGGCGGCCCTCATCCGGTCCTGGTGGACACGGGATTCACCGAGGAGGATGCGGCCGCGCGCGGGCTTCGCGGCTACGTGAGCCCGGCGGCCATGGTCGCGCGGCTCGGCGTCAAGGCCGAGGAGATCCCGACGGCGCTGATCACGCACCTGCACTGGGACCACTGGGCGGGCTACCGTCACTTCCCCGGCGCCGAGTTCTGGATCCAGCAGGACGAGGTGGCGTTCTGGACGGGCCCCGTGGCGCGCTACGACGCCTACAGGATGTCGGCGAACCCGGGCGCGCTCGCCGAGCTGGTGCGGATCAACTACGCGAATCGGGTGCGGCTGGTGAAGGGCGACCGGGAGATCCTGCCGGGCCTCCACGTCCACCGGCTCGGCGGCCACACTGCGGGCCTCCAGATCGTGTCGGTCGAGACGGCGAAGGGGCGTATCGTGCTGACGTCCGACGCGTCGCATTTCTACCGGAACGTCGAGCGCTTCCAGCCCGTCCAGATCATCACGAGCCTGCCGGAGATGCTGGCGGGGTTCGAGACCATCCACGCCCTCGCGGGCGCGCGCGAGCGGATCGTCGCGGGCCACGATCCGGAGGTCGCGTCGCGCTTCGAGCAGGTCGAGCCGGGGATCATCAGGATCGCCTGACGGCGAGCCGGATTCGTGACGGCTCCGCCGTGTCGCTTCGTGGCTGGGGCGCGCCGTCTGACGGCTCCTCCTCGCCGTGGCGCACGCCCGGCGGGGACGCATTCTCTGACCGGCCGGCGCCGATCTGAAGCTCGTTCGGACGGCCACCGCCAGGCTTCCGGAGGTTAGCGAGGACCCGTCGCGCTGCGCGTCGGCCCGGTCCTGGCGCGGGAGGCCCCAGGTCTCGCGCGCGCTGGGGCCGCGCCCGCGTGGCTGCGGTCGATCAGCCTGACGCACGCCGCATCGTGGCGCGTCTCCGGCGGAACAGCCAGACACGCGTCCCTTGACGCGGCGTGGTGACGACCCTACCGTTTGGTAGTGCTCGAGACGATCGCTCGGCGGTTCCTGACCGCGTCGCGCCGCTCACGGGTCGCATATCCGTAGCGCACGTGGGCACCCCGGCCCTCCTCCATTCCGAGATCGAGACCACCCCGCCCGGAACTGTCGCCGCCATGCAGGAGCAGCTGTGGCAGGCTCAGTGGGATTACGTGCGGACCCACTCGACCTTCTACCGGCGGAGGCTCGGCGAGGCGGCTGGGCGGCCGGTCACGCTGAACGCGCTCCGTGACCTCCCGCTCACCGACAAGGAGGAGATCCGGGCTTCCCAGGAGGCGTCGCCGCCCTACGGCGACTACGTGGCCTGCGCCCTCGAACGAGTCGTGCGCATCCACCGCACCTCGGGCACCACCGGGCGCTCGCTCAACATCGCCTTCTCGCAGAGAGACGTTGATGTCGTCACGCGGCTGGGCGGTCGGGCGATGTTCTGTGCCGGCGCGCGTCCGGGTCTCCGCATCGTGCACTGCCTCAACTACCAGCTGTGGACCGGCGGCGTCACGGACCACATGATCATCGAGGCGAGCGGGGCAACCGCCGTGCCCTTCGGCGTCGGCAACACCCGGAAGCTGCTGGAGACGATCACCGAGCTCGGCGTCACCGGCATCCACTGCACGCCGTCCTATCCCGCGCTCCTCGAGAAGGTGCTGCGCGAGGAGATGGGCCGGGAGCCCAGGTCGCTTGCCCTCCGGCTCGGCCTCTTCGGCGGCGAGGCCGGGCTCGATAACCGGGCCTTCCGCGACCGGCTGGAGGAGACCTGGGGATTCAAGGTTCGCAACGCCAACTTCGGCCTCTCCGAGGTGATGTCGATCCTCGGCGGCCAGTGCGAGCACACGAGCGATCTCCACTACCACGCGGCCGACGGCGTCTTCGCCGAGCTGCTCGATCCCGCGTCGGGCGAACGCCTGCCGATCCGCGAGGGCGCGACGGGCGAGCTGGTCTGCACCCACCTCGCCAAGGAATGCCAGCCGCTGGTGCGCTACCGGACGCGAGACGTGCTGACCGTCACCGAGACGGGGCCCTGCGCCTGCGGGCGCGCGACCTGGCGCTTCCGCGTGACGGGCCGCACCGACGACATGTTCAACGTGCGCGGCGTCAACGTGTTCCCGACGTCCGTGCAGCGCGTGGTCACCGAGGCGGGCGACCTCACGTCCGGGCAGTTCCGCATCGTGCTGGCCGGGCCCGGGCCCTACGACCGCATCGCGATGCGAGTGGAAGCCGCGCTGGGGATGCCGCCCGAGCGCTGGCCCAGCGCGGCCGCCGAGCTGGCGCGGCGGATCCGCGCCACGATCGGCGCCAGCGCGGAGGTGACCATGCTTCCATTCGAGGCGCTGCCCCGCACCGAGGGCAAGACGAGACTGGTGGAGAGGGAGCCGTCATGAGCTTCGTCACGCTCGAGCGACGGGGCCCGATCGGAATCGTGACCCTCAACCGACCGGAGCGGCTCAATGCGATGAGCCGAGCGCTGACCCGCGACACCGAGGCCGCGTTCCGCCAGGCCAACGCCGATCCGGAGGTCGCGGTCATCGTGTTCACGGGCGCGGGCCGGGCCTTCTGCGCAGGCGACGATCTGAAGGAGTTCGGCGAGCAATCCGCGACGTCCGCGTCGATCAAGGACCATATCGAGCGCATCCAGGCCGTCACCCGCGCGATGATGCTCTCCGACAAGGTGGTCGTCGGCGCGATCCACGGCTACGCGGTCGGCGGCGGCTTCGAGTGGCTGTGCAACTGCGACATGGTCGTGGCGGCCGACGATCTCGTGGCGTTCTTTCCCGAGATGAGCCTGGGGCAGTTCGTGACGGGCGCCGTCACACATTTGCTGCCGCAGGCGGTCGGACATCAGCGGGCCACGCGGCTCATGGTGCTCGGCGAGCGACAGTCGGCGCGCGACCTCGAAGCGCTGGGCCTCGTCGGCTGGGTGGTGCCGAGGGAGGCGATGCTCACGAAGGCCATGGAGATCGCCGGGAAGGTGGTGGAGCAATCACGGTACTCGGTCGGCCGGCTGAAGCGGCTCCTCGTCGAGGGCCTCGACGACCGGCTCGAGCGGGCGCTCCGGCGCGAAGCCGAGATCACCGAGGCGACGTTCGCGCGCGGCGAGGCGGCCGAGCGGGCCCGGAAGTTCACCCAGCGGACGTGATGCCGGGATGATCGGCCGGGCCGACGGCCGAAGGCTCGAGGAGACGTCGGGCTAGCGAACCCGCGGCGGCGGGGCGCCCGTGATCAGGCGCGCGCCGCGCCGGAACGTGACGTACGAGTACGCCCACTGGAAGATGACCAGCACACGGTTGCGGAATCCGATCAGGAAGACGATGTGGATGGCGAGCCACGCCACCCACGCGGGGAACCCGGACAGCCGGAGCCCACCGACCAGCTCGCCGACCGCCTTCCCGCGCCCGATCGTGGCGAAGCTCCCCTTGTGGCGGTAGCGGAACGGCCGTCCGGGCCGGCCCGCGAGGGCGAGGCGGATGTTGCGGGCGACGTGCCGGCCCATCTGGATGGCGGCCGGCGCGACGCCGGGGACCGGCTTGCCGTCCTGCTCGACCGCCGCCAGGTCGCCGATCACGAAGACGTCGTCGCGGCCGGGGATCGTCAGCGTGGGGCCGACGAGGACCCGCCCCGCGCGGTCCAGCGACACCCCGAGCGTCCGCGCAAGCGGTGACGCCGCCACGCCGGCGGCCCAGATGACCGTGCGCGCGCGGATGCGCTCCGCGCCCAGATGGACGCCGCCCTCGTCGACCCCGGTCACGCGCGCGCCGGTCCAGACGTCCACGCCCAGCCGCTCGAGCTGTCGCCGGGCCTTGGCGGACAGCTCCTCCGGGTAGGGCGGGAGCACGCGCGAGACGCCCTCGATCAGGATGATGCGGGCGTGGCTCGGGTCGATGTGCTGGAACTCCCGCGACAGGGCCTGGCGCGAGATCTCGGCGAGCGCGCCGGCCAGCTCGACGCCCGTGGGGCCGCCTCCGATGATCACGAACGTCATCCATTCCCGGCGGCGCTCGGGATCCCGCTCCCGCTCGGCCGTCTCGTAGGCGAGGAGCACGCGGCGCCGGATCTCGAGCGCGTCCTCGATGCTCTTGAGGCCCGGCGCAAAGGGCGCCCACTCGTCGTGACCGAAGTAGGAGTGCGTCGCGCCGGTCGCGAGGACCAGGTAGTCGTAGGGGAGCTCCCCGTCCGCGAGGACGAGCTTCTTCGCCGCGACGTCGACCGCCACCGCCTCCGCGAGGAGCACCGAGACGTTCGGCCAGCCTCGGAACACGCTCCGGATCGGCGCGGCGATGTCCGCGGGATTGAGGGCCGCCGTGGCCACCTGGTAGAGGAGCGGCTGGAAGAGGTGGTGGTTCCGCCGGTCGACGATCGTGACGTGCGCGGGCGCGCCCTTGAGCGCCCGGGCGGCGTACAGCCCGCCGAAGCCGCCCCCGACGATGACGACCTCGGGCCGCGCCTGGCTCATGGTCCGTCCATCACAGGTTACCGCATTCGCGGCCGGGTATCGTGGCCGGCCTGCGTGGCCCACCGGAGCCGACGGCTAGAGATCCACGGCGAGACCGTCGTCCGCGCACTCGGCGGCGGCTTCGGGGCGGCGGACCAGCATCTCGGGGCCGAGGTGCGTCAGGATGAGGCGCCGGGCGCGGATCCGATCGAGGCTCCGGGCGAGCGTCGCGTGGTCGAGGTGATAGCGGATGCGCCGGTCGAACGTGTAGGCCTCGCACACGAAGAGGTGGGCGTCGTGCGCGGCCTCGACGAGGCTCTCGCACCACTCGCTGTCCCCCGAATACACGACGGTGCGGCCGCCCCCCCGACGCGGAGCGCGCACGCGGGCGCGCCGCTCGCATGCTCGACCGGGAACCCGGTGACCGTCAGGGAGCCGACCGCTGCGGGCGTGCGCGGCGCGAGCTCGACGAGGTCGGTGCGGAACCGGCGGGGCGCCCGGGAGGAGCGGGGAAACAGGACCTCCATCGCCGCCATCACCCGCTCGCGAGTGCCCGGCGGCCCGGCGACGACGAGCGGGCGCTCGCGCCGGCCGAACTGGCCGTCGAGGACGAGGAAGGGCACGCCGCCGAAGTGGTCACCGTGGAGGTGCGAGAGGAGGACGCCGTCGACCGTGGCGGGATCGATGCCGGCGCGCTTCAGGGCGACGAGCGACGTGGCGCCGCAGTCGATCAGGATGCGGCCGCCGGGACCGTCGAGGCAGAGACAGGTCTGGAGGCGCCCGCCGCTGCCGAAGGCGTCGCCGGCGCCGAGGAAGCGAAGCCGGAGACCCGAAGACGGGCGGTCGGTCATCGGCGGTCCAGTCCCCGGCTCGCGGGCCGAGCGCGCATGCGGCGCGCTCGGGAGGCGGTCAGAACAGGGTGAGGTAGCGGTCGATCTCCCAGCGGCTGACCGTGTTGTGGTACCTGACCCACTCCTGGCGCTTGACCTTGACGAACTCCGCGGCCAGCTCGGGGCCGAGCGCGTGCTGGACGACGGGATCCGACTCGAAGCACGTGATCGCCTCGGCGAGGCTCTGGGGGATCAGCCCGATCTTTCCGCCCTTCACGTCGTCGAGGGTGAGGCGGTACATGTTCTTCCGGGCATTCGGCTCGCCGGGATCGAGCTGCCGGCGGACGCCGTCCAGGCCGGCCGCCATGAACGCGGCCATCCCGAGGTACGGGTTGACCGACCCGGAGACGAGCCGGCACTCGAAGCGCCCGGGCTCGGGCACCCGGAACATCTGGGTGCGGTTGTTGTCGCCGTAGCTGATGAACGCGGGCGTCCACGTGAAGCCGGAGGTCACGCCGGTCAGGAACTCCCCGACCGAGAGGCGCTTGTAGTCGTTCACGGTCGGGGCGACGACGGCGGCCAGGGCGGGCGCATGCTCCATGACGCCCGCCAGGAAGCGATACGCGAGGCGCGACAGGCCCAGGCCGCGCGAGTCGCGCTCGTCCAGGAACAGGTTCCGCTGGCGCGACCTGTCCCAGAGCGAGATGTGGAAGTGGGTGCCGGACCCGGTGAGGTTCCCGAACGGCTTCGGCATGTGGGTGGCGATGGCGCCGAAGCTCTTGGCCACCTGGCTCGTCATCATCTTGTAGAAGGTGACGCGGTCCGCGGTGGTGAGCGCGTCCGAGTACTTCCAGTTGATCTCGAACTGGGCCGTCCCGTCCTCGTGATCGGACGCGTAGGGCTCCCACCCGAGCCGCTCGAGGTACGTCACCAGCGTGCGCAGGTACCCCATGGAGCCGGCGAGGCTCTTGAAGTCGTAGCAGGGTTTCTCCAGCGTGTCGACGCCGTCCGGATCGAACGGCGCGATGCCGCCGTCCTCGCGCCGCCGCACGAGGAAGTGCTCCGCCTCCGCGCCGACCATCATCACGTAGCCCTCGCCGAGGAGCTCGGCGGCCATGCGGCGGAGCGCGGTCCGGGCGCAGTAGGGCCAGGATTGGCCGTCCACGGTGATGTCGCACGCGAAGCGCGCGACGCCGGTCTCCCACGGGACCAGCGTGTAGGAGCCCACGTCGGGAATCGCGATCATGTCGTGGTCGTGCGGGCCTTGCCCCATGCCCGACACCGCCGCGCCGGCGAAGCCGGCCGATCCCTCGAGGAAGAGGTCGAGCGCCCGCGCCGGCACACCCTTGCAGCGCGGTGTGCCGTGGATGTCCACGAACTGCGCCAGGATGTAGTCGACCTTGTCCGCCTGCGCTCGCGCGCGAACCTGCTCCGGGGTCATCCGTGGCTCCTCGGGGTCTCGCGGAGCGCGGCGCGCTCCTCGAGGATGGCGGGAGGGCGGGTCCCGGCGGGCGCGCGGCATCGGCGGGGCGATCCCGGCCTAGAGGTCCCGGCCCCGGCCGGGCACCCAGCGGGTGCCGACGAGCGGCAGCCCGGTGATGGCCGAGGACTCCAGCGTGAGGGCGCGCAGGTCCTCGGGCTCGAGGTCGTGAACGTCGGCCTTGCCGCACGCCCGCGCCAGCATCTGGATCTCGAGCGTGACCGCGTGGAGGAAGTTCGCCACCCGCTCGGCGGCCTCGGGGATGGGCAGGCGCTTCATCAGCTCGGGGTCCTGCGTGGTGATCCCCACCGGGCATCGCCCGGTGTGGCAGTGGTGGCAGGCGTAGGGCTCCGTCCCGAGCGCCGCGTAGTCCTCGAGATGGATGGGCTTGTTGCAGTTGAGCGCGATCAGCGCCGCGGTGCCGACGTAGACGGCGTCGGCGCCGAGAGCGAGGGCCTTGGCGGCGTCCGCGCCCGACCGGATCCCGCCCGCGATGATCAGCTGCACCTGGCCGTAGAGGCCCATGTCCTGGAGCGCCTGGCGCGCCTCGCAGACGGCGGCCAGGGTCGGGATGCCGGTGTGGTCCTGGAGGATCTCCGGCGAGGCGGCGGTGCCGCCCTCCATGCCGTCCACGACCACGACGTCGGCGCCCGCCTTCGCCGCCAGCTTGACGTCGTCGTAGACGCGCGTGGCGCCCATCTTCACGAAGATCGGGACCTGCCAGTCGGTCGCCTCGCGCAGCTCCTCGATCTTGATGATCATGTCGTCGGGGCCGAGCCAGTCGGGGTGCCGCGCGGGACTCCGCTGGTCCACCCCCGGCGGCAGCTCGCGCGCCGCGGCGATCTCGGCCGAGATCTTGGAGCCGAGCAGCATGCCGCCCGTGCCGGGCTTGGCGCCCTGGCCCACGGTGAGCTCGATCGCGTCCGCCGAGCGGAGGTGGTGGACGTTCATGCCGTACCGGCTCGGCAGCACCTCGTACACGAGGACGCGGGCGTGCTCCCGCTCCGCCGGGAGCATGCCCCCGTCGCCGGTGGTGGTGGAGCTGCCTGCCTGGCGCGCGCCCTGGGCGAGGGCGACCTTGGCGTTGTAGGACAGCGCCCCCCAGCTCATGCCGGTGATCATCACCGGGATCTCGAGCTCGATCGGCCGTTTCGCATGGCGCGTGCCGAGGACGGTCGTGGTGCGGCAGCGCTCGCGGTACCCCTCGAGCGGGATGCGGGTGAGGGAGCACGGGATGAACGTCAGGTCGTCGAAGCTCGGGAGGGGTCGGGGCCGGAGCGTGCCGAAGCCGCGAAAGCGGTACCGGCCCAGCTCGGCCTTGATGTGGATGTCCTCCATGACATCGGGCCGGTAGACCGGGCTCGGCCGGAGCGGTCTCAGAACGCCGCCTTCCACGTCTCCATGTCCTTCTTGTCGTAGTTCCAGAGCTTGCGGCCGGAGACGACCTTCCGGAAGGCCGCCGGCGCGCGGAGATCGTAGCGCGCGAGCGTGGCGCGGATCTCGGCCAGCTCGGCCGGGCTCGCGTCCGAGACGACCGCGTCGCTCCCGAGCGCCTCGATCTCGCCGCCCACGTAGACGACGCCCTCGTACATGGAGTCGGCGAGCGCGTCGCCGGCGTCGCCACACACGATGATCCGGCCGCGCTGCATCATGAATCCGGTCATGTAGCCGCAGCCGCCGCCGATGACGAGGAGGCCGCTCTTCATCGAGACCCCGGCCCGCGCCGCGGCGTCGCCCCGCACCACGACGGTGCCCCCGCGGATCGACGCCGCGGCGCCGTTCCCCGCGTTGCCGTCGACGACGACGGTGCCCGACATGAGGCACTCGGCGACGCCCCAGCCGGCGGATCCTCGGACGGTGAGGCGCACCCCGTCGCTCATCCCGCCCGCGTAGTAGCCCGCCGGCCCGTCGATGGTGATGGCGACGTCGGTCAGGACGGCCACCGCGAGGTTGTGCCGGGCGCCGGGACTCCGGAGGGTGATCTCGCGCTCCCCGGCGTCGATCAGGCGCCGGATGGACTCGTTGATCTGCCGGACGGAGAGCGCCGCGCAGTCGACCGCCGTCATTCAGGCGACCCGGCGCACGCGACGCGGGCGTCGTGCCGGCGCTCCGCCGCGGACCTCCCAGAGCCCGGTGGCGCCGGCGGCGGCCTCGCGCGCCCGGTACTGGCCGCCGAGCGCGGCCTGAAGCGCGACCTCCTCGTTGGCGATGGCGACCACGCCCTCGCTCTCGGCGACGAGCAGGGGCTTGAGGCTGAATGGGTCCTTGGCGAACCCGAACGCGTCGGCGGTCGCGGCCAAGTAACTGAAGCTGCCGTCCAGGTCGCGCACCGACGCCCGGAGCGCCTCGCCCAGGGTCCGCCCCCCGGCGAGCTGCCGCGCGAGATAGAGCCCGATGATCTCCGAGTCGTTCTCCGTGTAGAAGCGCACGCCCTCCTGCTCGTAGACCCGCCGGAGGCGGTGGTAGTTGCAGATGTGGCCGTTGTGGACCACCGCGAGATCGGGCGTCCCGTGGGCCCAGAACGGCTGGGAGTGGGAGAGGTCCACCCGGCTCTCCGTCGACAGGCGCGTGTGGCCGAGCCCGTGGGTGCCGGTCCACGTCGACACGGCGAACTCGGCGTCGAGGGCGCCGGGCGCCCCGACCTGCTTCACGATCTCGAGCCGCTGCCCCATGCTCACGACCTCGACGTCGGGCGCCACGCCCTCGACGGCCGCGGCCAACTCGGCCGGCTCGGTCTTCGCGACCACGAGCCGAAGGAGCGCGCCCTGCGCCACCGAGGCCTGCACCCGGGTCGTGCGCCGGGCTCGCCGGAGGACCTCGCGCCGGCGCGCCTCGAGATCGGCTCCGTCGCCGAGCTTCACCCGCACGACGAGGCCGTCGTCACCCCGTCCCCAGATTGCGATCCCCGCGGAGTCGGGGCCGCGGCAGGCGAGCGCGGTCAGCATCCGCAGGAGCGTGGCGCCGGCGGGAGCGCTACCGGCGCCGGACTTGTCGAAGAAGCCCGCGATCCCGCACATGGGAAGCCCTACCGGTCGAGGCGCTTCGGCGCGCGGCGCGGCGTGAAGAACCGGGGCCGAGGCATCCGTCCCACCGGGACCTCGATCAGCACCGGGCGCCCGAGCGCGATCGCTTCGCGGACGAGATCGCCCACGTCGGTCGGCTCCTTCGCCCGGAAGCCGGTCACGCCGTACGCCTCGGCGAGCCGCATGAAGTCGGGGTTCGCGAGGTCGGCCCCGATGGTGCCCCCCCAGGCCTCGTCGAGGTCCCGGGCGACGTTCCCGTAGGAGTCGTCGTTGAACAGGACGACCACGACCGGGATCCCGTACCGCACGGCCGTCGACAACTCCTGGCTGTTGAAGAGGAAGCCGCCGTCCCCGCACACGACGACGACCGGCCGGTCCGGCCGCGCCACCTTGGCGCCGAGCGCCGTCGGAAACCCGTAGCCGAGATTCCCTGAGTACGAGGACGTGAGGTAGGTCCGGGGCTCGTAGACGGGCCAGAAGGGCCGCGAGTGGTAGCCGATCTGCGTCATGTCACCGATCATGATGGCGTCGCGCGGCGTCCCGGCGCGGAGGCTCCGCTGGATGGAGGCCTGGGGCTCCTGGTCATCGGCGTCCGCCGTCGCCGCCCGGACGGCCTCCCGCTCGGCGCGGCGCGCCGGCCGGGGCGGGCCGGCCGCGCGGAGGCGGTCGGCGAGCCGCTCGAGTGTGGCGCGGGCGTCCCCGACCAGGCCGAAGGTCCGCGGGTGGTTGCGGCCGATCTCCTCGGGGTCCACGTCGATCTGGATGACCTGCTGGGCCGTCTGGAGCGCCACCGTCGCGAGCCGCGTGCCCACGGCGAGGACGACGTCGGCCCGGTCCAGGTGGACGCGGACCGGGGAGTCCGGCCAGAGCGCGGCGCCCAGCGAGAGGTCGCTCGCGTCGCTGACCGCGCCCTTGCCCTCGGCGGTCATGACGACGCCGGCCTGGAGGTGCTCGGCGACCGCGCGGAGGGCGTCGTGGGCACCGGCGAGGTTGACGCCGCCGCCGGCGACGATCACGGGATGCCGCGCCGCCGCCAGGACCCCCGCGGCGCGCTCGAGCTCGGCCGGCGGCGCCGACGGCCGCTCGACCGGCGCCGGGTCGAGGAGGGTGGCCTCGCCCTGGTCCTCGAGGGTCTCGGGCGGGATGTCCACCACGACCGGGCGCGGCCGGCCGGTCCGGAGCTGGCGGACGGCCTCGCGGATCGCGGCCGGGATCTCCGCGACCTCGAGCACCCGCTGCCGCCACTTCGTCACCGGGGCGATGGCGTCCAGCTGGTCGTTCACCTCGTGGAGGAGGCCGACGTTCAGGCCGATCCTCGCCTTCGGAATCTGCCCGGCCACCACCAGCACCGGCGACGACGCCGAGTAGGCGGTGGAGAGACCCGACGAGGCGTTCAGGAGACCGGGGCCGGGCACGACGAGCGCGACGCCGAAGCCCCCGCCCGCGCGCGCATAGCCGTCGGCCATGTACGTCGTCGCCTGCTCGTGCCGGGTGGCGATGAACCGGATCTCGGGCTCGTCACGGAGCGCGGCCATGGCGCCGTAGAGCTGGACGCCGGGGAGCCCGAACACCACGCGCACTCCCTCGCGATGGAGCGAGGCCACCAGGGCCTGCCCGCCTGTCATCCGCGGCATCGACTGTCTCCTATTGATCCGGCCGGCGCGCCGCGCGCCGGCGATCTCTCGTACGGCCCTTCGGCCCGGGGCCAACGGCCTGCGGCGAGACGCGCTGGCGCCTGCTCCGCCGGTCGACCGGTCACGCGGTGGCGGCCTCGAGGACGGGGGCCTGCTCGCGCGCAATGCCCGTCCAGTAGCGCTGGAAGATCTCCCAGACCTCGTCGGCGGTCCGGGCCTGGAAGATCGCCACGCGGCACTGGCACGCGTGGCCGAGCCCTTCCGTGTACCAGGACAGGTGCTTCTTGAGCTGCGTGAGCGCGTAGCGCTCGTAGCAGTGCTCCCGGATCAGCGCGACGTGGCGGGCGATCACGCGCGCCCGGTACTCGCGCTGGGCCTCCGCCGGCAGGGCATCGTAGGCCTCGTCGAACACCCAGGGCCGGCCGAGCGCCCCGCGGCCGACCATGACCGACTGGCAGCCGGTCTCCGCCACCATGCGGCGGGCATCCGCCATGGAGCGGACGTCCCCGTTGCCGGTGACGGGAATGCGCACGGCGTCCACGACCTCGGCGATGATCGTCCACGGGGCCTTGCCCGTGAACATCTGCGACCGCGTGCGCGGGTGGACGGTGATGGCGTCGACGCCCTCGGCCTCCGCCATCCGGGCGACCTCGATCGCGTTCAGGTGCGTGTCGTCCCAGCCGCCCCGGATCTTGATCGTGAAGGGGACCCGGACCGCCCGGCGCATGGCACGGATGATCCTGGAGGCGGCGGGGACGTCCCGCATGAGGGCGGCGCCCTTGCCCTTGCCCGTGATCTTCGGGACGGGGCAGCCCATGTTGAGGTCGACGACGTCGGCGCCCATCGCCTCGCACTTCGCCGCGGCCTCCGCGAGGCGCTCGGGGTGCTTCCCGAGGAGCTGCATCGCCAGCGGCCGCTCGGCCGGGTAGTAGGCGGCGGCCGAGATCGCGTGCGGGGTCTGGAACAGGACCGAGGCCGAGTCCATCTCCTCGGTGGTCGTCAGCCCGCTCCCGCACTCGCGCGCCACCAGGCGGAACGGCGCGTTGCTCGCGCCGGCCATCGGCGCCAGCCGCGCGAGCCCCGGTACGTCCACGCTCCCGATTCGCATCCCGTCGATTGTCACGGAGGACGGGGGCGCGCGCAAGCGCCGCCGCGGCGTCAGCGGCAGCGCCCTGCCCCGTCGGGGAAGAGTAGGTAGCTCACCCGGCGGGTGCGCGCGGGATTGAAGAGGAAGGGGGCCTCCACGACGCCGACCGGCTCCGCGCCGGTCAGGGTCACCCCCAGCGCGGCGGCGAGGCGCTGGACGTCTTCCGGCGGGCCGGACGCGTTCTCCCGCCGGTGACGGTCCCAGATGAGAAGGCACTGCCCCGTGGCCCGCGCCGGCGGCAGGAAGTCCGGGTACTCGGTGTGGAGGGTCCGGGAGTCCGGGAAGCGGACGGCGAGGTTGCCGGCGAGCGTGCCGAATCCCGAGACGATCGTGCCCCGCGTGAAACCCGCGCCGACGAGCCTGGCCGCGACGGCGTCGTAGGGCTCGTTCATCCGGTAGGGCTGGCGGAACAGGCTCGCCCCGACGACGCGGACGGTCAGCCCGACGACGACGACGACCTCGACGAGCGCCAGCAGCACCGCGAAGCGGGCGAGCCGGCGGAGGGACATCCCGTGACGCTCGACGCGCCAGAGTCCATACAGGGGGGCGAGGAAGAACGCCGGGATGAGCCAGCGCGCCTTCAGGTAGCCGAGGCCCCCCGCCAGCGCGCCCGCGGTGAGGATGACGAGCATCCACGCGAGAAGCCACCCGAGGAGCCGACCGCCGGCGAATTCCGGAGTGGCGTCCGGCGGCAGGCGCCGATAGATGCCTGGAAAGCACGCGGCCAGGGCGACCCCGGCGGGCCCGAGGTAGAGGGCGGCGACGCGCGCCACGTAGGCGAGGCCGCCGCTCGCCTCCTCGGCCCACGCGTCCCCGTCCTCGATCTGGACCTCGCGCGCGTAGAGCCGGGCGAGGTCGTGGCCCGCGCCCACGAACCAGAGGGCGAACGGGAGGACGAGGAGCGTTGCGGCGAGTGCCGCGATCAGGATCCCGGGGCTCAGCACGCGCCTCCGGTAGCGGGCGACCGTGAGGGCGGCGAGCCCCAGCGCGGCGACGAAGAGCACGTAGGTGAACTTCGAGAGGATGCCCAGGCCGACGGCGAGGCCGAGCCCCGCGTACCCGCGGACACTCGGGGCCTCGCCGAGACGGACCAGGGCGTAGATCGTTCCGGCGCACGCGGCGAGGACGGCCACGCTGTGGGTCAGCGCCTCGTGGGCGGTCCAGCCGATCGGGACGATCAGGAGGAACGAGAAGGCCCCGAGGGTGGCGAGCCGCGGATCGGCCACGATCCGCCTCGCCGCGAGGTACACGAGCCAGAACGCCAGGACCAGCAGGGCGTACTTCAGGAGCGTGAGCGCGAGGAGCCCGGGCCCGAGCAGGCGGAAGGCTCCCCATGCGAGCCAGTTGTAGAGTGGCGGCTGTCGCGCCTGGTAGCCCCACTGGAGGCTCTGGGCGAGCACCGCCTCGCGCGCGTCATCCGCGGTGAGGGTCGAGGAGAGCGCGAGCCGGAGCAGGGTGTGGAAGGCGGCCCAGGCGACGAGCAGGGCCAGCGTCCCGCGAGGCTCCGCGAGCCACGCCCAGCGGGACCCGTCCGGCGCGGCGACGGTCGCGGGCCGCGTCGTCACGGTCCGAGCCTAGTCGATGGTCCGGCGGTGGACAAGTATCGGTGTCTCCCTCGCGCGGCGTTCACGCGGGCCGGCGGCGGGGCATCGGGCCGGCCCCGAGGAGACGCATGGCGACGCGGATCATGAGGGCGACCGCGAGGGCCGCATTGAGGCCCGTCGCGAAAGGCGCGCCCTCGCGGCTCGCCATGAACCCGATCCACAGGCTGCCGAGTGGCCGAGGGCCATCATGGGGACGGCGCGGCAGAACGCGGCCACGCCCACCATCAGCGGCGAGTCGGCGAGCGCCAGCCAGCCGAGCACCACCACGTCCATCCAGCGCGCGGTGCCGGCACAGAGTCCCGTCAGCCAGAGCAGCCGGTAGCGCCCGTTTTTGAGCGGCTCGAGCACGGCGCTCGCGAGGCCTTCAGGCGCTCGCCGAGCGGGGATCGCGCGCGGCGCGCCGGGCGCGCCCGATCCTGAGCCGCGGGCCCCTCACCGGGGCGCGGCGCGCTGCCGGCGGGTCAGGCCGGCCTCGGCGGGAGCCCCGTGACCAGCGCCCCGTGCACGAGGGTGACGAGCGACACGATGTCGAACACGGGGACGCCCAGGGCGCGCTGGATGTCCGCCCCGTACGGCGGCATGTTGGTGCACTCGAGGACGAGGGCGCCGACGTCCGGATGGTCGGCCACGAGGCGCTGCGCCACCCGCACGTGCTCCTCGCGGGCCTGATCCACGTCGAGCTCCGCCTCGTCGCCCAGGAGCACCCGGGTGAACTCCTTCTCGCCTTCGAGGCCGGCCACGGCGATGGGGAGGTCCGGCCCGATGCCGGCCCCGCGCAGGTGCTCGTCCCCGAGCGCGCCGGCGTTGACCGTGAGGATGCCGACGCGCCGACCGGGGGGCAGCATCCGGTGCACGAGGGGCACGAGCAGGAGGCTCGATGTCAGCACGGGCACGCCCACCGCCGCCGCCAGCGCCTCTTGGTACTTCACGAGGAAGCCGCAGTTCGTGGTGACGGCCCCGACCCCTTCGCGCTCGAGCTGGCGCGCGCCGTCGACGAAGGCGGGCAGGAGCCCGGCGGCGCCCTGTCGCACCACGAGGTCGGGAGACGCTCCAGGCACCCGGTGATAGCGCACGGGGAAGGGGAAGGTCGCGGCGTTCCCCATGTCCCCCGGGATGCGCGGGAAGCGTGTGTCGAGCATCAGGATGCCGACGGCGAAGCCGTACTGGTTGAAGCCGCCCCGCACCCGCCCCGTCGTGCTCATCCCCGATGGCCGAATTCTCCGTCCCTCCACTTCGCCAGTCAATCGGGGTGGGGTCAGACTTTGAGCGACATTCTCACTCCGGCCTGGTCGAGGGCGCGAAATGTCGGGAAGTCAAAGTCTGACCCCGTCGGGCAGGCGCCGGCCGTGCGGCCGGAGCGTCTTCCAGTAGAGCGCCTCGTCCAGGCCGGCGCGCGCGACGCCCGGGAGATCGCCGACGTGGCGATAGCCGTGGCGCGCATAGAAGCGCCGCGCGCCCGCGTTGTCCGTCGTGGCGAGCAGGACCAGGTGATTCGCGACCCGCCGGGTCGCCGTCTCCGCGGCGGCCAGGAGCCGGGCGCCAATCCCCGCCCGCTGGCGGTTCTCGGCGACGAGGAGGAGACGGAGGTAGGCCGCGCCCGTGAGGATCCGGCTCGGGAGGACCCAGACCATCCCGGCCAGGGTGCCGTCCCGGGCCACCGCGACGAGCAATCGGTCGCCCGCCGCGCGGCCTCGCGCGAGGACGCCCAAGGCGCCGCGGCGGGTCGTGCCGTAGCGCGTGAGCAGGGGCGACGCGGCCATCAGGGCCGCGAGGGCGGGAAGGTCGCCGCGGCGGACCGGTCGGATCCGGGGCGGAGAAGGATCCCGGGGTCGAGGATTCGCGCGGCGCGCGGGCCCGGATCGCGGGCTCGAGACGGAGGCGCGGCGGGTCATGGCCGCCGGCGCGGATCGAGGGCGTCCCGGAGGCCGTCTCCGAGGAGGTTGAACCCGAGGACCGCCAGCATGATGGCCAGGCCCGGGAACACGGCCAGGTGAGGCGCGAGCTCGAGATTCAGCCGTCCCTCGTTCAGCATCGCGCCCCACGAGGGGGTGGGCGGCTGGGCGGACAGGCCGAGGAACGACAGCGAGGCCTCGGTGAGGAGCGCCCACGAGAGGGCGATGCTGGTCTGGACGACGAGCACCGAGGTCAGGTTCGGGAGGATGTGACGGCCGACGATCCGCCCGGCGGGCGCGCCGAGCGCCCGGCTCGCCTCGACGAACTCGCGCTCCTTGAGCGCGAGCACCGGTCCTCGCACGACGCGGGCGAAGATCGGCGTGTACACGACGGCGATCGCCAGGACCACGTTCGCCGGATTGGGGCCGAGCGCTGCGACGATTCCGAGGGCGAGGAGCACGGCCGGGAACGAGAAGAACACGTCCATCACGCGCATGAGGACCTGATCGACGCGGCCGCCGGCGTAGCCCGCGAGGAGGCCGAGCGCCGCGCCCGCCGCGAGCGCGGCCAGGACCGAGGTGAAGGCGACCTCGAGCGACAGCCGCGCGCCGTGGACGAGCCGGGCGAGGAGGTCTCGCCCGAAGGTGTCCGCCCCCAGGGGGAGGGCCCAGCTGGGCCCCGCCAGCCGGTTCTGCGGGACCATCCGGAGCGGGCTCGGCAAGGGGAGGCGGTTCGCGGCCGCGCTGACCAGCAGGAACGTGCCGACGATCAGGAGACCGGCGAGGGCGGCACGGTTGCGCACGAGCGCCGCCGCCACGCGGGACAGGGCGCCCGCTCCGCCGCGGACGCCGGCTCCGGCGGCGGCGCGGCCGGCCTCAGCCGAGGCGGATCCGGGGGTCGAGCCAGCCATAGAGCACGTCCACGACGGTGTTGGTCGCTACGAAGAGGACCGCCACGACCAGCACGGTCCCCTGGACCAGGGCGTAGTCGCGCTGGTTGATGGCCGTCAGGAGCATCCGCCCGACGCCCGGGACCGAGAAGATCTCCTCCACCACCACGGCGCCGCTCAGGAGATACCCCACCTGCACGCCCAGGATCGTGACGACGACGATGAGGCTGTTCCGCAGCGCGTGGTGGCCGATGACCGACGAGGCGGCCAGCCCCTTCGCGTGCGCCGTCCGGACGTAGTCGGCGCCCAGGATGTCGAGCATTGCCGAGCGCGTCGTGCGCATGACGACGGCCGCCATCGCCACGCCGAGGGTCAGGGCCGGGAAAAGGAGGAACCGGAGGTTCGCCCACGGGCTTTCCATGAAGCCCACGTACCCGCCGGTGTTCGGCATCCATCGGAGGTAGCGCGCCAGGAGGAGCACGAAGAGGGTGCCGAGCCAGAAGTTCGGCACCGAGAGCCCGAGGAGGCCGAGGCTCCGCGCCGCCAGGTCCAGCGCCGAGCTCGGCCTCAGCGCCGACAGGATCCCCAGGGGAAGACCGATCAGCAGTGCCACGAGCGCGGCGAGCAGGGCCAGCTCCAGGGTCACCGGGAGCCGGCTCGCGATCTCGCCAACGACAGGCTGGCCCGTGCGCAGGGAGTAGCCCGCGTCGCCGTGGAGGAGCGCGCCCAGCCACCCGAGGTACTGGAGGGGGAGCGGCCGGTCGAGGCCGAGGTAGGCGCGAAGCTCGGCCAGCTGCTGCGGCGTCAGGACGGTGCTCGTGCCCAGGCGCACGGCGATGGCGTCGCCGGGGACCAGGCGGAGGAAGAGGAAGGACAGCGCCGAGACGCCGACCAGCGTCGGCCCGAGGGCGACGAGCCGGCGCAGGACGTATCGCGTCACGGCGAGGCCTCGTCCGCCGCCCCGGAGGGCCGGGCGGCGGGCCCTACCTATCCAGCCACGTCTGGCGCAGGTACGCGATCGAGCCGGTCGGCAGGTGGACGAAGCCCTTCGTGCTCTGCTGGAGCGCGACGTAGTCGCGCCCGACGTAGAGCCAGACGAACGGCACCCCGGCCACGAGCTCCTTCTGCGCCGTCGCGTAGAGCTCCTTCCGGCGGGCCGGATCGGCGATGGTCCGCGCGCGCTTGATGGCGTCGCTGGACACGTCGTTTTGGTAGGAATGGACGAAGTTTAGGTTCCCGTCGTTCGTGAAGTACCGGAAGAGGTAGAAGTCGGGATCGGGCTGCCCGGAGTTGAGGCCCGGCGCCATGTCGAAGTCGGCCTTGAGCCAGCGCTGGACCCACTGGCCGAACTCCAGGAGCTCGATGTTCACCTGGATGCCCGCCTCCGCCAGCTGCTGCTGGACGATCTGGGCGATGTCCTTGGCGTACACGGGCTCCGTCGTCTGGGTGAGGATCGTGAGGCTGACCGGGCCGGCGCCGGACTCCTGGAGGAGCTGCCGTGCCTTCCCCACGTCCCGCCGGTACGAGGGATAGTCGCCCACCGGCAGCGCGTACTGGGTGAGGGACGGCGGCAGGGGGCCGGTCGGGTCGCCGCTGCCGAGGGCGATGGTGTCGATGATCTGCTTCCGGTCGACCGCGTACGCGATCGCCTGGCGGACCTTGGGATTGTCGAGGGGCTTCCGCTTCGTGTTGAGGAACAGGAGGTGGTAGTTCAGGCTGGGCTTGGCGCTCACCGTCACGCCTGGCTCCCGGCCGAGGGTCTGGGCCACCCGCGCGTCGGCGATCAGCGCCAGGTCGGCCGCCTTCGTGCGGAGCGCGGCGACGAGCCCGGCCTCGTCTGGAACGATGTTGATCCGTACGGCGTCGAGGAAAGGCTGCCCCGGGACGTAGAACTCCTTGAACGCCTCGAATCGCATGAAGTTGTCCGGGGCCCACTCGGCCAGCCGGAACGGGCCGGAGCCGATCGCGTGCTCCTTCCTGGAGAGGTCGCCGCCGGCGGCCTGCGCGATCTTGGCCGACACGATGCTCGCGTTCGGGTGGGCGAGGTACACGAGGAGCGCGACGTTCGGCTGCTTGAGGTGGAGGACGACCGTCCGGGCGTCCGGGGCCTCGATCCGCTCGATGTCACCGAAGAAGGCCCGCGCGACCGCCTTCGTGTCGGGGTTGACGATCCGCTCGAGCGTGAACTTCACGTCCGCGCCGGTCACCGGGTCGACGTTGTGGAACTTCGCCGGCCGGAGCCGGAACGAGATCTGCTTCCCGTCGGGGGAGATGGTCCAACTCTCCGCAAGGTCGGGCTGGACCTGGAGGTCGGGCCCGAGCCGCGTGAGGGTGCTGTACACGAGCTCGAACACGCGGTGGCTCGTGAACGCCGGCACCTTGTGGGGGTCGAGATTCGTCGCCTCCCCCTGGCGCGCCAGCGTCAGCACGCCGCCCCGCTTCGGCCCCTGCGCGTCGAGGTCGCCCGCGACGAGGACGACGAGAGCGAGCCCCGCGAGGACGGCGGCGGCGGAGCGAGTGCGTGTCATGGTGATTCCTCCCGGCCCACTACGATGGGATGAGGCCGTCCCGGTGTCAACCTCGGGCGGACCTGGACCTGTTCACCGGCCGGAGCTCGACGATGAGGCCGTCGCCCCAGCCGTACTTGGCCGTGGACCGGGTCTGCACCCTGGCGCACAGGCCCGCTTCCCGCGCCCGATCGACGACCCGAGCGCGCCCCGAGTAGGTCCTCGCGCCGACGCGCCACCGGACCCTCGAGTCGGCGCGCACGTTCCGGACCCACTGGGCGCGCTCCCCGGTCTCGGCGATCAGGTGGTAGCGGCCGTCGCGCTGCGTGAACCAGATCTCGATCTCGCGGGCCAGACCAGTCCGCCGGCCGGTCGTCGTGAGGTACAGGAACTCGGGCTCCGGCCGCCCGCCCCGGCCCCGGCCGGCGGGAGTGGCTCCCGGCTTCACGATGCGGGCCGGCCGGGGGCTAGTCCTGGCCGGGGTCGTGCGGGCCCGCCGCGCCGGTCCGGACGGACGGGAAGACGGCGAGGTCGGCAAGGACGCCGTAGTGATCGGACGGCCAGAGCGCGCTGCCGTCGGGCAGGCGGCCCGGCGTGTCCACGACGACCCGGCTCTCCACGACGGCCCCGGAGAAGAGACGGCCCGGCGCGAGGAACACGTAGTCGACCCGGCGGAGGGCCCGGCGATCAGGCGCGGTCACCGGCTGCCAGACCGTGAAGCCCGGCGTGTCCGGGTTCGCGGCGCGAAACGAGTCGACCAGGTGGGCGTCGCCGACGAGGCTCCGGATCGCCGCCGAGCCCTCGACCGCGTTGAGGTCTCCCATCAGCACGCCCGGCAGGTCGCTCTGGCGCTCGCGGACGAGCGCGGCGACGGCCTCCGCGTGGCAGGCGTGCCCGCTGGTGTGCGTCGAAAAGACCGGCAGCCGCCCGACGGGGATGGCGAGCTCCGCGAAGAGCAGGACGCGCGGATCGAATCGCCGGCCGCAGCTCGGGAGCCGGTGCGCTTCCCAGCGGACGATCGGGAACCGGCTGAGGATCGCCGGGCCTTCCGAGAAGTCGATGAGGCTCGCCGCGAAGCGGTTGAACCACCCCGTGTCGAACAGCCGCATCGAGGCCGGCGCGTACACGTGGCTCATCCCGAGCCGGCCGGCCAGGCGGGAGGCCACCTCGCCCCGCCCTCGGCTCCAGGACGCCTCCTGGAGCGCGACCACGTCGGGCGACAGCGCCCCGAGCGCCTCGCTCACGAGGTCGAGGCGCGCCTCGAGATGGCTGTCCCGCCCCGTCCATCCGGAGAGCGGGCCGCCGTGGAGGACGTTCAGGGTGACGAAGCGGACCGTGGAGGGCGGCGCCTGGGCGGAGACGGGAGCGACGATGGTCGCCACCAGGACCGCGGCGGTCAGGACGGGGCCCACCGGGGGCGGCTCTCGATCGTCACGCTCGCCCGCGGGGCCGGCGAGCCCGATGGGCGCCCGCCGCAGCGGATGCGGCATAATGGAGGTACATGAAGCTGCCTGTCGGCCCTGACCTCCTGGATACTCTCGGTCGTCCGCTCCGGAACCTCCGGGTTTCGGTGACCGACCGGTGCAACCTGCGCTGCCAGTATTGCATGCCGGAGGAGGAGTACGCGTGGCTGCGCCGGGCGGACCTCCTCACGTTCGAGGAGATCCAACGGCTGGTCCAGATCTTCACTGCGGTCGGCGTCGACAAGGTCCGGCTCACGGGCGGGGAGCCGCTGCTCCGCCGGGACCTGCCGGACCTGGTCCGCATGCTGGCGGCCGTCCCGGCCCTCCGCGACCTGGCGATGACCAGCAACGGCGTCCTGCTCGCCGGGCAGGCGCCGGCGCTCCGCGAGGCCGGCCTCCACCGGGTCACGGTGAGCCTCGACACGCTCAGGCCCGATCGCTTCCGTGCGCTCACCCGGCGGGACGATCACGCCGCCGTCCTTCGAGGGATCGAGGCCGTCCGGGCCGCCGGCTTCACGGGCCTCAAGCTCGATTCGGTCGTCATCCGGGGCGTCAACGAGGACGAGCTGGGCGACCTCCTGGAGTTCGCCCGCGGCGTCGACGCCGAGGTGCGGTTCATCGAGTACATGGACGTGGGCGGCGCGACCCACTGGTCGCGCGAGCAGGTGGTGTCCCGCGCGGAGATCCTCCGGCAGCTGACCGCGCGGTACGGGCCCATCGAGCCGATCCGCGAGGAGTCGTCCGCGCCGGCCGAGCGGTTCCGGCTTTCCGACGGCAGGACGTTCGGCATCATCGCCTCGACGACGGCGCCCTTCTGCCGGACCTGCGACCGGAGCCGGCTCACCGCGGACGGGACCTGGTACCTGTGCCTCTACGCGCAGCGGGGCGTGGACCTCCGCACGCCGCTCCGGGACGGCGCATCGGAGGCGGAGATCCGGGCGCTCATCGCCGGCACGTGGACGCGCCGCCGGGACCGCGGCGCCGAGGAGCGGAAGGAGCTCGAGGCCATCGGGCACCGGGGAGTCCTCGTCCAGATCGAGGGACTGAGGCAGGACCCGCGCCTCGAGATGCACACGCGCGGCGGCTGAGCGTCCGCGCGCCCACCCGGCCCTCCGGAGCGCCTCCGGGCCCACTCGTGCCTGCCCGATCGTCCTTGCCCGCTCGTGCCTTGACGCCCGGCGAGGGCGTGGCTAGGCTCCTGCCATCGTGCTAGCTCGCGTCTCGCCCGGGGGTCAAGCCTCGACTTCGCTACGTCTCGCGGCTTTCGTTCCCGCCGGAGCGGGGACATGTCGGGAAGTCAAAGTCTGACCCCGGTGACGCACCGGCAGATCCGGCTGGCCACCCGGCCGGTCGGCTACCCGACGGAGAGCGACTTCCGCCTGGTCGAGTCTTCCGTCCCGGAGCCGGGGGCGGGGGAGTTCCTCGTCCGCGTCGTCTACCTCTCGCTGGATCCCTACATGCGGGGGCGCATGAGCGACGCGCGGTCCTACGTGCCGCCGGTGGCGCTCGGCGACGTCATGGAGGGCGGGACGGTCGGCGAGGTGGTGCGCTCGAGCCACCCTGGCTTCGCCGTCGGCGACGTCGTCGAGGGCCGGCTCGGCTGGCAGGAGTACGCGGTGTCGGCCGGCAAAGGCGTCCGGAGGATCGACCCGACGGCGGCGCCGATTTCCACGGCCCTGGGGGTCCTCGGGATGCCCGGGCTCACCGCCTACTTCGGGCTGCTCGAGGTCGGGCAGCCCAAGCCGGGCGAGACCGTGGTCGTGTCGGCGGCGTCGGGAGCGGTCGGCGGCCTCGTCGGGCAGATCGCGAAGCTCAAGGGGTGCCGGGCGGTGGGACTGGCCGGCTCCGACGCCAAGGTGGACTACCTCACCCGGGAGCTCGGCTACGACGCGGGGATCAACTACCGGACGGCGCCCGACCTGGACGCGGCGCTTCGCGCGGCCTGTCCGGGCGGGATCGACGTGTACTTCGACAACGTCGGCGGGCGGATCACGGAGGCGGTGTCGCGGCACGTCAACATGTTCGCGCGCTTCGCCGTCTGCGGCCTCATCTCGCAGTACAACCTGACGGAGCCCGAGCTCGCCCCGCGGAACGAGCGCTTCGTGCTCGTGAACCGCGTGCGCATCCAGGGCTTCCTCGTGTTCGACTTCGCCGCGCGCTACAAGGAGGGCCTGGCGCAGCTGACCGAGTGGGTCCGGGAGGGGAAGCTCAAGTACAAGGAGGACGTCGTCGACGGTCTCGAGCGCGCTCCCGGAGCGCTCATCGGGCTGCTCCAGGGCCGGAACTTCGGGAAGGTGGTCGTCCGGGTCGGGCCGGATCCCGCGGCGGCCCGGACGCCGGGAGCCGCCGCCGGCGGCCGCGCCGAGAGGCGCCGGTGATCACGCGCCCGTTCGGCCCGACCGGCGTTCCCGTCGCCGTGATCGGGCAGGGGACGTGGGGGATGGGCGAGGAGCGCGCGCGGCGCCGGGACGAGGTCGGGGCGCTGCGTCTCGGGCTCGAGCTGGGGATGACCCACATCGACACCGCCGAGATGTACGCGGACGGCGGCGCGGAGCGCGTCGTGGGCGAGGCCGTCGCCGGCCGGCGGGACCGCGTGTTCCTGGTGAGCAAGGTGCTGCCGTCCAACGCCTCCTACGCGGGGACGATCCGCGCCTGCGAGGAATCGCTCCGGCGCCTCCGGACCGAATACCTCGACCTCTATCTCCTCCACTGGTGGTCGGACCGTCACCCCGTCGGGGAGACGATGCGGGCCATGGCGGAGCTCTCCCGGCGGGGGCTCACGCGTCTCGTCGGGGTGAGCAACCTCGGGGTGGACCAGATGCGGAAGGCCCAGGCCGCCCTCGGCCGGCTTCCGCTTGCCTCGAATCAGGTGCTCTATCACCTGCGGGAGCGCTCGATCGAGGCGGACGTCCTGCCGCACTGCGAGCGACGGCGCGTGGCCGTCGTCGGCTACACCCCGCTGGCGCGAGGCGGGTTCATGCGGGGCGCCGTCGCCGAGATCGCCAAGCGCCACGGGCGGACCTCGCGCCAGGTGGCGCTCAACTTCCTCACGCGGCGCCCGGCGCTCTTCGCGATTCCCAAGGCGTCGAACCCGGCGCACGTCCGGGAGAACGCGGGCGCGCTCGACTTCACTTTGACGCGGGCCGACGTGCGGGCGATCGATGGCGCGGTCTGACGGGCGTCGACCGCGCCGCCGCCGGCGCGGGTCGGCGTCGCGGAGCGCGGCGGGCCGGAGGCACGCCGCCCGGAGCCCGCGGCACGGCCGCCGGGAGGAGGCGCCGTCGTCGGCCCGTGCGGCCGCCAGCCCGGTGGCCGCCGCCGACGCGGGCGGTCTCGCGGAGGCCCGCCGGCTGGACGCCGTGGACCCGCTCGCGCGATTCCGCCGGGAGTTCGTCGTCGGCGACCCGCACCTCATCTACCTCGACGGCAACTCGCTCGGGCGCCTGCCCCGGCAGACCGCTCCGCGGCTCCGGAAGGCGATCGAGCGCGACTGGGGCGGGCGGCTGATCCGGGGCTGGGGCGAGGGGTGGTTCACCGGCAGCCAGCGGATCGGCGCCAAGATCGCCGTGCTGGTCGGGGCCCCGCCGGGGGACGTCGTGGTGGCGGACTCCACGTCGGTCAACCTGTTCAAGCTCGTCGTGGCGGCGCTCCGGGCGCGACCCGGGCGCCGGACCGTGGTCACCGACGACATGAACTTCCCGACGGACCTCTATGTCCTCCAGGGGGCGATCGAGCTGCTCGGCCAGGGCCACCGGCTCGTGCTCGTGAAGTCGGAGGACGGGCTCACCGTGTCCGAATCGGCGCTGGCGGGCGCGATCGACGGGGACACGGCGCTCGTGACCCTCTCGCACACGGCGTATCGCTCGGCGTTCGTCTACGACATGGCGGCCGTCACCGCCCTCGCCCACCGGGCGGGCGCGCTCGCGCTCTGGGATCTCTCGCACTCGGCCGGCGCCATGCCGGTCGCGCTGGCCGGGGCGAAGGCCGACCTCGCCGTCGGCTGCACGTACAAGTACCTGAACGGCGGGCCGGGAGCGCCCGCCTTCCTCTACGTGCGCGAGGACCTCCACGAGTCGCTGACGAACCCCGTCTGGGGGTGGTTCGGGCGCCGCGAGCAGTTCGACATGGCGCCGGACTTCCGCCCGGCGCCGGGGATCCTGCGCTTCCTGGTCGGGACGCCGCCGATCCTGTCGCTGCTCGGCGTCGAGCCGGGCGTCGATCTCCTGCTCGAGGCGGGCATGGACCGCGTCCGCACCAAGTCCGTGGCCCAGACGGAGTACCTGGTCCGGCTGTGGGAGCGGGAGCTCGAGCCGCTCGGGTTCGTGCTGAACTCGCCGCGCGACCCGGCGCGACGCGGGTCCCACATCTCGCTGGGGCACCCCGAGGCGCTTCGGATCGACCGCGCGCTCATCGACGAGATGGGCGTGCTGCCCGACTTCCGCTATCCCGACAACCTCCGCCTGGGGATCGCGCCGCTCTACACGTCGTTCGCCGATCTCCACGAGGCGGTGGCGCGGATCGCGCGCGTCGTCCGCGACCGGCGGTACGAGCGGTACCCGACCGAGCGCCCCACGATCACCTGATGCCGCCGGCCGGCGCCTAGCGACGGGCACGCGATGAGCATTCCGTACGACTACCGGACCGACTGGACGCGCGTCGCCCAGCTGATCGTCCACGACGCGCTGCGGCTGGCGCCCGGGGAGCGCGTCCTGATCCACGCGGACCCGACGTACTTTCCCGCGCTCACCGAGGCGGTGCGGATCGAGGTGAACCGCGCGGGGGCGGTGGAGGTGGCGGTCCACATGCTCCACCCGCCGGGCCTCGAGCGGGTGCGGCGGGAGCTCCGTCGCCGGGAGGACCCGACGACGCGGGCGATGGAGGACCGCTCGGTCGCCGCGCTGTTCGCCCTGGCCGACGTCTACATCTGGCTGCCGACGAGCTGGGCGTACAACGTCTGGCAGACCGAGGAGATCATCAAGACCTGGCCGGGACGGGCCGTGCACTTCCACTGGATCATGGACGCGTCGATGGACGCCGGGCTCTTCCGGCGCCTGTCCGAGCTCTACGACGCGGCGCTGTGGATCGACTACGCGGCGCTGAGCGCGCACCAGCGGCGCGTGGTGGAGGCCCTGCGGGACGCGGAGATCGAGGTGACCGATCCGCGCGGCACGCGTCTCCGGTTCGAGCTGCGCGGCGCCCACTTCCACCTCGGCAACGGCGACGCCTCGAAGGCGTTCATCGATGGCTACGCGCGGCCCGGCAGCGCCCGGGACCGGGAGGTGGAGCTGCCCGCGGGAGCGATCCGGACAGTCGACATCCAGCGCACCGAGGGCGTTCTGGTGACCCCGCCCGAGACCTTCGGGGGGCGCCAGGTCGGGAGCGTGCGGCTCGAGTTCGCGGAGAACCGCGTCACGCGCGTCGCCAGCCAGCACCACGGCGCCTGGCTCGAGGCGGTGTGGCGGACCCAGACGGGCGACCGCGACCGCTTCGGCGAGTTCAACGTCGGCGTCAACCCCAAGCTGGCCGTGCTGCCCGGGCTGCCGGCGATCCCCTACTACGGCTACGGGGCGGGGGTGATTCGGGTGAGCGTGGGGGACAACGCGGAGTCGGGCGGGCCGTACCGGTCGAGCTACCACCAGTGGTTCTTCCTGACCGACGCGACGGTGCAGGCCAACGGCCGCGGGATCATCGAGCACGGCCGCCTGGTCGTCCCGTAGGAGGACATCGAGGCCATGACGGAGGCGCCGCTGGCGGGGCAGATCGCGTGGGTGACGGGGTCGTCCCGGGGGCTCGGCCGGGTGATGGTCGAGCATCTCGGGCAGCTGGGTGCCGACCTGGTCGTGCACGGCACGACCCAGGCCTCGGCGCGGGCCTTCGGCGAGGCGGAGTCGCTCGATCACGTGGCGCGCGACCTGGCGGCGCGCACGGGACGGCGCGTCCTTGCGGTGGCCGCCGACCTCACGCGGCCCGACGAGGTGGAGCGGGCGGTCGCCCGGATCCGGGCCGAGTGCGGGCGGATCGACATCCTCGTCAACAACGCCGGCGGCGACATCGGCCCCGCCGGGGCGACCGGACCCGGCGGGGGCCGGCCGGCGAGGAACGACGGCGTCTTCGTCTCGCTCGAGGATCTCCGGGCGGTGATCGACCGGAACCTGCTCTCGTGCATCTACGTCTGCCGGGCGGTCGCCCCGGAGATGATGGAGCGCAAGGCCGGGCGGATCGTGACGCTCGGGAGCGTGGCCGGCCTCAACGGGCGGTCGGAGGGCGTGATGTACGCGACCGCCAAGGCCGCGGTGCACGAGTACACGCGCTGCCTCGCCGTGCAGCTCCGGCCGTACAACGTCACGGTCAACTGCGTGGCGCCCGGCGGGACGATGACCCCGCGCTTCGTCGCGACGGGCCAGGCCCGGGCCGGCGTGGTGGAGAAGGTCGGCACGCTCGAGGGATATGGGCGACCCGAGGACATCGCCCACGCGGTGGCCTACTTCGTGACCGACGCCGGGAGCCACGTCTCCGGCCAGGTGCTGCGCGTCGACGGCGGCGACCAGACCTGGCCGGCCTAGTCAGGCTGTCGTTGCCCTGACGTATTCCAGCGGGATGTTCGAGGAGCGGGACGGATCCTTGATCGTCTCGCCGCTCACGACCGTGAATCCGGACTGCCCCAGCAGGTCGCGGAGCTCCTTCTCTGTCACGACGCCCCGCCCGAATCCCTTCGGCGGCTTCGTCCGGTAGCCGGTCAGCCCGCGGCAGCCGACACGGATCAGGCAGCGGACGCGGTCGAGGCCTCCGAGCGCCCGCGGGTCCAGGTTCACGACGATGAGCGTTCCACCGGGCTTCAGGATGCGGCGCATCTCCGCCTGTGTCCTGACCGGCTCGGTGAAGTGGATCGCCAGGCTGATGAAGGCCGTGTCGAAGGCCTCGGACGGCCACGTGGTCCCCTCGCAGTCCTCGGCCTGGAAGGTCACATTGGGCGCCCTGACCCGGGCGTGCGCCAGCTCGAGCATGCCGGGGGACAGGTCCGTGGCGACGAGGCTGTCCGCCTTGCCCGCCAGCGTCTCCGTGAAGAAGCCGGTGCCGCACCCGAGCTCCGCGACCCCGCCCAGCCGACCTTCCCTCGCGACTCGCTCACGGACCATCGCGCGGGTCCGGAGCCCGATCTGGAGGTCCACGACCCGATCGTACCGCGGGGCGACCCGGGACCAGAAGTCGCGTGGCTCGTCGGCCATCTGGCGTCGTCCCCGGCGCTATCCCGGCCAGCCGCGGGCGCGATGGCTCCGGAGGAAGGCCGGGTCGAGCTCGACGCCCAGGCCCGGGCGGGGCGGCAGATGGAGCCGATCCCCGCGGAGGTCGAGCGGGCGGTCGAGGCAGCGGTCGTACCAGGGCACGTTCGCCACGTTGTGCTCGAGGCGGTAGAAGTTCGGCACCGCGAGCATGGCGTGGGCGCCCGCGACCACCTGGAGGGGGCCCATCGCGTTGTGCGGCGTCACCGGAACGTGGTACGTCTCGGCGAGGGCGGCGATCCGCATCACCTCGCTGATCCCGCCGGTCCAGACGACGTCCGGCATGAGGTAGTCGGCCAGCCGTCCTGCGAGCACCGGCAGGAAGTCCCAGCGCGTGTAGAGCCGCTCGCCAACCGAGATCGGCACCGAGACCTGCTCCCGCACGGCCCGGAGCGCCTCCACGCTCTCGGGCGGCGTGGGCTCCTCGAACCAGCCGATGCGGTAGGGCTCGAGCCGGCGGGCGAGGCGGACGGCCGTCGGCACGTTGTAGTGGCCGTGCGCGTCGATCAGGATCTCGACCTCGGGCCCGACCGACTCGCGGATCGCGGCCACGCACGCGACGCCAAACTCCTCGCCGGCCGCGGTGATCTGCCCCCCGAGGTACCCCGTGTGGAACTGGATCATCTCGTGGAACGGGTCGAGCTTGATGGCCTGATGACCCCGGGCCACCACGCGCCGCGCCGCGACGGCGTAGTCCTCCGCCGTCGCGCAGGCGGGGTGGCCGTCCAGGGCCGCGAACCAGCCGTTCGCGTAGAGCGGGACGCTGTCGCGCACCTTGCCGCCGAGGAGGTCGTACACCGGGCGGCCGGCGGCCTTGCCCTTGATGTCCCAGAGGGCGATGTCGATGCCGCTCACCACGGCGGTCGGCAGCCCGCGCGGGCCGAGATAGGTCGCCTTGCGGAAGAGCCGGTGCCACATCGCGGTGATGTCCGCCGCGTCCTGCCCGACGATCCACGGCCGCAGGTGGCGGATGGCGTCGGCGATGATGAGGCTTCCGTTGCCGGGGAAGTTGGTGGATTCCCCCCAGCCGTGGACACCGGCGTCGGTGAGGACGCGGACGAACGTCCAGACGTTCTGGGGCTCCTCGTTGTAGGTGGCGGCGCCCTGGGTCGGGTCGACGACGTAGACGTCGACGTCGGTGATCTTCATGGTCGCTGCCGGAGGTCCCTCTCGCGCGCCGCGGTCTGGGTCAATGGAGGGTGAGGAGCGTCTCGGCGACCGTGCGCTGGGCCGCGCGGAGCGCGTCGTCGGCGTTGCCGAACACCACCACGGCGACGCCGCTCGGAACCCGGCGGAGCGTGACCACCCCGGCGGGCGTGCGGAGCCGCGCGTCCCTCCAGGCGGCGGGCGGGGCCGCGCCCGGGCCCTGGAGCACGTTGTCCACCATGGCCAGCGCACTGGGGAGCCCGGCGGCGGCGAGCGCGTTCAGAAGCGTCGCCAGCCCCACGGACGAGACCCGCGGGACGACCACCTCGAGCCCCATGGCGGCCCGGGCGCGCTATCGCTCCGCGGGGACCACGCGGAGCCGGGCCGCACCGCATTCCGTCTCGTCGATCGTGAGGCTGACGACGGCCGCGGCCAGCAGCTGGACGCCGGCGATCGCGAACGCGGCGCCGTAGCCGCCGGTCAGCTCGAACAGGAACCCGCCGAGCCAGGAGCCCAGCGCCGCGCCGCCTTGATGGACGACGAAAATCGTCCCGAAGATGGTCCCGACGGACAGGCGCCCGAAGATGTCGGCGGTCAGCGCCGAGGTCATGGCCAGGCTGCCGGACATGCTCGCGCCCCCGAGCGCCGAGACGACGAGGAGCGCCAGGGGGTTGTCGTGCACGAGGAACATCGCCAGGAAGAGCAAGGCCCGCGTCCCGTAGAGCCAGGCGAGGATGGGACGACGGCCGAAGCGGTCGGCGATGGCGCCGAGGAGCATCGCGCCCGCGAAGCTCGAGGCCCCGAGCACGCCGATCGCCGCCGAGGCCAGCATCGCGTGATAGCCGTGGTCGGTGAGCATCGGCACGCCGTGGGCGGAGAGGAGGCTCATCGAGAACCCGCAGGTGTACATGCCGCCGCAGAGCTGCCAGAAGGGCGTGGCCCGCACCGCATCGCCCACCGCCGTGTACTCGGGCGCCACGGGGTCAGGCGCCGCCGGATCGGCGGCGGCGCCGTCGGGTGCGACTCCGATCGACTCCGGGGAGTCCCGGACGACCCACAGGGCGAGCGGCAGGAGGACGATGGTCCCGCCCAGCCCGAGGATCCCGTAGGCGGCGCGCCAGCCGACCGTCAGGATGAGCCACATCGCCACCGGGACCAAGAGGCTTATGCCGGCCATCGACGCCGCGCCCAGCACTGAGAGCGCGGTCGCCCGGCGGCGCGTGAACCACCGCGAGACGACGGCGGAGCCGACGACGTGGCCGGTCGCCGAGAGTCCGAGAGCGACGAGGACGCCATAGACGAGCGTCAGCTGCCACAGGGCGGTCACGAGCCCGGTGCCGGCGAGGGAGGCACCGAACACGAGCGTGCCGAGGACGGCGACGGGCCGCGCCCCCCAGCGCTCGACGAGACGACCAACGAACGGCATGAACAGCCCGTAGAGGAGCAGGCTCAGGGACACAATCAGGGAGTACGTGGCGCGATCGGTTCCGAGATCGGCGACGATGGGTTTCAGGAAGGGGCCGACCGAGAAGCGCACGCCGCTCGACAGGAACACCATGACGGCGAAGGCGATGGTGACCCACCATCCGTAGAAGATCCGCCCCCGCGCCATGATCGGGGCCACTATAGCCGAGCGATCGGACGCGGACAACCGACCGATCCCCCGAGGCGACGCGGGGAGTGTCCTCTGCGCGTGGGTCGCGCTAGCGCAAGAGCTGCTTCAACCCCTTCTTGAGCAGCGATTCCGCGAAGCCGCGGAGGACGCGGTCCTGCAGGTCCGTGCGCGGCGAGCGGTAGGGACCCCAGACCCGGAAGTCGACGCCCATCGAGCCGTTGCCCCGATCCGTGAAGGCGTTGCGCATCTCGCGCGGCGCCCGGCGGACGGCCGTCTCGGGCACCAGCAGGGTGAGCTCGTGTCTGAGCTCCCCGGTCGCGAGAAGGACCTCGCCCTTGCCCAGGATCCGGACGTCGCCCGAGACGAAGCGGACCACGGGCGTCCGCAGCGCGTCCCCGGCCAGCACGAAGTCGATGGCGCCTTCCTGGAACTTGAGGTCGCGCAGGAAGGGGAGGTCGAGCGCGGCCGCGACGGCGCCGAGCACCGGAAGGTCGTGGAGCTGGCCGTCGCGGATCTCGGCGTGGCCTTGCCCGGTGACTCCCTCGGCCGCTCCCGTGAAGCTCGCCTGCCCCTGGAGCCGGCCGCTCAGGCTCCGGCCCCCGAGGCCGGCCAGGAGCGTCTCCGCCTGACCGTCGCGCAGGTCGAGCGAGATGGTGTATCGCGTCGGGCCGGAGAGGCGCACGGTGACCTGGCCCTCGAGCCTGCCGCCCGCGAGCTTGCCCTGCACGGGGGCGAGCGTGAGCTCGTCGCCGCCGAACCGGAGCGGGGCCGCGAGCTCGCGCGCCTCCACGCGCTCCGCGACGCGGAACGACGCGATCGTGAGGTGACCCTGGCCGGCCAGCGCGCCGGCAACCCGCGACATCGACGTGACCACCTCGATGCCGCTGGCCTCGACGGCCGGCCCCTTGTCCTCCCGCACGACGGCCAGCGCGCCCCGGCTCAGGGTCAGGCGCGGCACGACGACGTCGAGGGCCGGCGGGGCGGGAGCGGGGACCGGCGCCTCCGGGCCGCCCGCCGAGCTTCCGGGGGCGGGTGGAGCCGCAGGGCGCGAAACCAGACGCTCGAAACTCCACTCGCCGCGGTCGCTCCGGACGAGCGTGACGGTCGGCGAGTCGAGCCGCACCTCGGCGATCTCGAGCCTCCGCCGGAGGAGCGGCAGGAGTCGCGGGCGCACGGCCAGGGACTCGGCCCGCAGCAGCTGCCCGGAAAGCCCCGGTGGATTGCCCACGACGACTTGCCGGAAGACGGCCCCCGAGAAGAGGGAGACGTGCGATTCGCCCACAGTCACGGGCGCGCCCAGGGTCTCCTGGGCGGCGCCGATCGCCGCGCGACGGAACCCCTCCGAATCGAGGTAGAGGGCGAGCGCGAGGAGCCCGCCGCCCAGCAGGGCGACGGCGCCGAGGAGGACGAACCCCAGGACCTTGAGGGCGCGCACGCGCGGGTGTCTCGCGAAGGTGTCCGCTCGCGGCGGAGCCTCTCCATGATAGCCCGGGCGGGCCGGCGGACGGCCGGAATCGGTGACCTGGCCAGGACCGTCGAATCGTGAGAGCCTCAAACAGCGACGGCGTGATCCCGACCATCCAGCACGGCCGATTCCTCGCGGAGGGGACCATGGCGGTCAACATCGGACTGGGCCAGAGACAGCGTCAGGCGGTGGCGGCGATCCTCTCGCCGCTCCTGGCCGACGAGTACCTGCTCTACACCAAGACGCGGAACTACCACTGGAACGTGGTGGGGCCGCAGTTCAACGACCTGCACAAGTTCTTCGAGGCCCAGTACGAGGCGCTCGACGAGATCATCGACGAGGTGGCCGAGCGCGGGCGGGCGCTCGGCGGTCGCGCGGTGGGCACCCTCGCGGAGTTCCTCGAGCTCGCCCGGCTGAAGGAGCACACGGGTCGCCCGCCGGCCGCCCGGGAGATGATCCGGGATCTCTTGGGGAGTCACGAGGCCCTGATCCAGACGCTCCGGAAGGACATCGAGACCGTCGATGGCCACGGCGACGCGGGGACGAACGACTTCCTCACGGGCCTGATGGAGCAGCACGAGAAGATGGCCTGGATGCTGCGCTCGTTCCTCGAAGCTCGCTAGGCGCGTCGCGTCGAGACCGCCGGGCCGGGCGGAGGACCGCGCGCCGGCGGGGCTGGCTGGCTCCTCAGGCGCCGTGGTGCGGGTCGAGCAGGTCGCGGAGCCCGTCGCCGAGGAGATTCGCGCCGAGGACGACCAGGGAGATCGCGAGGCCAGGGACCGTGGCGAGCCACCACGCGTTCGACAGGTAGTCGCGGCCCTCGGCGAGCATGCCGCCCCACGAGGGCTGAGGCGGCTGGACGCCCATCCCCAGGAACGACAGGCCCGACTCCAGCAGCACCATCGTGGCGAACTGGCTCGATACGATGACCAGGATCGGCGCCAGCGTGTTGGGGAGCACGTGGCGGAATACGATGCGGCGGTGGCTCGCGCCGAGCGCGCGCGCGGCGTCCACGTACTCCAGCTGGCGGATCGTGAGCACGTTGGCGCGCACGGTTCTCGCGTGGAGGACCCAGCCAGAGAGGGCGAGGACGCCGACGAGGGCGAACGGGCTCGTCCCGACGACCGCGACGATGGCGATCGCCAGCATGATCACCGGCAGCGTCAGCTGGACGTCCGCGATCCGCATCACCAGGTCGTCGAGCTTTCCGCCGAGATAGCCCGCCAGCAGCCCGACGAGGACGCCGGCACCGGTCGCCAGGAGGACCGCGCTCGTCGCCAGGACGAGCGAGATCCGCCCCCCGTACAGGAGCCGCGCGTAGATGTCGCGTCCCAGGTTGTCGGCCCCGAGCGGCCGCGCCGAAGTCCCCCCGAGCCCCCACGGGGCCTTGAGGCGCTGGCCGAAGCTCGGGCGGATGGGGTCCGACGCGGTCAGGAGCGGCGCGCCCGCGCTGGCCAGGACGACCGCGAGCATGATCGCGCCCCCGACCAGCACGAGCGGGTTCCGCCGGGCGAACGCGGGCACCGGCCGCTCACCGATAGCGGATGCGGGGATCGACGACGGTGTAGAGCGCGTCGACGATCAGGTTGATCAGCACGAAGATCGTCGCCGAGAGGATGAGCACCGTCTGCACTACGGGGAAGTCCCGGAAGTAGATCGCGTCGACGACGAGCTTCCCCATGCCCGGCCAGGCGAACACGGACTCCGTGATGACGGCGCCGCCGAGCAGGGTCCCGATCTGGAGCCCCAGGACCGTGAGCACGGGAATGGTCGCGTTCCGGAGCGCGTGGCGGAGTATCACGACGCTCTCGGCCAGGCCCTTGGCCCGGCCCGTCCGGATGTAGTCGCGGTTGAGGATCTCCAGCATGCTCGACCGGGTCAGCCGGGCGACCAGCGCGGTCGGGTACGCGGCGAGGGTGACGCTCGGCAGGATGAGGTACGTCCAGCTCTGGAAGCCCGAGGTCGGGAGCCAGCGGAGGGTCACCCCGAAGAGCAGGACCAGCATGATACCGAGCCAGAAGCTCGGGAGCGACTGGCCGAGGACGGCGAGGATCGTGCCGACGTAGTCGTAGCGCGTGCCGCGGCGGACCGCGGCGACGATCCCGATCGTGACCCCCGCGAGCACCGTCAGCGCCATCGCGCACATGGTGAGCTGGATGGTCGCCGGCAGGCGCTCCCGCACGACGAGGAGCGCGGGAGCGCGATACTGGAAGGACTGCCCGAAGTCGCCGCGGAACACGCTCCGCAAGAAGATCCCGTACTGGACGTGGAGCGGCTCCTTCAGCCCGAGCTGGCGGTTCAGCTCGTCGACCGCCGACTGCGACGCGCCCTCGGGGAGGAGCATCTTCGCGGGATCGCCGGGCAGCACCCGGAGGATCACGAAGACCAGGACGGACATGCCGACCAGGGTGAGGATCGACTGGGCGATCCTCCGAAGAAGATAGGCCTGCATCAGCGCGGAGTCGCGGGCGGAGCCTGACGCGCGCCCACGAACGCCCGCCTCGCCGGAGGCCGCCCCTCGCGAGCGCTCGGAGGGCCTGGCCGGCCGGCGGGCACGGCGGGGATTGGGCTACCGGACGCCGACGTCGTACAGCAGGACGTAGTAGTCGCCGCGTGCCTGGAAGTTGGTGAGCTTGTCGCTCACCCCGTAGATCGCGACGCTGTAATAGGGCCAGATCTCCGGCTCGTCCTCCCAGAGGGTCTTCTCGATCTCCTCGTACTTGGCCTGCCGCACCTTCGGGTCTGGCACTCGGCCGTCCACGATCAACTCCTCGATCCTCGGGTTGTCGTACCGCGTGAGCTTCTCGGCCCCGGCCTTGGTAAACCACTGGCTGAGGTACCAGTCGGCGTCGTGGGGCATGTGGGCCCAGCCGGAGAAGAACATGTCGTAGTTGCCCGCGGTCCGGGCCTCGCGGGCCGTGGCGATCTCGAGGTTCTTGATGTTTACGGTGATGCCGACGTCGCCGAGCATCGCGGCCACCGCCTGGACGATCTCGAGCTGCTTCGGATAGAGGTCCTTCATCAAGACGAAGTCGAGTTGGAGGTTCTTGTAGCCCGCGTCCTTCAGGATCTGGCGCGCTCTCGCCGGATCGTAGGGCTTCTGAGGGAGCCTCGTGTGGCCGATGAGGCCCGGGGGGATCGGGCTGTCCACGGGGCGGGCGTAGCCGAGCAGCAGGTCCTTGATGATCACGTTCCGGTCGATCGCGAGCGAGATCGCTTTTCGGACGCGCGGGTCCTTCACCGGATCCTTGGCGAGCTGGAAGATCCAGCGCTGCGCCTCGACCGCGGGGGTGTCGAGCACCCGGATGCCGGGTGTGGCCCGGAGCGTCTGGATGTTGTCCGGCCACACGCGGTCGATCACATGGAGCTCGCCGGCTCGCAGCGCGGCGATTCGGGTCGAAAGCTCCGGGATGAACCGGAACGTCACCTTCTCGACCTTGGGGATGCCGGGCTTCCAGTAGTTGGGGTTGGCCAGGAGCGTGATGATCTCGCCGTGGGTCCAGCCGCCGAACTTGAAGGGGCCGGTCCCGACCGGCTTCAGGAAGAAGGCCTCCTCGTTCGCGGCGGCCGATGGCGGGAGCATCCCGAGCATCGTGAGCTGGGCAGGCAGCGGGCCGTACGGCCTCTTCGTCGTCACGACGACGGTGAAGTCGCCCTCCTTCCGGACGTCATCGATATCCTGGTAGAAGGGAGACTTGATCAGCTTCTTGTCGTCGCGGACGCGCTTCATCGTGTAGACGACGCTGTCCGCCGTGAACGGCGTGCCGTCGTGGAACTTCACGCCCTTCCGCAGGTTGAACCGCCAGGTCGTGTTGTTCACGGGCGTCCACGACTCGGCGAGGCACGGCACGAACTTCGAGTCGTTCGTCACCTCGACCAGCGGGTCGTAGATGTGCCGGAGCACGGAGGTGGCGGAGATGGAATAGTGGTTCGCCGGATCGAGCGTGAGCATCCGCTCGGAGAGGCCGGCGATGATCTCGCCCTTTCGCGCCTGGGCGGCGGCGGGGCCGGGGCGCGCCGCGGCGGCGAGGCCGGGGCGCGCCCCGGCGGCGACGAGAGCGGCGCCCGCGCCGATGAGGACGTGACGGCGGACGACCGTGGAGGGGTTCCCTGGACCAGCGGCAGCGTGATCCATTGCCAGCTCCTCGCGCGCGCGGCGTGTGGTGGTGAAGCCTCGGAGATCGGCCGATACCTCACCTTCACAGGTCGGCGCGGGCCGTGTCAAGGCCCTGGCGCCCTGTTACAATCTGGCGCCGTGACCGAGCACGCGCGGGCAGTCATCGTCGGCGGCGGCGTGGGCGGCGCGAGCATCGCGTACCACCTCACCGCCAAGGGCTGGCGCGACATCGTGGTGGTCGAGCGCGCCGAGCTGACGAGCGGATCGACGTTCCACTCGGCGGGGCTGGTGGGGCAGCTTCGGTCCTCGGTCGCGCTGACGCGCCTCATGATGTGGAGCGTCGAGTGCTACCGGCGGCTCGCCGCCGAGACCGGGCGCGACCCGGGCTGGAAGGAGACGGGAAGCCTCCGGCTCGCGTGCGCGCCCGAGCGCGTGTTCGAGCACCGGCGCCAGGCCGGCTGGGCGAAGACCTTCGGGCTTCCCCTGGAGGAGATCGGGCCGGACGAGGCGCGGCGGCTGTTTCCGGTGATGGGGCTCGACGGGGTCCTCGGCGCCGTGCACCTGCCGACGGACGGCCACCTGGATCCGAGCGGGCTGGCCATGGCGCTGGCCGAGGGAGCGCGGCAGCGCGGGGCGACCATCCGCACGGGCGCCCGCGTCCTCCGCATCGGCGTGCGGGCCGGCCGCGTGCGCGACGTCGAGACGACCGCGGGGACCATCCGCGCCGACGTCGTGGTGAACGCGGGCGGAATCTACGCGCCGGAGATCGGGCGCATGGCGGGCGTGACGATCCCGCTCGTCCCGATGGCGCACCAGTACCTGGTCACGAAGCCCATCGATGGCGTGCATCCCGCCATGCCCATGCTCCGGGACCCGGACCATCTCGTCTACTTCCGGGAGGAGGTCGGGGGGCTGGTGGCCGGCGGGTACGAGCGCCAGCCGGCACCGTGGGGGCTCGACGGCATCCCCGCCGACTTCAACCACCAGCTGCTGCCGCCGGACTGGGAGCGCTTCGCGCCTCTCATGGAGGGCGCGGTGCACCGGGTCCCGGCGATCGGGAGCGCGGAGATCGTCCGGCTCATCAACGGCCCCGAGGCGTTCACGCCCGACGGCGAGTTCATCCTCGGCGAGTCGCCGGAGGTCCGTGGATTCTTCGTCGCGTGCGGCTTCTGCGCCCACGGGATCGCCGGCGCCGGCGGCATGGGACGCATCATGGCCGACTGGATCGTCGAGGGCGACCCGGGCCTCGACGTCTGGCACATGGACCTCCGCCGGTTCGGCGGGCAGTACCGCTCGCGCCGGCTCACTCTCGAGCGGACGCACGAGATCTACCGCACGTACTACGACCTCCGCTACCCGAACCAGGAGCGCGAGGAAGGGCGGCGGCTCCGCCTGTCGCCCGCGTACCCGCGGCTGCGCGAGCTCGGGGCCTCGTTCGGCGAGAAGTCGGGCTGGGAGCGACCCAACTGGTTCGAGCCGAACGCGGCGGCGGGGGACGAGGGGCGGCGCCCGCGCGGGTTCGCGGGGCGGATCTGGTCGCCAGCGATCGAGGCCGAGCACGTCGCGACGCGCGAGCGGGCGGGGCTCTTCGACGAGACCTCCTTCTCGAAGCTGGAGGTGGTGGGCCCAGGCGCCCTCGGTCTCCTCCAGCGGCTCTGCGGCAACGACGTCGACAAGCCGGTCGGCTCGGTCGTCTACACGTCCATGCTCAACGCGCGCGGCGGTATCGAGTGCGACTTCACCGTGACGCGACTCGGGCCGAGCCGCTTCCGGATCGTGACCGGGACGGCGTTCGGCACCCACGACCGCGGCTTCGTCCAGCGGCACCTCCCGGAGGACGGGTCGGTCGCGCTCCTCGACGTCACCGGGGGGCTCTGCTGCATCGGCCTCTGGGGCCCGCGGGCCCGCGACGTCCTCGGCGCGACGACCACGGCCGACGTGTCGAACGCGGCTTTCCCGTACCTCACGGCGCGGGAGCTGGCGGTCGGGCGCGTCCCCGCCCTCGCCGCGCGCGTGACCTACGTGGGCGAGCTCGGGTGGGAGATCTACGCCCCCATGGAGTACGGGCTGGAGCTGTGGGACACCCTGTGGGAGGCGGGCCGGCCCCACGGCCTGGTCGCCGCCGGGTACCGCGCGATCGATTCCCTGCGCCTCGAGAAGGGCTACCGGTACTGGAGCGCCGACATCACCCCCGACGACACGCCGTACGAGGCCGGGCTCGGGTTCGCGGTGAAGCTGGGGAAGGGCGACTTCCTCGGCCGCGAGGCGCTGGCGCGCCAGCGGGCCGAGGGGGTGCGGCGGAAGCTCGCGTGCCTCACCCTCTCGGACCCGGGCTGGGTCGCGCTCGGCGGCGAGCCGGTGCGCGTGGCGGGTCGCGTGGTGGGGCGCGTGACGAGCGGCGGCTACGGGTACACCGTCGGGCTGTCCATCGCCTACGCGTACCTGCCGGTGGAGCTGGCGAGCCCGGGGACCGCGGTCGCCGTAGAGTTCTTCGGAGAGTGGGTGAACGGCCTGGTCGCCGCCGAGCCTCTCTGGGACCCCCGCGGCGACCGGGTGAGAAGCTAAAGCGGGGTCAGGCCCAGAGTTTGGTTTCCGGCGTGAAAGCCAAAGTCTGGCCTGACCCCGGAGTTTGATTTCCGGGAGGGGCCTATGCCGCGAGTGCCGGTGAACGGGATCCGCCTCCACTACGAGGAGGCCGGCCAGGGCGCGCCGCTCGTCTTCGTCCACGAGTTCGCGGGCGAGGCCCAGAGCTGGCACCTCCAGATGCGCTTCTTCGCCCGGCGCTACCGGACGATCGCGTTCAACGCCCGCGGCTATCCGCCCTCCGACGTGCCGCCGGCGGAGAGCGCCTACTCCCAGGACCAGGCGGCGGAGGACATCCGGGGGCTTCTCGACGCGCTCGGGATCGATCGGGCCCACGTCTGCGGGCTGTCCATGGGCGGCTACGCGACGCTCCACTTCGGCCTCCGCCACCCGGAGCGAGCGCTCTCCCTGGTCGTGGCGGGCTGCGGATACGGCAGCGTGGCCGCCGACCGCGCGCAGTGGAAGCGCGACGTTGCCGCCACGGCCCAGCGGTTCCTCACGGAGCCGATGGCGGCCATGGCCGACGTCTACTGCCAGGGCCCGACGCGCGTCCAGTTCCGGGACAAGGACCCGAGGGGCTGGCAGGAGTTCCACGACATGTTCGCGGTGCAGTCGGCCCTGGGCCATGGCCTCACCATGCAGGGAGTCCAGCTCGCGCGCCCCTCCGTCTACGAGCTGGAGGCCGACCTCGAGCGGCTCACGGTGCCGACCCTCATCGTCACGGGAGACGAGGACGAGCCGTGCCTCGAGCCGGGCATCTTCCTGAAGCGGAAGATCCGGACCTCGGGGCTCGTGGTCATCCCGAAGGCCGGGCACACCATCAACCTCGAGGAGCCGGAGGCGTTCAACCGGGCCGTCCTGGACTTCCTGACGGCGGCCGAGGCCGGGCGGTGGGGGCCGCGTAACGCGGCGTCTCAGACAGGATCGGCTATCTTGCCGTCAAATAGAGCAGATCAGCGAAGCTAGCCGCGCCGAGTCGAGTCCAGTCCAGGGGTCCGGCTTCGGCAGCCACCGGCATGAAGCCTGACCACGCCGGGCCTGAAGGTAGAAGTAGGGGTCCAGGACCGACATCTTGCTGATGCCGTCCGCGGGGAGCCCTCGGGATGCTCTCCGGGTCCGGCCCGTCGTAGACGCAGCAGGTCTTCTTCTCGACGGCCTCGTCGGGCAGCCGCGGGTGTCCCGGTCGGCCGCCGCTTCGTGCCACCGGTCCTCGATCCGAAAGGGCGAAGGGGCCGCGTCGGTCAGCAGGCGCTCGACCTCTGCCGTGAAGGCTTCACGTTCGAGCCGTTCCATCTCCGAGGCTCCGGGTCGGGCGAGCAGCTCGGCCCCTGGCCGGCCCCGTGCACGCGGGATAGGGCGGTGGCGCGAGCGCTGCGATGCCACGGACGGCATGCCCCGGCGGCGTTCCAGGCTCACCGGGGAGGTCCCGAGACGAATGGGCTCCCCCGGACCGAGAATCGGAGTGGGAGCTCCGGCGACCGCGTGATCCCGATCCGGCGGCTCGTGGCGACGGCGACGCGCCCGGGTCTGGCCGGGGCGTGAATGCTGAGCGGGCGCCGCCGAAGGTCCCGTCCGTTGTCTCGGAGCGAGATGCCGAGGGCCTGGGTGAGCCGGGCTGGGCCGGCGGTGAGGGCGGCCAGCGCCCGCGGGGACCGCGGGCTCACGCCGGGCGCCCCGCGCCGCCGTGCCATCGTCCGCACCCCCGCGATCGGCTCGAGGGCCCGGATCAGCACGCAGCCCGGCATGCCGGAGGGGCCCGCGATGGCGTTCAGGCAATCGTGGAGCCCGTACGCCCGGAAAACGTACGCGACGCCACCCGGGCCGTAGAAGAGCCACCGGCTGCCCGGCCGGAAGGCTGCGTGCGACGCGCCGTCCTCCGGCCCGAGGTACGCCTCGGTCTCGACGATGCGACCTGCGGTCAGCGCGCCGCCCAGTCCGGAGACGAGCACGCAGCCCAGGAGATCCCGCGCGACCCGGGGTGCGGGCCGCTCGTAGAACCGGCGGGGCAGCACCCGACCGACATCGAGGGGACCAGCGCGCGCTCGCGGTCCAGACCGTCGTGGAGCTACGAGCGGCCTCCGTCGGCATCGACGATCGCGACCGGCCCCGTGGAACGCATCTCTTTCGCGCGGCGAGCGGCGAGGTTCTGTCTGGCGTGGACGGACCGGACGGCACGCCGCTTGCTCACTGGATGCGGCCGAGGATAGCACGCGGCGCGCGCCGGCCGGCAGCGCTGGCCAGAACGCGAGGATCGGAGGCGCGGATCCTGAGCGGGGTGTATCGAGCGCGATACGAGCGGACCACGCACAGACACAGAGAACGGTCGGAGACGAGGGGGAGCGTCATGACGAGCGATGGTGGGGTGCGACGAGACGTGATCCGAGGACTCGCCGCGGCGGCGCTGGCCTGCGCCTCGATGCTGGCCGCCTCCGGCGCGGTGGACGCGGCCGGCCCGGACTCGGGCCCGCCGCGAGACCGCGACGCCCGGCGGCGCTGGGCCCTCGCGCGGATGGACGAGATGGCGCAGGAGCGCCTCCGCTGCCACGAGCGGTTCCGGGAGCCCAGTGACGTTCGCCGCTGCCAGGCCGAGTTCGAGCGGCGCCACCGCGCCTACAACGAGGTCTACATCGAGGCCGGTCGCGACTGACCTCGGGCGGCGCGGGCATCCCGTCGGGACCGGTGGGCTTCGGGACGCGCGCGCTGCTTGGCGGCGGCCTCAGGCCGTGACGTCGACGAGCACCTTCATGACCGGCCCGCCGCCCAGCGCCGTCTCCATGCCCTCCTGGAGGGTCTCCAGCGGGATGACGCGGCTGACCAGGGGGGCGAGGGGAACGGCCCCGCTCGCCCCGAGGCGGATCGCCTCTTCCCAGGCGGCGCGGGTGTAGAGCCGGCTCCCGTGGAGGTTGAGCTCGCGCGCGAAGAACCGGTGGAGGTTCACCGGCATGGGCTCCGAGTGGATGGCGACGATGCTGATCGTGCCCCAGACGCGCACGACCTCGCTGATGGCCTTGACCGGGCCGGGGTGGCCCGTCACCTCGAAGGCGACGTCGACGCCGTCGCCGTCGGTCCACTCGGTCGCGAAGCGGACGGGATCGACCCCCGGCCCGACGACCTCGAGCCCCAGCTGCCGGAGCATCTCGGCGCGGAACGGGTTGATCTCGACGACCGCCACCCGTGCCCCGCGATGGCGGCAAACCAGGGCGATCAGGCAGCCGATCGGGCCTCCGCCGAACACCAGGACCGCGTCCCCGGTCTTCACGCCGGCCCGCGTCACGTCGTGTGTCGCAACGGCGAGCGGCTCGATGACGGCGGCGTGATCGTCCGTCAGGCTGTCGGGCACCTTGATGAGGCGGTCGAGCGGCACCGGCCAGTACTCCTGCATCCCGCCCGGAAGGTCGACGCCCAAGACCTTGAGGTTGTAGCAGAGATAGCTGGCGCCGATGCGGCACGCGCGGCACGTCCCGCAGAACCGGACCGGCTCCACCACGACGCGGTCGCCGGTGGTGACACCGCTGCCGGCGGGCGCCTCGACGACCTCGGCGAACGTCTCGTGGCCGATGATTCCGCCGCGAGGGATGCGGTTGTCGAGGTGGCCCTGGAAGATGTGGAGATCGGTCCCGCAGATGCCGACGCGCAGCACGCGGAGGAGGGCCTCGCCGGGCCCGGCGGCGGGGATGGCCAGCTTGCCGGGAGTGAAGGTCCGCGCGCCCTGGTAGAAGACCGCGCGCATCGTTCCGGTGGGTGCCATGGAGCCCTCCTGGATGGGGCCGCTCCCGCGGCCCGGTCGAGAGTGGCGGCGGCGCGCGCGGCGCTCACCGCGTCCGTGGGTGGATGGCGCTGGCCGGCCCGGACTCAGCCGGCGCCCAGCTCCTTTCGGGCGAGGCGCGCGCCGGCGGCGAGCGCCCGGATCTTGCCGTTGCACATGTTGCGCGGGCTCCAGCCGAAGCCGCAGTCCGGATTGACGTAGAGCTTCTCGGCCGGCCAGACCTTGAGGACCTTGCGGATCCGGTCGGCCACCTCCTCGGGCGTCTCGGGATGGAAGCCCTTGACGTCGATCACGCCGGCCCCGAGCTCGCGCCCCTCGCGGGCGTACTGGCCGATGAGGTCGAGCTCGGCCATCTCGCGTCCGGCGAACTCCAGCACGAACTGATCGGCCCGCGCCTCGAGGAGCGCCGGGAAGTAGGGCCGATAGGTCCGGTCGAACCGCGAGCGGCCGAAGCGGTTCCCGAAGCAGACGTGGAAGGCGAGCCGCGCGCGCACGCCGTCTGTCGCGAGGTTGAAGAGCCGCGCCATCTCCTGGCCGCTCACGTGGCCGCGGGCGGGCTCGTCGATCTGGATGAACTCGGCCCCGGCGTCGACCAGGCCCTTGAGCTCCTGGTTGATGACCTCCGCGAAGCGCTCCGCCACCTTGACGACGCCCTTGTAGACCGCGCCCGGGTGGATCCGGGAGCCGAAGGTGAGGGGCCCCGCGCAGGTTCCCTTGATCCCCCGCGTCGTGTGGGCCCGGAGGTACTCGAACTCCTTGACGATGCCGAGACCGCCTTCCGGCGTCTCGATCTTGCCGACGGCCTCGTAGCGGGTCTGCTGGTCGTAGCCCCACGGACCCAGCTTCCGCCGCACCGGGATGGGCCGGATCCCTTTGATGATCGCGTAGTACGAGTCGACGTAGCCGTCGAGGCGCCGCACCTCGCCGTCGGTGATCACGTCGACGCCCGCGCGCTCCATGTCCCGGATCGCCGTGTCGGCGGCGTCGTCGAGCATCTCCTCGAGATCGGCGGGGCCCATCTCGCCCGCCTCCCAGGCCTTCACGCCGAGATGCCACCACCCGGCGCGCCCGTGTGAGCCGACCACGGTGGAGGGGATCAGGGGCAGCGTCGTCGCGGCCATCGTCCGGCTCTCCTCTCGGTCCTCGGGTCAGCGTGCGGGCGGCGCAGCCGGCCTGACTCCGGGGCCGCCATGGATGATCGCGCGGGGCCGCACGGCGCACAAGCGGCTCCTCCCGGCGTCGGGGCCGGCGCGGGCGATCACCGTCAACGCGACCGGCCCGTCGCGCCGGCGGGCTCGATGCCCTCCAGCACGAGCTCGTCGGCCCGGTGGCATCGGGCGAGGTGGCCACCGGCCACGACGCGGAGCTCGGGCGTCTCGGTCCGGCAGACGTCCACCGCGAAGGGGCAGCGCGGGTGGAAGTAGCAGCCGGCCGGGGGATTGGCGGGGTTCGGCACCTCGCCCTGGAGCGCCACGTCCCCGCTCGGGACCCGGGGATCGGGGACCGGGACCGCCTTCATGAGCGCGGCGGTGTAGGGATGCCGGGGCCGCGCGAAGAGCGAGGCCGCGGGGGCCATCTCCACGAGCTGTCCGACGTACATGACGGCGACCCGCTCGCAGATGTGGCGCACGACTCCGAGGTCGTGCGCCACGAACAGGTAGGTGAGGTGGAGCCGCTCTTGGAGCTCGAGGAGCAGGTTGAGGACCTGCGCCTGCACCGAGACGTCCAGCGCGGAGACCGGCTCGTCGGCGACCACGAGGCGGGGCTCCGTCGCGAGGGCCCTGGCGATGCCGATGCGCTGGCGCTGGCCGCCGCTGAAGGCGTGGGGGAAGCGGTACATGAACTCGGGACGCATCCCCACCAGGCGCAGGAGCTCCGCGACCCGATCCCGCCGCGCCCGGCGGTCCCGGAGCCCGTTGACCAGGAGGGGCTCGCCGACGTTGTCGAAGAGCGTCATGCGGGGGTTGAGCGACCCGAACGGGTCCTGGAAGACCATCTGCATCTCGGGCCGGAGGGGGCGCAGCTCCTTTCGGGAGAGCCGGGCGAGATCCACGACGGCGCCCTCGCGCGTCCGGAAGTGGATCTGCCCGCTCGTCGGTGCCATGGCGCGGAGGATGCACCGGGCCGTCGTCGTCTTGCCGCAGCCACTCTCGCCGACCAGCCCCAGCGTCTCGCCCGCGTGGACCTCGAAGCTGACGTCGTCGACGGCCCGGACCTCGGCCACGACCCTCCGCGAAAAGCCCTTCCGGATCGGAAAGAGCTTCCGCAGGTGCTTGACGTCGAGCAGCGGAACGGACCGCTCGGCCGGAGGCACGCCGCCGGGAGTCACGGCGTGGCCTCCACGTCGTGATAGAGGAAGCAGCTCGCCTGCTGGCGCTCGGCGACGGGGCGGAGCGCGGGCACGCGCTGGTCGCAGACCCCCGCCATGGCGTCGGGGCATCGGGGGTGGAACGGGCAGCCCCGGGGCCGGTTGAACGGGTGGGGCAAGGAGCCGGTGATGATGGGGAGCGGGACGCGCGGCGTCGCCTGGAGGCCGGGGATGGAGCGCAGCAAGGCGCGGGTGTAGGGGTGCCGGGCCCCGTGGAAGATGGCGTCCACGGGGCCCTGCTCCATGACGCGGCCCAGGTACATCACCACCACCTCGCGGGCGATCTGGGCGATGACGCCGAGGTCGTGCGTGATGAAGATGACGGCGGTCCCGTACTTGCGCTGGAGCTCGCGCATGAGGTTCAGCACCTGCGCCTGGGTCGTGACGTCGATCGCCGTCGTCGGCTCGTCAGCGATGAGGAGGCGAGGCTTGCAGGACAGCGCCATGGCGATCATCGCCCGCTGGCGGAGGCCGCCCGAGAGCTGCCAGGAATAGGCGTCCAGGCGCTGCTCCGGCATGGAGATCCCGACGTCGCGGAACAGGTCGGCGGTGATCCGGCGGGCCTCGAGCCGCGTGAGCGGCGGGCCGTCGGGCCGCCACTGCCGCCAGTGCAGCCGGATCGCCTCGACGATCTGGTCTCCCACCGAGTGGACCGGGCTGAATGCGGCCATCGGCTCCTGGGGGATGAGGGCGATTTCGGCGCCGCGGACCGCCCGCATCGCCGCGCCGCGGGCCGGGAGCTGGGTGAGATCGACGGCCCGCTCGGCCGAGGGCCGGAACAGGATCTGGCCCGAGACGATGCGCCCGGGCGGCTCGACGAGCCGGAGGACCGCCCGCATCGCGACCGACTTGCCGCAGCCGCTCTCGCCTACGATCCCGAGCACCTGACCGGGGAAGACGTCGAAGCTCAGCCCGTCAACCGCCCGGACGACGCCCTCGTCCATGAAGAACGACACCCGCAGGTCCCGGACCGACAAAAGCGGGGTCAGGCCCCGACTTTGATCTCCGAGCCCGTCGGTGGTCACGGGCTCGTCTGGGGATCCGGAAGTCAAAGTCAAGGCCTGGCCCCGTTAGTGGCTGTAGGGATCGGCGGCGTCGCGCAGGCCGTCGCCGACCAGGTTGAAGGCGAGGACGGAGAGGATGACCAGGAGGCCCGGGATCAGGAGCCAGGGCGCCAGCGCCAGCGTCTGGATGTTCTGGGCCTCCTGGAGGAGCACGCCCCAGCTGATGGCGGGGGGGCGGATCCCGAGGCCGAGGAAGCTGAGCGATGTCTCGTTGATGATCATCGCCGGGATGGCCAGCGTGCTGGTTGCGATGATGTGGCTCAGGAAGGTGGGGACCATGTGGCGCATGATGATGCGTGGCCGGCTGCACCCGGCCAGATCGGCCGCCAGGACGAAGTCCTCCTCGCGGAGCGCCAGGAACCGGCCGCGTACCTCCCGCGCGAGCGTGGTCCACCCGACCAGCGAGAGGATGACGGTGATCGCGAAGAAGACCCGGATCGGCGACCAGTCGCGCGGCAGGGCCGCGGTGAGGGCGAGCCAGATCGGGATGGTCGGGAGCGACTGGAGCAGCTCGATGAGGCGCTGGATTACGAGATCGGCCGTCCCACCGAAGTATCCGGAGATCCCGCCCAGGAGGACCCCCAGCACGACGCTCAGTGTCACGGCCACCAGGCCGATGGTCATGGACGTCTGGGTGCCGTGCATGAGCCGCGACCACTGGTCGCGCCCCAGGCGATCGGTCCCCAGCAGATAGATGCGGTCCGTGCTTCCCGCGTCGGCGGTTCCCAGCAGGTGAAGACTGGCCGGAAAGAGGCCGAGCACACGGTAGGAGTACCCTCGGACGAAGAAGCGGAGGCCCACCTTCCGGCCGGGATCGACCTGCCACTCCATCCGGAGGGTGGTGGAATTGCGCTTCCCGGTAACCGCCGGCACCCAGGGGCTCCACCGGAAGCCATCCAGCACGTGCGGACGCTGGACCGGGATGAAGGCCAGGCGGGCTTCGGTGGCCTCGGGGTCCTGCGTGCTGAAGAAATCGGGGCAGAGGACCACGGCGTAGAGCGCGACGAGGACGATGGCGCTCGCCATGGCCAGGCGATGCTTCCGGAACCGCCACCAGACGAGGGTCCAGTTCGACGCGAGGGAGACCCGCTCCTCGGCCGCCGCCGGCGCGATGCCCACGTCCGGCACCCGCGGGTCGCCGGGCGCCGAGCGATCGGGGACGACCACGTCCGCCACTGTCACTCCTCGACGCGGATGCGGGGATCGAGCCAGGCCAGAAGCACGTCCGAGACCAGCGTGCCGATGATGGCCAGGAAGCAGTAGATCAGGAGGATGCTGCCCGCCAGGTACATGTCCTGGTTGATGAGCGCCCGGAGGAGCAGCGGGCCGATGTTCGGGATGTTCATCACCGTGGCGACGATCAGGCTGCCGGAGAAGAGCGCGGGGAGGTACCAGCCGATCGTGCTCACCAGCGGGTTCAGCGCGAGCCGCGCGGGGTACCGGAGGACCAGCCGCCACTCCGAGAGCCCCTTGGCGCGGGCGGTGACCACATAGGGCTTGTTGAGCTCGTCGAGGAGATTCGCACGCATGACGCGGGTGAGCCGGGCCGTGCCGGCGACGCCCAGCACCACGGTCGGCAGCCAGATGTGCGCCAGGAGATTGCCCACGCGGGCCAGGCTCCACGGCGCCTCGACGAACTCCGGCGAGAAGAGCCCCGTCGCGCTGATCCCGAAGTACGCGAAGGCGATCCACATGAGGATCAGCGCCAGCATGAAATTTGGCGTCGCGACGCCGACGTAGTTCAGCACGGTGACGATGTAGTCGAGGACCGATCGCTGGTGGGTGGCCGAGTAGATGCCGATCGGGATGGCGACGACCCAGGTGAAGACGAACGAGAAGAGCGCGAGGACGACGGTCAGCACGAGGCGCTCGCCGATCAGCTCCGTGTTGGGCCGCTGGTACTCGAGCGACAGGCCGAGGTTGCCCCGGAGGACGTTCGCCATCCACTTCCAGTACTGGACGTGGAGCGGCTGGTCGAGCCCGTAATCCCTGCGCAGCGCCTCGACCTGTTCGGCGCTGACCGAGCTCCCGGAGGACGCGAGCGTCGCCATGTACGCGGTGAGGAAGTCGCCGGGCGGGGCTTGCACGATGGCGAAGACGGCCACCGAGAAGACGAAGAGGAGGAGCGGCAGCAGGACGAGACGCCGCAGGGCATACCGGATCATCGGGGAACCGTCCGCCCGTCGGGCCCGGGACGCCTGGGGGCGCTCAGGTGCGAGGAGATCAGGTGGAGAAGGAGCGGCCGCACCACGCCCGGTCGCCACCCATCGCGGGCGGGACCGGGCGCGGCGGCCGAGCGGCTACTTCGTGAAGTAGAACTGCTCCGGGCGCGCGTTGCCGGGGGTCCGGAGCGGCCAGTCATTGCCGAGCGTCGTGGGGATGTTGTGCATCTTGCTGTTGACCACGACGACGCCCTGGATCATCGGCGTCAGGCCGATCGTCCCGATCTCGTAGACGTTGTCGGCCCAGATCCGAAAGATCTCCTGGGCCGCCTTCACCTGGCCGTCCGGCCCGACGGTCCGGGCGGTGTCCACGAGCTCGACGATCCTCTTGATCGGCGCCGGCGGCTCCATCCCTTCCTTCCCCTTGGTCTGGTACCACTGGAGGAAGAGCGGTCCCGTGGTCAGGATGGGGTTGTTCCGCACGTCGACCTTCGCGTTGCCGGTGAACGGGAAGGCGCTGGTGTCCTCGTTCCACATCTCGGTCTGGAGCTCGTTCGCATCACGCATCTTGAACTGGAGCGCGCGCTCCCGGATCTGGACGACCGTCTTGACCCCGACCTTCTCCCAGTCCTTCGCGATGAGCTGCGCAACGTCCTTCCATTCGCCGAAGGCGGGAACGACGGACAGCTCGATCGACACGGGCTTTCCGCTCGGGAATAGGCGGATCCCTTGCGCGTCCTTCCTGGTCAGGCCCAGCGCGTCGAGCATCTTGTTGGCCTCGTCGGACTTGTACGCCGTGTACTTCTTCGCATACTCGTCTCCCGGGAAATAGGGATGCCAGGGAGCGGGCACGCCCTGACGCGGCTCACCGAGACCGAGGAACGCCGACTCCTTGATCTGGGTGCGGTTGATGGCGTACGAGAGGGCGACCCGGAAGTCCTTGCTCGCCAGGAGCTTGGCGATCTCGGGGTCCGCTTTGTACGACTGGTTGAAGGCGACCACGGCGTCCGAGCCGCCGAACGTCGGCCAGGTGATGACGCGATACTTCCCGTTCTTCTCGTTCTCCTTGAAGACCGGGTAGTTGGTCATCTGGATGTGGCGGGCCTGCATGTCGAACTCGCCGGCGATGGCCGCCAGGTTGAGGGCCTGGATGTCGGCGAAGAACGTGAAGCGCACCTCGTCGATGTAGGGCAGCTGGTTGCCGTCGGGATCGACGCCGATGAAGTACGGGTTGCGCCGGAGGGTGAAGATCTGGTCGCTCACCCGGGTCAGCGGCACCCAGGCCCCCATCGTCGGCCGCTCCGGGTTCTCGAACGGCGCGTTCTTCGCGGCGAAGAGCTCCGTCCACGTCTTGAAGCCCGCGGCCTGGACGAGCTTGTCGATGTCTTCCTTCTTGGCGTACGCGGGATGGAACCTCTTCAGATAGTGGGCGGGGAGGAAGGCGGCGTACGTACGATCGGGACCGTCCTGGTTGGCGAGCGCGGTCAGGAAGAGGGTGGCCGCCTGCTTGTAGGCGAAGTGAACCGTCTGCGCGTCCACCTTCTCGACCGACGCGGGAGTGCCGTCGGCGTTGCGCATCCACCCCGGGATGGCGGGCGTGAGGTCCTTGTTCAGCAGGACGTCCTTGTACCAAAAGAGGATGTCATCCGCGGTGAACGGCGCCCCATCCGACCACCGCGCGCCCTTCCGGAGCCGGATCGTCCACACCTTGAAGTCGGGCGACGACTGCCAGCCGGCGGCGATCTTCGGCTCGATCTTGGAGCCGTCCGGCGAGAACCGCGCCAAAGCGTCGTACACGACCCGCACGTAGTTGTTGAAGTCGGCGGGGCCGAGGAACGCGCGGCGCCAGACGCCCCCGTATTGGCCCGCCCGCTCCACGACCGGCACCACGAGAGGATCCGCGGGCAGCCGCTGCTCGACCGGGGGCAGCTTTCCGGCCTTCACCATCTCCGCGAGCATTGGCGCTTCCTTGAACTTGGGCTGGGCAGACGCGGGCCCCGTTCCGCTCGCCCACGCCGCGAGGGCGAGGACTGCCGCCAGGGCGAAGAATGCCGGTCGTCGCGGATCGAGCCTCATGTCTGGTCCTCCGTTCGAAGCGGTCACTGGGGTCGTGATCGAGCCTGTGGGGGTCCTGGCAAGCTCGGAGGCAGTCTAGGCGCAGTCCGGGAGCGCGGTCAAGGGCGCGCATCGGGTCAAAGCCGTGGTTACCATGGAGGACGAAGAACCGCAGAGGTACGGTGGATCGCGTCAAAGATCATGGATACCGGCCGAGGCGCCGGATGCGGGCAGCGGGTCAGGCGGGCGCCGCGCCGATCACGCGCAGGACCGCGGGGTCCCGCCGAGCCCCGGCCGGCGGGCCGCCGTAGACGATCTCCCCGCGCTCGATGACGTACAGGCGGCTCGTCTCGGAAGGCACGTGGTGGATGTTCGACTCGGCCAGGAGGATCGCGCGGCCCTGGCGGGCGATCGCGGCGATGCTGGCCGCGACCTGGGGCACGATCGCCGGCGAGAGGCCCTCGAAGGGCTCGTCGAGCAGCAGGAGCGCGGGATCGAGGGCCAGGGCCCGGGCGATCGCCAGCATCTTGCGCTCCCCCCCCGACAGATGCGTCCCGCGACGGGCGGCGTAGGCGCGAAGGTTCGGGAACACCTCGTAGGCGAGGGCAATCCGCTCCGCGGCGGGGCGGCCACCGGGCCGCGTCCAGGTGGCGATCTCGACGTTCTCGGCCACCGTCAGGTCGCCGAAGATGCCGCCCTCCTCCGGCGCGTAGCCGACGCCGCGCCGGGCGATGGCGTGGGTGGGGAGCCCGGCGACGGCCTCGCCGCCGAGCGCGATCCGGCCAGAGGCGGGACGCAGGTATCCCATGACGGTCCGGAGGGTCGTGGTCTTGCCGGCGCCGTTCCGGCCGACCAGGCACACGAGGGCGCCCGGCTCCACCGAGAGCGACACGTCGCGGAGGACGTGGCTCGACTGGATGAAGACGTTGACCGCGTCGAGCGTGAGCATGTCAGGCCCACGACCCCGCGGCGCCCTCCGCCGGCGGGCGGCCGACCACGGCGGCCAGTACCGCCGGGTCCGCGCGCAGCCCCGCGGGCGTGGTGTCGGCGAGGATCCGCCCCTGCTGGAGCGCGACGATCCGGTCCGAGTAGCCGAAGACGATGTCCATGTCGTGCTCGACGAGGAGGATCGCCCGGATGCCGATCCCGCGCGACGCGCGGACGAGCATCTCCATGATGGCGGTCTTGTCCCGGGTCGACACGCCGCTGGTGGGCTCGTCGAGGAGGATCGCCTCCGGGCGGAGGGCGAAGGCCGCGGCGACGTCGAGAAGCTTCTTGTCGCCCTGCGGCAGCGTGCGGCTCGGCGCGTCGAGCTTCTCGCCGAGGCCGAACAGCTCCGCCACCTGCTCGGCGTCGCGCCGCACCTCGCCGTCGGCGGCGAGCGCCCGCAGCAGCCGGCGGCTCCGGCCCAGGCGCGACACGGCCGCCGCCTGGAGCGTCTCCCGCACCGTCAGCTCCGGGAAGATCTGGACGAGCTGGAAGCTCCGGGCGAGCCCGAGGCGCGCGAGTCGAGCCGGGCCGACCCCCCGGATGTCCCGGCCCTTGAAGCGGACGGCTCCCGCGCTCGGCCGGAGAAGTCCGGTGAGGACGTTGATCAGCGTCGACTTCCCGGCGCCGTTCGGCCCGATGATGGACACGAGCTGCCCGGCCTCGACGGCGAGGCTCACGCCGTCCAGCGCGCAGAAGTCGCCGTAGAGCTGCCGCACGTCCCGCGCCTCCAGGATCATCGGTCGGCCGCCCCCGGCGGGCGCGCCCGCGCCAGAAGGCCGGCCAGGCCGGTGGGGGCGAAGATCACGAGGGCGGCCAGGATGGCGCCGAAGACCAGCCGCCAGTATGGAAACACCGACATGACCGTGTCCTGGAGATAGATGAAGACGAGCGCGCCGGTGATCGGCCCGAAGAAGCTGGCGAACCCGCCGAGGAGCGTCATGAACACGAGGTTCCCCGAGTGGGTCCAGTACGCAAGGGTCGGGTCGACGTTGCCGGTCGGCGTGGCCAGGAGGACGCCGCCCGCCGCTGCGTAGACGGCGGAGATGACGAAGGCGTGCCAGCGGTAGCGGGACACCGAGAACCCGAGCGACTCGGCCTTGAGTGGATTGTCGCGGACGGTCCGGAGGCAGAGCCCGAACGGCGAGTGGACGATCCGCCACATGACGGCGGTGAACAGGCACAGGAGCGCGAGCGAGTAGTAGTAGAAGGGGCCGACCAGGTACGCGGTCTTGGAGAGGTCGGGAAGCGCCTGGGCGAGGAGCGTCGGCCGGAGGAAGCGCATGCCCTCGTCGCCGCCGGTCAGGTGGTAGAACTTCAGCACGAACGTGTAGAAGAGCATGCCGAAGGCGAGGGTGAGCATGCCGAAGTAGATCTTCACGTAGCGGACGCAGACGGCGCCGACCGGCGCGGCCACGGCCGCCGCCAGGAGCATGGCCGCCACCAGGATGACCTCGAGCGATCGAACCGTGGTGTGCGTCGTGAGGAACGCCCCGGTGTAGGCGCCCAGGCCGACGAAGAGGGCGTGGCCGAAGGAGACGAGCCCCGCGTAGCCGAGGAGGAGATTCAGGCCGAGGAGCACGATGCCGTACGCCATGAACGGGAGCATGAGGGTCACGTGGTAGGCGGGGGCGGAGCGGGGGAGGGCCAGGGCGACCGCCAGCGCCAGGGCGAGCGCGATCGCGCCGGAGCGTCTCACGCGACGGCGGCCTTCCCGAACAGGCCTCGCGGGCGCAGGGCGAGCACCGCGATGACGATCAGGTAGATCAGCAGCATCTCGATCTCCGGATAGACCGCGATGGCGAGGGCCCGCAGCACGCCCACCACGAGCGCGCCGGCCAGCGCGCCGCGCATGCTGCCGAGGCCGCCGACCACCACCACGGCGAAGGCCTCCACGATGAGCTCGACGCCCATGTCGGTCATCGCCGCGGTTGACGGGATGACCAGCGCGCCGCCCAGGGTGCCCAGCACGCACCCGAGGGTGAACACGCGCGCGTAGACCGAGCGCATGTCCACGCCGAGGGCCTCCGCCATCTCTCGGTTCTCGGCGGTGGCCCGGATGATCCGTCCGAAGCGCGTGTAGGCGAGGAACCAGCCGATCAGGGCCGCGATCACGACGCTGGCGGCGATGACGATCAGGTTGTACGTCGGCACGGTGGCGCCGAGGATACGGACCTGGCCGTAGACCAGGTAGAGTCCCGAGGTCGACGTGGGCGCCGCGCCCCAGGTCATCCGGATCAGGTCCTCGAGCATGAGGACGACCGCGAAGGTGAGCAGGAGCTGAAAGGTCTCGTCCCGATCGTAGATGAAGCGGAGCAGCCCGCGCTCCACCACGACGCCGACCAGTCCCGCCAGGAGCCCGGCCAGGACGAGGGGCAGGACGAACAGGGCGGGGGACCCGCCGCCCTGAAGGAAGAGGTTGACCGCCGACACGCCTGAGTAGGCGCCGAGGGCGTAGAAGGAGCCGCAGGCGAGATTGAAGATCCGCTGGACGCCGAAAACCACCTGGAGCCCGGCGGCGACGAGAAAGAGGATCGCCGCGTGGAACAGGCCGCCCATGAGCACGTTGACGACGTGGGCAGTCGTCATGGGCGTCCGGGCGGAGGGAAACCTGCCCGCCGGCCGGGACGGCGGCGGCGCCTCACCGGTCGGCGCGCGAGGCTCGTGAGCGGCGCGCCGTCCGCCGGGCGGCGCCCGGGGTCACCGTCGAGGGATCTCCCCCGGTCAGATCTTCCAGGAGGCGATCCAGTCGAAGAGCTTCGCCCCCGGCGGCTTCATGGCCTGCTTGGTGGACACGATCTCGACCGGGGCGATCGTCACGAAATCGTAGGCGCTCTTGTGGGTGGTGATGCCCTGGTAGAAGTTGCACGCCTGGATGTGGTCCTCGCGCCAGGACCGCTTACCGGAGAGGGACTCCACCTCGATGCCCTCGAGGGCCTTGACGAGCTGGGCCTTCGAGGGCCACTGGCCCGCGCCCTGGTAGGCCTTCTCGACCGCGGCCTTGTACGACTCGACGCAGAAGTAGGCGTGATCGCACTCGTAGGCCGGGTACTCATTGTGCTTGGTCTTGTACTCCTGGACGAACTGCTTCAGCAGGGCGCTGCCCTTCGGGTCGTCGAAGTACATGGAGTTGTAGCCGAGGAGGAGCCCCTCGGGCGTGAACTCCTTCTTCAGCGAATCGTGGACGCCGCCCGCGGTCGTGAACACGCCCTTCATGTTCTTCAGGAGCCCGACCGCCGCCGCCTGCTTCATGAAGATGGGAGCGTCCCCGGACCAGAAGGAGCACATCAGGAGATCGGGCTTCGCCTGCTGGATGGCGGCGATGTGGGAGGTGAAGTTCGTCTCGCCGAGCTTCGGGAAGAGCTCGAGGACCGGCTTGACGTCCATGCCGTACCGCTTGAGCACCACCTGGTAGGACTGCCAGCAGTCGTGACCGTAGGAGTAGTCGTTGTTGATGCCCGCAATCGTCTTGACGCCCTTGAAGTACTTGGCGGTCAGGATGCCGCCCACGATCGCCTCGACCTCGTTGTCCACGCTCCGGAAGGCCCACTTCGGGCTCGGGATCGTCTCCTCGACGCCCTTCTGGGTCGTGCCGTCCCACGCCAGCCAGGGCGTGTCCATCTCCTCGGCGACGGAGCCGAGGGCGAGCGAGACGCCGGTCGAGATCACCCCCACCACGACGTCCACCTTCTCCTGGAGGACGAGCTTCCTGTAGCGCTCGACGGTGTCCTTCGGGTTCGTCTCCTCCTCGACGACCAGCTGCACGTGACGCCCGAGGATGCCGCCCGCGCGGTTGACGCGGTCCGCCCACCACTCGGTGCCCCGGAGGCCCGCTTGGCCGACGGGGGCGGTCACCCCGGCGCGGCTGGCGAGGACGCCGATCTTGACCGGATCCGCGGGGACGCCGGGTCGCGCCTGGGCGCGGGCCGCACGCCCCCGAACGAGGACGCTGCCGGCCGCGAGGGTCGTGGCGGCCCCCCTGAGGAACTCGCGTCTGGTCGCTGCCATGACTGGCCTCCTGGGTTGTGGAGTCAGGGGACGAGAACGAACCCTTCCATCAGCCGACGCGCGGTGCGGTAGACGGTCACCGTCTGAGCCGTCGGGGTCCCATCCGGCCCGGCCACCACGGCGGCGGCGACCGCCAGGATCCCGGACGGGTGGCCGATGCGGACGTCGCCCGAGGCGCCGGTGAGGGCCGCGGCCTCGCTGGCGACGGTGCCGGGGATGCGGGCCGCCACGGCTAGGCACATCGCGCCGGTCAGCGCGAAGGCCCGGTGCGTCTTGCCCATCGACACGATGCGCGCGACGAGATCGACCGCGTGGGGCTCGACCGCCAGGCCCGCGAGGGTGCGGTACCCCGCGGGCGGCGCCACGATCGCGATCTTCGGCACGGCGGTGCTCGTGCGGGCGGCCTCCTCCGGGGTCCGCGCGAGGCCCATCCTGACGGCGGCGGCGGCCCGGATGGCCTCGAGCCGCGCCGGCAGCCCGGGGCGGCCGTCGAGGTCCTCGGGCTGCTCGGTGCCGTCCAGGCCCAGGTCCTTCGCGCGCACGAACACCATCGGGTTGGTGGCGTCGACGAGCGACGCGGTGACGGTCGCGAGACCGGGGACCTCCAGCACGTCCTGAGCGTGGCCGGTGGGCAGGAGCCGTCCCGTGACGGCGCCGCCCGGATCGAGGAAGTCGAGCGCGATCCGCGCGCCGGTCCCCGGGACGGCGTCCAGCGTGAAGTCGCCCCGGACGGCGGCCTGGCCGCGCTCCACGGGGACGTGGGCGTGGATCAGCTTCCGGGTGTTGGTGTTGTGGATCCGCACGACCGTCGCCGGCTCCCGGGCCGGCACTAGCGCCTCGTCGATCGCGAAGGGGCCGATCGCCGACGAGATGTTGCCGCAGTTCCCCCGGTAGTCGACGGCGGGTCGCGTCACCTCCACCTGGCCGAAGGTGTAGTCGACGTCGGCATCCTCCCGGGTCGGCGGCCCCACGACCGCGACCTTCGAGAGCGACGAGATGCCGCCGCCCAGGCCGTCGAGCTGCCGGCCGCTGGGATCGGGGCTCCCGAGGGCGGCAAGGAAGATGGGGTCCCACGCCCGGCGGTCCTCGGGGAGATCGCGATGGTGGAAGACGAGAGACCGGCTGGTGCCGCCGCGGACGAAGACCGCCCGGATGCGACGCTGCATCAGGCCGCCGACTCCGCGAGGGCCCGCGTGTGGGCCAGGCGCCCGCCCGCCAGGAGGATCGCGCGCTCGCGCTCCGTGAGCACGCAGCGCACCTCGACGCGCCGGCCGGCCGTCAGGTCCTCGACGATCAGCGTGCCCGTGGCCAGTCCGGCGGGGACGTCGGCGATCCGGAGCCGGTGGCCGGCGGCGAGCGCCTCGTAGTCCGGCGGGTCGGCGAGCTCGAGGGGAAGCACGCCCCAGTTGATCAGGTTGGCGCGGTGGATGCGCGCGAAGCTCTTGGCCAGCACGCCGCGAACCCCGAGGAACATGGGTCCCACGGCGGCGGCCTCGCGGGAGGAGCCCTGGCCGTAGGTCTGGCCGGCGACGATGAAGCCGCCGCCCTCGGCCCGGGCGCGGGCCACGAACTCGGGATCGACGTTCCGGAACGTGTACTCCGCGATCGCGGGCATGTTGGAGCGGAACACCAGCACCTGGGAGCCGGACGGGGAGATGTCGTCGGTCGAGACCTTGTCCCCGAGCTTGATCAGCACGGGCCCCGTGACCGCGTCGCCGGGCGGCCGCCCGACCGGGACCTCGCGGATGTTGGGGCCCTTCACGACGGGCGCGTCCCGGCCGTCGGAGGCCGGCAGCACCAGGCCGGCGCGGGAAGCGGTGAAGCGCGCCGGAAAGACCACGTCGGGGGCGTCGCCCAGGCGCCGGGGGTCCGTGATCACGCCACGCAGCGCGGACGCGCACGCCGTCTGCGTGGACGAGAGGTAGACCTGGTCGCCCTTGACGCCGCTCCGTCCCGGGAAGTTCCGGTTGAAGGCCCGCAGGCTCCGCGAGCCCGTCGCGGGAACGTGGCCGATGCCCGGGCACGCGCCGCAGGTCGACTCAGAGATGATCGCGCCCGCCGCGATGAGGTCCGCCACCAGGCCCTGGCGCGCCATCGTCTCGAGGACCTGCTGGCTCGCGGGGAAGAGGACGAAGGACACGTCCGCGTGGACGTGCCGCCCGCGCAGCACCTCGGCGACCACCGACATGTCCTCCCACGAGCCGTTGGTGCACGAGCCGACGAGCACCTGCTCGATGGCCACGCCCTCAGCCTCGGCGACCGGGACGACGTTGTCCGGAGATCCCGGAAGCGCCACGAGAGGCTCGATCGCCGAGAGGTCGATCTCGAGCGCGTCGTCGTAGAGCGCGCCGGAGTCCGCCGCCAGGGGCCGCCAGGCCGCGTCGCGGCCGAGGCGCGCGAGGTAGCTCCGGGTGACCTCGTCCGACGGGAAGACCGACGTGGTCAGGCCCAGCTCCGCGCCCATGTTCGCGATCGTCGCGCGCTGGGGGACCGTCAGGGTCGCCACCCCTGGGCCCGCGTACTCGAAGATCTTCCCGAAGCCACCGCGGACCGTGAGGCGCCGGAGCAGCTCGAGGATGACGTCCTTGGCCGCGACCCAGGGCCGGAGCCGGCCCGTCAGGACGACCTGGGCGACGCGGGGCAGGGAAAAGTAGTAGGGGCTCCCGCCCATGGCGCACGCGACGTCGAGGCCGCCCGCGCCGATCGCGAGCATTCCGAGCGCCCCGCAGAGGGGCGTGTGGCTGTCCGTGCCGAGAAGGGTGAGCCCGGGCGCGCCGAAGGTTTCCAGGTGGACCTGGTGGCAGATGCCGTTGCCGGGCTTCGAGTAGTAGCCGCCGAACCGGCGGGAGGCGGTCTGGAGGTAGCGGTGGTCCTCCGTGTTGCGGGCGTCGAACTGGTAGACCTGGTGGTCCGCGTACGTCACCACGGTGGACGCCTTGACGCGATCGAAGCCCATCGCCTCGAACTGGAGCCACGCCATGGTGCCGTTGGTATCCGTGAGGAGCACCTGGTCCATGCGGAGCCCGATCTCCTCGCCGGGGGCGGGGCGGCCCGAGGCCAGATGCCCGGCGACGAGCTTCTGGACGAGGCTGTCGGCCATCAGGCGCCGCGCGCGGAGAGCGGGCGAAACTCCCGCGCCGCCGGCCCCACGTAGTCCGCGCGCGGCCGGATGAGGCGGTTGTCCTGGTACTGCTCCAGGAGGTTGGCTGTCCAGCCCGCGATCCGGGAGACGGCGATCACCGGGACGAAGAGGTCGACCGGGATCCCGAGGGCCCGGAACAGCGGGGCGGAGTAGAAGTCGACGTTGGGGATCAGACCCTTCTCGCGGTTCACGGCCTCGTGTAGCTTGAGGGCGGTCTCGTACCAGACCGCCTCGGCGGAGTTCCGGCAGGCCTTCGCGGCCAGCGTGCGCAGGATCTTCGCCCGCGGATCGCCGGCCTTGTAGACGCGGTGCCCGAAGCCCATGAGCCGGCGCTTCTCGGCGAGGGCCCGGCGGGTGAAGACCTCCGCGTCGTCGGGTCGGCCGATCTCCTCCAGCGTCCGCATGACCGCCTCGCCCGCCCCTCCGTGGAGCGGACCCTTGAGCGCCCCGACCGCCGCGGACACCGCGGAGTGCATGTCCGAGAGGGTCGACGCGACCACGCGGCCGGTGAAGGTCGAGGCGTTCAGCTCGTGCTCCGCGTAGAGCACCAGGGCGGCGTCGAAGGCCCGGACCGGGACGACGCGCGGCTTCCGGCCCGACATCATGTAGAGAAAGTTCGCGGCGTGCGAGAGGTCCGGGCGCGGCGCGACGGGCCGGCGTCCGATCCGAATCCGGTGGAAGGCAGTGGTCAGGGACGACACGCGGGCCACGAGCCGCGTCGCCTTGCGCCGGTTGGCCTCGGGAGAGCCGTCCTCTGCGTCCGGGTCCAGCCCTCCCAGAAGCGCGACGCCCATCTGGAGCACGCGCATCGGGTGCATCGTCTTCGGCAGGAGCTTCAGGACCTTCACGGCCTCGGGCGGGAGCGGAGCGGCCTCGACCAGCTCCTTGCGGAAGCCCGCGAGGGCGGCCTCGCCGGGCAGCTCGCCATGCCAGAGCAGCCAGCACACCTCCTCGAAGGAGGCGTGGCGCGCGAGATCCTCGATGGCATATCCGTGGTAGGCGAGGCGCCCGTTGACGCCGTCCAGGTCGCACAGCCGCGTGGTGGCGGCGACGACGCCCTCGAGACCCCGGATCAGCCCAGCCTCGGTCCCGGACATGGCACCGCCTTTCTCGGGAAGCACGTCCGGCCCAGGCCGGACAGGAGGCGGCGTGGATGAGGGTGCCCCGCCGCGCTACTGTGATAGCAGGGGGCGGTCGGCGGGGTCAAGCCGACGGGGGTCAGCCGCCGACGATGCGATCGACCGTCTTCTGGATCTGTGCGAGGTCCACCGGCTTCGAGATCATCGAGAACGGGCCGATCTCGAGCGCCTTGGCCATGAGGTCGGAGTCGGGGTAGGCCGTCACGATCATCACCGGCAGGGCCGGGCGAAGCGTGTGGATCTCCCGGAAGGTGTCCACG
>DATBGA010000117.1:0-16857 GCA_036558225.1 Candidatus Methylomirabilota bacterium | reverse complement strand
AGAGCCCGCCTACTATCTTGAGCGGCTGATCGACCTCGCGGCCGTCGAGCTGGGGAAGGCGCCGGAGGAGATCCGGCGCCGGAACTTCATCCCGCGTGACGCCTTTCCTTATTCCGCCCCCACCGGCCAGCGCTACGACAGCGGCGAGTACGATCGCGCGCTCACCAAGGCCCTTCAGGTGTCGAAGTACGAGGCGCTCCGGAAGGACCAGGCGGCCCGGCTGGCCCGGAACGACCGGAAGCTCCTCGGGATCGGCATGGCCTGCTACGTCGAGATGTGCGGGTTCGGGCCGTTCGAGAGCGCGGTGGTCCGGGTGGAGCCGTCGGGCACGGTGACGGCCTACACCGGCACCTCGGCTCACGGCCAGGGCCACGAGACCACCTTTGCCCAGATCATCGCCGACCACCTGGGCGTCGGCTTCGACCAGATCGTGGTGCGGCACGGCGACACGTCTAACACGCCGATGGGCAACGGCACCGGCGGCAGCCGGAGCCTGGCGGTCGGGGGCACCTCCATCCTGCGCGCGACCCTCAAGGTGCAGGAACACGCGCGGGCGATCGCCGCGCACGTGCTCGAGGCGGCGAAGGACGACGTCGTCTTCGACGACGGACGGTTCCAGGTGAAGGGCGTGCCGGCGCGGGCGCTGACCCTCGCCCAGATCGCCGGCCACGCTTACGGCGACAAGCTGCCCGACGGGATCGAGTCGGGCCTGGAGGCGACGGACTTCTTCCGGCCGCCCCAGCTCCTCTATCCGTTCGGCGCCCACGTCGCGGTTGTCGAGGTCGACCGCGAGACCGGCCAGGTCGCGATGCGCGACTTCGTGTCGGTCGACGACTGCGGCGTCCGCATCAGCCCGACACTCGTCACGGGCCAGGTGCACGGCGGCCTCGCCCAGGGCATCGCGCAGGCGCTGCTCGAGGAGCTGGTCTACGGGCCGGACGGGCAGCTGGTGACCGGCTCGCTCATGGACTACTGCGTGCCGCGCGCCGACGACCTGCCGTCCTTCGTCACCGACCAGACGGTGACCCCGACCCCGGTGAACCCGCTCGGCGCCAAGGGCATCGGCGAGGCGGCGACGATCGGGTCGACGCCGGCGGTGGTGAACGCGGTGGTCGACGCCCTCAAGTCGTTCAACGTCCGGCACATCGACATGCCCCTCCGTCCGGAGCGGGTGTGGCAGGCGATGCACGATCGTCGGGTGTGACGCGGGATCCGGAAGCGGGGGGCAGCATGAGCAGCGGCAGAGCCATCGCGGATCACTGGGCGAGAGGTGACGTCTACGGTCTGATCGTGTCGGCGTTGAACAAGGCGTCGAAGCCGCTCGACGGCTTGACGGTGGAGGATCTGGCGCCCGTCGACCACTTTCACGCGCGGGGCCTTGCGGCGACCGTCGAGCTCGCCGATCGACTTCCGGTCATTGCCGGCCAGCACATCGTCGACATCGGCTGCGGGTTGGGGGGCCCCGCCCGCTACATGGCGAAGCGGTTCCAGTGCTACGTGAGCGGCGTCGACATCACCGAGCCGTTCGTCGACGCCGCCAACAAGCTCACCGCGCTCCTCCGAATGCAAGGGCAGGTCAAAATAGAGCACGGCGACGGCCAGCGCTTGCCGTTCCCGGATTCCTCTTTCGATGGCGGCTACACCCAGCATGTGACCATGAACGTGGCCGATCGGCCGGCATTCTTTGTGGAGGCCTACCGGGTGCTGAAGCCGGGCGCCTTCTTCGCGCTGACCGAGCACGGACTGGGTCCGAAGGGGAATCCGCACTACCCCCTGCCCTGGTCGACGGACGGAAGCGGCGCCTACCTGGTCACGCCGTCCGAGACCCGCGCCGTCGTGGAAAAGACCGGCTTCGAGGCCGTTGTCATCGAGGATACCGGGGCCAAGTATGCCGCCGGATACCGGGCGGCGATCGAACGAGCCGAGAAAGGCGCCTTGCCGCCGCTCGGCATCCACTTGCTTCTGGGCGAGACGGCGCTGCAGAAGACGCGCAATGCCCTGCGCAACATCGACGAGGGTCGCACCCATCCGATCCAGCTGATCTGCCGCAAGCCGCGATAAGGAGGAGCACGATGTTCTCGCTCGCGGGCAAGGCGTGCGTTGTCACCGGGGCGAGCCGTGGCCTGGGCCGGGCCATCGCTCTCGCCTTCGCCAAGCAAGGCGCCGACGTGGCGCTGGGCGCCCGGAGCCGCGCCGATCTGGAGGCCGTCGGCCGCGAGATCGAGGCCAAGGGCCGGCGGGCGGTCGTCCAGCCGACCGATGTCAACGATGTCGCTCAGATCCGCGCGCTCGCCGACGCCGCGGTGGCCCAGCTCGGCCGGATCGACGTGTGGGTCAACAACGCCGGCGGCTTCACCGAGGAGCCGGGCAGCACGGCCGAGTGGTTGGATGTGACCGAGGCCGGCTGGGACGCCATGCTCCGGCTCAACCTCACCGCCCAGGTCTTCGGCGCCCAGACGGCGGCGCGGGCGATGCGCGACCGCGGCACGGGCGGCTCCATCATCTTCCTCTCGTCGATCGACAGCCTCTACGCGGCTCCGGGCGGCGAGGGCATCTACGGGGCGTGCAAGGCGGCGCTCAACAACATCGTCCAGACCATGGCGGTCGAGCTCGGCCAGCACCGGATCCGCGTCAACGCGATCGCGCCCGCCGTGGTGGAGACCCCGCTGACGGCGCCGTGGCTCGCGACGGAGGCGGACCGCCGGAAGCGGTCGGCCTTCTATCCGCTCCGGCGCGTGGGCCAGCCCGAGGACGTCGCGGCCGCCGCGGTCTACTTCGCGGCCGACGAGGCGGGATGGGTGTCGGGGGCCGTCCTCCTGGTGTCGGGCGGCGCGGTGATGACGAGCGACCCGTACCGGTACCTGATGCGCGTCAACCAGGTCGGCTGACCGGCCGCGCGCGGGCCGTCGATCGTGGCACCGTACGTTCCGGCAACCCAGCAGCTGGTCGTCGAGGTCTTCGTCCGCAACCTGGACCGCGCCGTCGCGTTCTACCGGGGCCTCGGGTTCGACCTCGTGGGCCGGAAGGAGGGCTTCGCGACGGTCGCTTGGGAGTGGCACGAGCTCTTCCTCGACGAGCAGCCCCGTCACGAGTCGCCTCCGGCGCCCCAGGCCAACGTCCGCGTGATGGTGCCGGACGTCGACGCCTGGTGGTCCCGCGCGACCGGAATGGGCGCGCGCGTCCTCGTCCCCATCGCGGACCGCGACTACGGCCTCCGCGACTTCACGGTCGCGGACCCCGACGGCTTCGGCATCCGGTTTGCGAGCCGCATCGAGGGCTCGCGGGAGGACCTCACATGAGTCAGGCGGCGGACCTCGTCGTCATCGGGGCCGGCATCGCCGGCGCGAGCACGGCCTGCTTCGCCGCCCGCGCGGGCCTTCGGGTCGTCGTGGTCGACCGCGGGCTCCCGGCGGGCGGCGCCACCGGCCGGACCGCGGGCTACATCCGCTGCCACTACGCCAACCAGCCCGAGGCGCACTTCGCCGTCGAGAGCTGGCGGATGCACCGGCGCTGGAGCGAGGCGGTCGGGGGGGAGAACGGCTACCGGCGGAACGGCTTCCTCTTCATCGTCCCCCCGGTCCTGGTCCCGACCCTCGAGAAGAACGTGGCGCTCATGCAGGCGATGGGCGTGCCCACGGAGGTGCTCGACGGCAAGGGCGTGAAGCGGCTCCTTCCCTTCGCGGAGACGGACGGCATCGGCGCGGCCGCGTGGGAGCCGGAGAGCGGCCACGCCGATCCCTCCGACTGCGTCGCGGGCCTGCTCGCGTGCGTTCGCGATGGCGGCGGCCGCGTCCTGACCGACGGGGAGCCGGCGCACGTCGTGACCGAGGGCGGACGCGTCGCCGGCATCCGGCTCGGGCCCGACCGGATCGTCGCCCCGGCCGTGGTCCTGGCGGCAGGGGCGGGCAGCCGCGAGCTCGCGGCCGAGCTGGGCGTCGACCTGCCCGTGTTCCCGATGCCGATCGGCGCCGGGCTCCTCCACGGCCTGCCGGGGCTCGACCGCGTGCCGTGCACGATCGACCACGCCGCCGAGCAGTGGTACCGGGGCGAGATCGGCGACGCGCTCCTCATCGGCGCCGGGTACGAGGATTCGATCGGCTTCCGGGGCGAGCCCTTCCACGGCAAGGCCGCGTTCGCCCCGCCGACGCTCGACGAGCTCGTCTCGGCGGCCACGCGTCTCATCCCCCGGATCCCGACGCTCGAGCGCGCCGCCCCGGGGCGCACGTGGGTCGGGCTCGACTCGCGGACGCCGGACGGCCATGCCCTCGCCGGCCCGGTCCCCGGCGTGCCGGGCCTGTTCGTGCTCACGGGCGGGAACGGCAAGGGGTTCAAGTTCGGGCCGTCCATGGGGCGCGCCCTGGCCGAGGTCGTCCGTGGAGCGGACTTCGGGGCGAGTCCGCTCGCACCGTTCGCGGTCGACCGCGACGCGCGGGGTCAGGTGATCCAGGGCGAGCACGAGTACAAGTGGGGCTCCTTCGCCTGATCCGGCGGTGCCGCGCATCGTCCTCGTCCAGGGCGACATCACCGAGCAGCGCGTGGACGCCCTCGTCAACGCCGCGAATGCGACGCTCATGGGCGGGGGCGGCGTGGACGGCGCGATCCACCGGAAGGGCGGACCGGCGATCCTCGACGCCTGCCGGCGCCTTCGCGCCGAGCGCTACCCGGACGGCCTCCCCACGGGCGAGGCGGCGGCCACGCCGGCCGGGCGGCTTTCCGCCCGCTGGGTGATCCACACGGTCGGCCCCATTTACTCGTCGGCGGAGGATCGCTCGGCGCTCCTCGCGAGCTGCTACGTCGAGTCGCTCGGCGTCGCCGACGCGCTCGGCTGCAAGACCGTCGCGTTCCCCGCGATCTCGACCGGCGTCTACGGGTATCCCCTGGACCTGGCCGCCCCTGTCGCGATCGCCGCGGTCGCGCGCGCCGGGACGCGGATCGCCGAGGTCCGGTTCGTGCTGTTCGACCGGCCGGCCTATGCCGCCTTCGAGCGAGCGCTGACGAGGCGCACCCCGTAGCAGGCCATCGTGGCCGGCAATTTTTCCAGCCGGGCCGCCGTTTTCGCCGAACTTGACACCCTCGGAGCGGGACCCCTATCGTGACTCCTGGAGACGCTTTTCCATGATGCGATGCCTCCAGTGCGAGCGCGACTATCCGGAGCCACAGCGCTTCTGTCACCAGTGCGGTGAGCCTCTCCAGCCGCGCGACGCTCCCGCGGCCCTGGATCATCGCGTGGCTCGAGGCGCTCCCCGGGCGACGCTCCGACGCACGCCGGCCATCTCCCGCCGCCGCGCCCCGCAGCGATCGTCGTCCCCGCTCTTTGCGACGCTGGTCGTCCTGGCCGCCGCCGCGGGCCTCGCGGTCGTGTGGCGTCAAGCGTGGCTGCCGCTACTCCCGCGCGTCGCGGTGAGCGTGGACCGCCCGCCGCAGCAAGATCCGCCCAAGGCGGTCGACCCGACGCCGACGCTCGCGGCTGTGCCGGTCGAGCCCGAGGCGGCCGCCCCGGCTCCGCCGGCCACACCCGAGCCGGAGCCGCCGCCGGCGGCGGCTCCGCTCCCGCTGTCGGCGCCCGCTGCCGAGCCGGCCCCGGCGGTCAGCCATCCGCCGCCGCCCAAGCGGGCCGCCGAGCCGGCGGCGCCCAAGGTCGCCAGCCGCCCGGACTCGCCGCCGGCTCCGGATCGGTCGTCCTCCGACGCCCCGCCACGTCAGTCCGGGACCGCAACGAAACTGGTCAATGCGCGGCCGGAATCCGGCACCCCGCTCCCCTCGGGGGCAGCGCGCGTGATCTCGCTCGTGGCCGTCGGCGCGGGGGCCGGCGCGCGAGGACAGCTCCTGTGGGAGCCGATGGGCGGCGGTACGCTCGTCGTCTCGGGCCTGCCGCAACCTCCGGCGGGCCGGACGTACCAGCTGTGGCTCGGCAGCATCAACCTCGGCAGCCGCGTCTCGGCCGGGCTCCTGGCGGTAGACGCGCAAGGCGCGGGCACGCTCCGAGTGGCCCCGCCGCGCGCGACGTGGTCCCCCGACATCTTCGGCGTCACGATGGAGCGCCAGGGCGGTGCGCGTCAGCCCTCGGACGATCTCGTGCTGGTGGGCGAGCTGTCGAAGACAGCCCCCGCCGCGCCGGGGGCCGCAACGCCGCCGAGCTCCCCGGCGACCGAGCCCGGGGCGGGACCCGCCTCGCAGCCGGGAAGAGAAGGTCCATCGTCGTCCGTGTCGAAGCCCACCGTCACGGCGTCGCTGCCGCCCGCTCCGTCACGGGGACCCGACGGCGAGCTGGTGCGCGTCTTCCCGGCCCGGATGGAGCGGACCTGGACGGTCGCCCAGTCGGTCCTGAAGAGCCTCGGCTGGGACATCGACCGGGCCGACCAGGCGACGGGCGTCATTCGGACCGAGCCACGAAACGTGACCTTCAAGGACTTCGTCGTCTACGCCGAGGGCACCCGGCACACCCTGGACGTCGTGGTCCGCGCGGTCTCGGATACCGAGACGTCGATCTCGGTGAGGCGCGAGGTGTTCGAGGAGCAGCGCATCTTCTGGACCAAGGAGCGGAAGACTCTGGCGACGCCCGAGTCGTCGGTCGAGCAGAGCGTCCTGGACGCGATCGAGCGGGTGCTCTGAGCCTGCCGGCCCGAGCGCCGGCCGCGCGCGCCGAGTCCCGGAGCCTCCGGTGAGCCCGCCGCCGCGCGGGCCGCTTCCCACGGTGGACGTCATCGCGGAGATGCCCGGTGGTGGCATCGTCCTCGTGCGCCGGAAGCACCCGCCCCCCGGGTGGGCCCTGCCGGGCGGGTTCGTCGAGGCCGGCGAGAGCGTGGCGACCGCCGCACGACGCGAGTTCCTGGAGGAGACGGGCCTCGCGGTGGATCTACTCGAGCTCTTCCACGTCTACGCGGATCCGGCCCGCGATCCTCGCGGGCCCACGCTCAGCACGGTTTTCATCGGGCGGGCGACCGGCACGCCGGCCGGCGCCGACGATGCGGCGGAGGCGCGGGTCTTCCGGCTCGACGCGCTCCCCGCCCCGCTGGCGTTCGACCACGCGCTGATCCTGGCCGACTACCACCGCTACCGGCGCGACGGCCGCCGACCGCCGCCGGACCGCTGAGACGCTATCCCGCCTTCGGGCCGATGTAGACCACCTCCAGTAGGAGGTTGTCCGGCGAGGCGAACATGACCTGATAGTAGGTCTGTCCCTCGCCCTCGGCGAACTCCGGGCGGTGGCGGGGCGTGCCGAACAGGTGCGCCACGCTACGCCGCTTCAGGAAGGCCGCCACGTCGTCCACGTCCTTCTGCGCCTCGGCGCGGATGCCGAGGTGATTCACGCCGAGCTGGTCGTAGTCGGTCTTCCGCTTGCCGGGCGCGGAGGCGAACCAGAAGGATCCCTTGCCCTCGACGCCCATGCCGAGCATCTTCTCGTCCTCGTGCCAGCTCTCCCAGCCGAGGAGCGTGAAGAGTTCCTTGTAGAACACGCGATTCGCGGGCTCGACGTTGATCTGGACGTGGTTCCAGTAGGATTTCATGCCCCGCAGTATGCCACGGAAGCGAGGGTGACCGTTCGGGCTAGGCCGGGTTGAGCTCCCGCCAGATCCGCCCGTCCCACGCCTCGACGACGACGTGGTCGCCGTCGCGGCCCCGGAGGTACGGGTAGCCGAGCGGGACCTTGCCGTAGGGGGTGTCGAGCACGTAGGTCGGGATCGCGAACCCGCTCGTGCGGCCGCGGAGCTCCCGGAAGATCTCGACGCCCCGCTCCACGGGGACGCGGAAGTGGGCGGTACCCTCGAGCAGCTGGGCCTGGTAGCAGTAGTAGGGCCGGACCCGCATCCGGACCAGCCCCTCGCAGAGCGCCTTCATCGTCGCCGCGTCGTCGTTGATCCCGCCGAGGAGCACGCTCTGGTTGCCCACCGGGATTCCCGCCCGGAGGAGGCGGTCGCACCCCTCGGCCGCTTCGGGAGTGAGCTCCTTCGGATGGTTGAAGTGCGTGTTCACCCAGATCGGGTGGTAGCGCTCGAGCATGCGGCAGAGCGCATCGGTGACCCGGAACGGCAGCGTCACCGGCAGCCGCGTGCCCAGCCGCACGACCTCGACGTGCGGGATGCGCCGGAGCTCGGCGATGAGCCACTCGAGCTTGTCGTCGGAGAAGACGAGCGGGTCGCCGCCGGTAAGGAGCACGTCGCGGATCTCGGGGGTCCGGCGGATCCAGTCGAGCCCGACCTCGAGCTCCCGCTTCTTCATGATCCACTCTTCGTCCCCGACCATGCGCTTCCGGAGGCAGAACCGGCAGTAGAGCGCGCACTCGTTGTTGACGCAGAAGGCGATGCGGTCGGGATAGACGCGGATCACGTTCTTCACCGGCGAGTGGGCGACCTCGTCGAGCGGGTCGGCCACGCCGGCGGGGTCGTCGAGCTCGACCGTCCGCGGCACCACCTGTTTCCGGATCGGGCACGCGGGATCGTCCGGATCCATGAGCGACGCGTAGTACGGCGTGATGACGAAGCGGAAGCGGTCGGCGAGCGCGTCGATGGCCCGGCGCTCGTCCTCCGTCGGGTTGATGTAGCGCTCGAGGTCCTTGGCGCTCCGGACGCGCTCTTGCATCTGCCAGACCCAGTCGCGCCACTGGGCGTCGGAGATCCCGCTCGGTCTCGGCATGTCACGGAGGCTAGCAACCGCGGCTGGGTGTGTCAAATTCGGGGGCGCGCCGGGAAGTCTCTCGGGACGCCCGGACCCGGGCGCGGCGGGTCACGACAGGCCGGCCCTCGCCGAGACTACGGGCCGGGCTCGGGCGACGGCCGCGAGGAGCGGACCCGGGTCTCCACGTCGCTCACCCGCCCGTCCACGAGATCGATCACGACCTCGTGATGCTCCTCGTCCCAGCGGCTCACGGTGGTCAGCCAGCCGACGCGTAGCCCCCGGTGCGGCACGCGGCGGGCCGCCCGGTAGAGCAGCGTCCGGTGCCCTCCCGATCCGAGCCGCGTCCGCTCCTCGCTGGGAGGGCCGCACCAGCGGATGACCTCGTCCCGTGTCGTTTCGCCAGGCACGATCCGCGCCAGCGCGCCCTCGGACAGGGCGGCGCCGCCCGAGGCGCGGCCAGGATCGCGCCGCTCGACGTGGAACCAGCGCCGCGTGAGCCGCGCGACCTCGCGCGTGAACATGAACGCGCCCATGAGGTTGCCCAGCACGAGGGCCAGGATCGAGACGAGGATCGGCCGCCACGCCACCTGCCCGCTGAAGTAGCTGAACCGCACCGCCAGCACCTGGGGCCCCAGGCCCTCCCCCGCCCCGAGGGCCAGCGACACGGTCTCGGCGCCGGCCCGCACGCGGCTCGGACGGCGGGTGGCGCCGGACGGGCTGATCTCGTCGATCCGGAGGTGGTCGGCGTCCGTGAACTCCACGCCGAGGATGGAGAAGTCCCGGGCGAGCCGGATCACGCGGTCCCGCTGGTCGAGCAGGATCGAGTACAGCGCCACCGAGCCGGCGCTCCCGGCGCTCAGGCTCAGGACGTGCCGGTGCCCCCAGAAGAGCTCGTTGAGCCAGGTGGCGGCCCGCGGGGTGATGAGATCCTTCAGGGTCGTCGAGAGGCTCAGCAGGCCGTTCGAGTCGATCAGATGCGGAGTCCACGCGATCTTGACGAGGGTCCCGACTCCCGCCTGCGCGGGGTTGGTCCCGAGCTTGTAGAAGGTGACGAACGGCGCCGATTCGGGCAGCGGGTCGCTCGGCGCCGGCGTCCCGAGCTTCGCCCGGTCCCGGACCGCGAGCGCGATCCGCCCCTCGCCGACCACCGCGAACCCGCGCTCCTCGACGTACCGGCGGAGCGCGGGGTCGGCGGCTCCGGACGCCGAGGCGCTGGCGACCTCGGCGGGCCACAGGAGGTAGAGATCCTGCTGCATGTCCTCGACCCGGGCGTTCGGCGGGAGGGTCAGGCCGAACGAGACCCGTACCGCCACCGGGCCCAGGTCTGGCTGGACGCGGGCGACGATCAGGAGCGGGCCGATGGCGAACTCCGGGTGCGGCCGGCTCGCGAGGAACACCTGGGCCTGGCCGACCCCCGGGAGGGCGCCCAGCGCCAGCGCCAGGGCTCCACCGACGACCTGGCGACGCACCGCCCGCTTCATCGACACCTGACCCCGGCTCAACCTAGGGGACGAGGCCGGGAGGAGTCAAGGCTCGACGGCCGGGGCCCGCGACGCTGCCTTCGGCCTCGCGGGTGGTCTGACGGTTGCCGTGCCGGACGCGCCGGCGCCGGCCGCCGGCTGGAGCGACCACTCCGTCAATCTGCGGCCGGGCGGCCGGCATCCCGCGTCTCGCGACCACGGTGGGCCCGGGCGGAGTCGGTCGACTTGGGACCCGCCGTGGCAGGTTCGAGCCGCGACGCAGGCTCGGGCGACGCTCCCGCCTCCCCCGACTGGGTTCTCCCTTGACACCGGTCGCCATGTTGAGGTAACTAACTAATCGGTTAACTATAGTAACCAATGGGTTAACTACGACCGCGACCGAGCGGATGCGTGCAGCGGAGGACCCATCGATGACCGGAGCCGAGTTCGTCGCGGAGTGTCTCAGCCGGGAGGGTGTGTCGAAGGTCTTCGGGCAGTGCGGCCACACGAACCTCGCCCTGATCGACGCCCTCCCCAAGGTGGGGATCGACTTCGTGTCCTTCCGGCACGAGCAGCTGGCCGCGCACGCCGCGGACGCGTACTTCCGCGCCTCTCACAAGCTCGCGGTCGTCCTGGTGCACCTCTCCCCTGGCCTCACGAACGCCCTGACCGGCGTCGTGACGGCCGCCGCGGACTTGACCCCGATGCTCGTGATCTCGGGCAACACGCCCGCCTACAACCACGCGCGGGACGGCCACCAGTGCATCCGCTTCCACGCGGACGCGTCGCAGGGAGACATCTTCCGGCCGTTCTGCAAACGGGTGTGGCGGGTGGACGACCCGGAGCTCCTGCCCGACGTCATGCCGCGCGCGCTGAGCCTCGCCCAGAGCGGGCGGCCGGGTGCCGTGCTGATCGACGTGCCGATGGACGTGTTTTCGCGCCCCGTGCGAGGCCGCGTGCCGGACACGCGCCATCGGCGGCCGGGAGCCCACCGGACCGCCGGTGCCGACGCCGCCATCGCGGAGGCTGCCGACCTGCTGCGTCAGGCGGCACGTCCCGTGATCTTCGCCGGCAACGGCGTCCACCTCTCCGAAGCCTGGAGCGAGCTCCGGGACCTGGCCGAGTACGCCGGCATCCCGGTGGCGACGTCGCTCATGGGAAAGGGCGCCTTTCCGGAGGACCACCCGCTCTCGGTCGGCATGACCGGCATCTGGGGCACGCGCCTGGCCAACGAGACGACCCGGAACGCGGACGTCATCCTGGCGATCGGCACCGGATTCGGGGAGGCCGACTGCAGCTCCTGGAACCCGCAGTACACGTTCGCGATTCCGCCGTCCCGCCTCATCCAGCTCGACGCCGATCCGCCCGAGGTCGGCAAGGCCTACCCGGTCGACGTCGGCATCGTGGGGGATGCGAAGGCGAGCCTGGCGAAGCTGCTCGAGCGGATGCGGGATCGCGCTCCGCGCGTCGATTGGCGCCAGTCCCGCCGAGTCGCGGAGCTGGAGACGGCAAGGCAAGCCTGGCTGAGCGACCTGTCCGCCAGCCAGCGCGACGGCGGGCGGCCCATCCATCCGGCCCGGCTGCTTTTCGAGCTGAGCCGGGCACTCCCGGAGGACGCCATCGTCGTCACCGACGTCGGGTGGAACAAGAACGGCGCGGGCCAGCAGCTGCTGACGCGGCGGCCGCTGACCTTCCTCACGAGCGGGGGCATGGCAACGATGGGGTACGCGCCGGCGGCCGCGATCGGAGCCAAGCTCGCGTGCCCCCGCCAGCCCGTCGTCGCGCTGGTGGGCGACGGCGGCTTCATGTCGACCTGCGGCGCCCTGGCCACCGCCGTGGAGCTCGGGACGCCGGTCGTGTGGGTGCTCTTCAACAACTACTGCTTCTCGACGATCCGGACGATGGGCGAGGCGTACTTCAAGAGCACGTACGGCACCGAGTTCACGACTCCCGACGGCGCGCCGTACAACCCCGACTTCCAGCTCCTGGCCAAGGCCCACGGCATCGAGGCGCGGCTGGTCGAGAATCCGGATCAGCTCCCGCGCGCCCTGCGCGAGTGCCTCGCCCTCGACGCTCCCTGCGTGCTCGAGGTCCGGACGCGCGGCGACCTGCCAATGCCGCGGACGGGCTACTGGGACATCGCCGAGTTCCTCACGCCCGACCGGGCGGCCATCAGCGACTGACCATGCAGGCCTTCATCAAGACCGCGCCCGGGGTCGGGAACATGGTCGTCGGCGATGCCCCCGTACCCGTCCCGCAGCCCGGCGAGGCCCTGGTCCAGGTCGCACGGTCCGGTGTGTGCGGCACGGAGCTGCTCGTCCACGACGACGTCTACCGGGGACGGAAGCGTCCGATGCCGTTCCCGCTGATCGTCGGCCACGAGGCATCGGGCGTGCTGGTGGAGCTCGGTCCCAACACGACAGGGCCCCGGCCCGGGGCGCGCGTCGCTCTGGAGGGTGTCAGCGGCTGCGGGGCGTGCTTCCACTGCACGCGCGGGAGCTACAACCTCTGCCAGGACTGGCACCACATCGGCCTGACGCGAGCCGGCGCCCTCGCCGAGTTCGTCACGATGCCCGTCTCGTCGCTCATCCCGATCCCAGACGACGTGTCGTTCGAGAGCGCCGCCATGCTGGAGCCGTTCTCGAACGCGGTGCACACGCTCGAGCGCCTCAAGCCCGCTCCGGGCCAGCCGGCCGCGATCATCGGGCCCGGCCCGCTCGGTCTCCTCAACCTTCAGGTGCTGCGGGCCGCGGGGGCGTCGCCCATCCTCGTCCTCGGACGGCGGGGGGACGAGCCGCGCCTTCAGCTCGCCCGGGCGCTTGGGGCCGACGTCGCCGTCGTGGCAGACCGGGCCGCGGCTCGGGACCACGTCGCCGAGCTCACCGACGGGCTCGGCATGGCGATCGCCGTCGAGGCCGGGGGTACGTCGGAGGCCGTCCAGACCGCGCTCGACATCGTGGCCAGCAACGGGTCCCTGGTGACCCTCGGGCTCGCGCGGTCCACGGAGATCGACGCGCTCACGGTCGTGCGGAAGAACCTCGTCTGGCTCGGTGTCGTGGCGGCCGTGCGCCGGCACTACGCGGAGGCCATCCGGCTGATCCAGAGCGGCAAGGTCGAGCTCGAGCGCCTCATCACACACCGCATGCCGCTCGCCGATGCGGCGGCGGCGGTCCCGGCGATGCGCCGCGGGGACGCCGTCAAGATGATGTTCGTGCCGGGCACCTGACGCCATGCTCGCGCTCGTCAAGGGTCGTGACGCCGCGGATGCGCCGGAAGTCACGGAGCTGCCGGTCCCGAGCCCCGGCCCCGGCGAGGTCCTCGTCAAGATGGGCGCGGCCGGCCTGTGCTACAGCGACGTGATGATCCTGAAGAATCAGTACGCGGGCCGCGTCCCGGTGCCGGTCCCGGTGGTGATGGGTCACGAGGGCGCGGGCGTGGTCGCCGCGGTGGCCGCGGGGGTCACGAGCCTCCGCGAGGGCGACCGGGTCGGACTGAATCCGTCCTGGGGATGCGGGCAGTGCTCGCACTGCATGGACGGCAGCCCGAACATGTGCCAGAGCTGGCGGCACCTCGGCATCACCCGCGACGGCACGTTCTCGGAGTACCGCGTCGTCCCGTCCTTCGCGGCCTGCAAGCTGCCCGACGGCGTGTCCATGGCCGAGGCCGCGGTGCTCGAGCCCGTCATGCTCGCGGTCCGGACGCTGGAGCACCTGCGCCCGCGCGTCGGGGACTCGGTGGCCATCATCGGACCGGGCTCCATCGGCCTGTTCCACCTGCAGGCGTTCAAGGCGGCCGGCGCTTCCCTCGTCGTCGTCATCGGTCTCGACCAGGACCAGGCGCGCCTCGAGATCGCCAGGACGCTGGGGGCCGACCACGTCGTCAACGCGAGCCGCGAGGATCCGGTGGAGCGGGTGCGCGAGCTCACCGGCGGCGTGGGATGCGACCTCGTCGTCGAGGCGGCCAACCATCCCTCGACGGTCGGGCAGGCCGTCGACCTCGCCAGCGCCTACGGGCGGGTCATGCTCTTCGGGCTGTATCGCGAGGCGACGCTGAGCCCTCTGACCCTCATGCGCAAGGGGGTCACCGTGATGGGCGACGTCGCGGGAACGCTCCCCTGGTACCGGCGGGCCATCCGCTGGGTGCAGCACAAGAAGATCGCCGTCGAGCCCCTGATCACGGAGCGGTTCCGCCTTGACCAGGCGAAGCAAGCCTTCGACGCGTTCCGGGAGCACCGGAGCGTGAAGGTGCTCTTCTCCATGTCGGAGCCTGCGGAGGGGGACCGACACCGACCCGCGCCCCATCCGTCGGTGACCTGATCGATCCATCCCCGCGCACCCTCAACGAGGAGGACAGCATGGACTCTGATCTCGCGATGACCCGCCGCTCGGCACTCAAGGCCGGCGCCGCCCTCGCCGCCGCGTACGCGTGGCCCGCCTGGGCGCAGGCCAAGCCCACCCTGCGCTTCGCGGCGGTCTTCTCCGACAAGGACATCCGCGCCGGCATGATCGAGATGCTGGCGAAGGACGTCGAGGGCGACTTCAAGATCGAGCCCTTCTACAACGGCTCGCTCTTCAAGCAGGGCACGGAGCTGGTCGCCCTCCAGCGCAACAATCTGGAGCTCGGCAACATCGCGCCACAGGACATCTCCAACCAGCTCCCGGCGTGGTCGATCCTGACCTCGGCCTATCTGTTCCGGGACGCCAACCACCTGAACGCCTTCTTCGCGAGCGACCTCGGCGCCCAGATGAAGAAGATGGTGGAGGACGAGCTCAAGGTGAAGATCCTGGGTCCGACCTTCTTCGGCACCCGGCAAGTCGGTCTCAAGCCGAAGAAGAAGATCACGACGCCGGCGGACATGGCCGGCATCAAGCTCCGGATGCCCGGCGGCGACGCGTGGCAGTTCCTCGGCCGCTCGCTGGGCGCCAACCCCACGCCCATGGCGTACGCCGAGGTCTACACGGGGCTCCAGAGCGGCGCGATCGACGGGCAGGACAACCCCCTGCCGAACGTCCAGAACATGAAGTTCTACGAGGTGATGTCGCAGATCGTGCTGACCTCGCACCTGGTCGGCTTCGACCTGCTCACGATCAACCTCAAGACCTGGCAGGGCATGTCGCCCGCCCAGCAGAAGAGCTTCCAGGCGGCCGTCGACAAGGCGATCGCCTGGAGCGCCGGCGAGCACCTGAAGCGCGAAGCGGAGCTGGCCGACTTCTTCAAAAAGCAGGGCCTCGAAATCTACACGCCGGACGTCAGAGCCTTCCGCGAGTATGCGCAGAAGATGTACATGAGCTCGGACCAGGCGAAGGCCTGGCCGGTGGGCATGCTCGACAAGATCAACGCGCTGAAGTAGGCCCGTGCGCCTGCCGCCGGCCCTCCGCGCGGCGGCAGGCGTGTCCACTCCGAGATCCCCGAGGACGGCGACTCTCGTGACGCATCCATTGACGAGGCGGGCCGGAGGCTGGCTGCGGCGCCGGGCGGAGAACGTCCTGGCCGCCCTGCTCGCGGTGATGTTCGTCGCCTTCATCGTGCAGATCGTGTTCCGCTACCTCCTGAACTTCCCGATCGGCTGGTCCTCCGAGCTGACCGTCATCACCTGGCTCTGGGGCGTGCTCTGGGGCGCGGCCTTCGTCCTGAAGGAGAGCGAGGAGATCCGCTTCGACCTCGTCTACGGCGCGGTCAGCGGCCGCGCCCGCCGCGTCATGGGCATCCTCACCGGGATCGCGATCCTGGTGCTGTATGTCGTGTCCTTCAATCCGGCGCTCGACTACGTCCGGTTCATGAAGGTCGAGAAGACCGCCTATCTCAAGATCCGATTCGACCATCTGTACTCTATCTATCTCCTCTTCGTGGTGGCCGTCGTCGTCCGGTACGCGTGGATCCTCCGGGGCCTGCTGCGCGGCCAGGAGCCCGACGCGCAGGACCCGGACACCGTGCGCTCCGGCCTGTGAACCCGGCCAGCCCGTTCTCCCTGTGCGTCATGGCGATCGTGGCCTTGAGCCTGCTCGGGCTTCCGATCGGGCACGCGATGATCGGCGGCTCGGTGCTGTACCTCTACCTGGCCGGCCTCGATGTGGGGACCGCCGCCGAGCAGTTGCTGAACGGCATGTACCGGAGCTACGTGCTGCTGGCGATCCCTCTGTTCATCCTGGCCGCCGAATTCATGAACACCGGCAGCATCACCGAGCGGCTCCTCCGCTTCTGCGACGCGCTGGTAGGCCGCTTCCGGGGCGGGCTCGCGCACGTCAACGTGGTGCAGAGCATCATCTTCGCCGGGATGTCGGGCTCGGCCCTTGCGGACGCCGCGGCCTCCGGGAAGCTGATGCAGCGGATGATGACGCAGGACGGAAAGTACCCGGCGAGCTTCGCCGCCGCCCTGACGGCCGCGTCGTCGGTCATCGGCCCCATCGTCCCGCCCTCGATCCCGATGGTGATCTACGCGCTGGTGGCCGACACCTCCGTCGGCTACCTCTTTCTCGGCGGTGTCGTCCCGGGCCTTCTCCTGGGCCTCTCGCAGATGGGACTGATCGCGCTCACCGCCAAGCGGCGGAACTTTCCGGTCGAGGCGCCGGTCCCGCTCCGTGAGCTGCCCGGGATCACGTGGCGGTCCCTGCCCGCGCTGATGATGCCCGTGGTGCTGCTGGGCGGGATCTACAGCGGGGTGACCACGCCCACGGAGGCCGCGGCGGTCGCCGCCGCGTACGCGCTCCTCGTGTCGGCCACGCTCGACCGCAGCATCGGCTGGCGTGACCTGTACCTCGCGGTGCTGAACAGCGCGCGGATG
>DATBGA010000116.1:0-6577 GCA_036558225.1 Candidatus Methylomirabilota bacterium | reverse complement strand
AGCCTCCCCGACCTCGGCGGGCGCACCTGGTCTCTCGCCGACCTTCGGGGCAAGGTCGTTCTGCTCTTCTTCTGGGCGACCTGGTGACCTGACTGCCGGGAGGAGTTGCCTCCCGTCAATCGGCTGTACTCGGAGCTCAGGAACCGGGGGCTCGAGGTCCTGCTCGTGAACTTCCGTGAGGACCCCGCCCACGTCCGAAAGACCGCGGCCGAGCGAAGCTATGTCGCGCCGGTCCTGCTGGACCGGAGCGGCGACGTGACCGGCCGGCTCTACGGCGTGTGGGGACCGCCGACCGTATACGTGATCGACCGGAACGGGCAGCTCGTCGCCCACGCGATCGGCGCGCGGAACTGGTCGAAGCCGGCGGCCCGCCAGTTGCTCGTGGCGCTGCTCGACGCGCGCCCCTGAGCCGCTCGCGCGAGGCTCCGCCACGAAGGGCGGGGGCCTCTGCGCTCCTGGCGGCCCCCCGCTCGCGGGCTACGCGGGCGCCGGCTGCTCGGCCTCGACCTGGGCCAGCCAGAGCGTCATGTTCATCTCCCGGTAGAGAGCCCGCGCCCGCTCCATGTGCTCCTGGGCCTTGGCGTGGTCGCCGGCCCGACGATGCCACTGGCCCAAGTCCAGGTGACAGTGGGCGGCCAGCGGCCGCATCCCGAGCTCGGTGGCGAGCGCGAGCGCCTGCCGGTAGTGGTCCGCGACCGCCGGTGCGCCGCCGGCGGCGCCCGCGGCGGTGATCTCCCCGAAGAGCCGGCGGAGCCACGCTTCATGCCCGCGCTGGCCGCGTTGGCGCGCCTGATCGAGCGCCCGCTCCGCCTGCCGGATCGCATCTTCCGCCCGGTCGACGCGCAGGTACGCCTCGGCCAGGGCCAGTGAGGGTACCGGCTCGAGCCAGTGCCGGTGACCGCGCTCCAGCGCCTCCTCCAGGAGTGGGATCGCCTCGGAAGCGCGCCCCGTGAGCGTATAGGCGGCGCCGAGATGCCCCGCGATCACGTCGAACAGGGCCGCCAGCTTCCACTGCCGGCACAGCGCCAGGCTCCGCTCGAGCGTGCCGACCGCGCGCCGCAGGTCGCCCTGCCGGAGCCGCAGGATCCCCTCGCCGAAGGACAGGAAGGTCTGCGAATAGGCATGGTTGATCCTCTCGGCGATGCGCCAGCTCTCCTCGAGAATGGGCTCCGCTTGCGCGAACTCACCCAGCTCCGCGAGGCTCCAGAGCAGCAGCGCTCGGGGCAGGATCGCGGGCTCGGCGTGCAGGCCGTGCGGACCGAAGCGCTCGAGCCGCACCTCGCCCTCGAGGAACGCCATGTTCTTGCGCGCGAACTTCGTGGCCCTCGTGTAGTTGCCGAGCGTCAGGTAGGCCATGGCCAGGTACAGCGTCGCGACGACCTGGACTGTCAGGTCCCCGAGGGCCGCCCCGAGGTCCAGCGCCCGCCGGCCGTACTCGACCCCCTTGGCGTGCTCCTCCCGGGTCGAGAACATGGGGGTCAGGAGCGCGAACGTCATCGCAAGCCGCCGCTGGTCGCCCAGCGTCGTGGCGAGGTGCTCGGCGCGCTTCAGGCAATCGAGGACCCGCCGGAACTCGGCCTGGGGCCAGAGAGCGTTCCGCAGGTCGAACTGCAGGTCGATCGCCAGCTGGACGAGCTCCCGAGTCTCCGGGAGGTGGCCGAGGGCCGCCACGGCCTGGTCGAACCACGCCGCGGCATCGCGGAGCGCCGAGCGGGTCAGCGCCTGGCGCCCGGCGCGCCGCGCGTAGTCCACGGCCTTGTCCCAAGCCTCGGCCTGGATCGCGTGGTGCGCGAGCCGCTCGACGAGCTCCTCGCGGCCCTCGCGCTGCCAGCTCTCGAGGACGTCGACGATCCGGGCGTGGAGAGCCTGCCGCTGCGCGGGCAGGAGGCTGGCGTACGCCACCTCGTGAGTCAGGGCGTGCTTGAACGTGTACTCGAGCCCGGAGGCCGCGCGCGTCTCGTAGAGGAACTCCGCGCCCTGGAGCCGGGCGAGCCGTTCGCGCAGGGTCTCGTCGGCCGGCTCCAGGATCGCCTGCAGCAGGAGGAACGGCAGCGTCCGCCCGATCACCGCCGCGGCCTGAAGAACCCGCTTGTCCTCGGCCGCGAGACGGTCGATGCGGGCCATCAGGACGCCCTCGACGGTGTCCGGCACCGCCGAGCCCGGCGACGGGCCGCCGCCCTCGGCCACCGCCCGGGCCAGCTCCTCGGTGAAGAAGGGATTGCCCTCCGCCTTGGCCACGATCATCTCGACCGTGGGCTCGTCCACCTCCGCGGGGCCAATCACGTCGCGCGCCAGGCTGAGGCTCTCCCGCGGAGACAGGGGCTGGAGCGCGACCTGCGTCGCGTAGGACTTGTCCATCCAGGGCGGCCGGTATCCCGGCCGATGGGTCGTGACGAGCAGGATCCGCACCCCGGCGACGACGTCGACGAGCGTCCCGAGGTACTCCTCCGAGGTCCGGTCGATCCAGTGGAGGTCCTCCATGACGATGACGAGCGGTGCCCGGCCGGCGAGACGCTGGCTCAGCTCGCGCAGGGTCTCGAAGGTCCGGGCCTTGACCACCTCGGGGCTCAGCCGCGCCAGCGGGTCGCCGCCCTCGTCGGGCTCGAGGAGATGGAGCAGGTACGGAGTCGCCGCGGGGGCGTCCATGCCGGCCCGGTCCAGCGTCGCGCGGAGCTTGTCGCGGATCCCGTCCGGGCCGTCCGTCTCGACGATGGCGCACGCCGCCCGGAGAAGCTCGACCAGCGGGAGGCAGGGGATTGGCGTCGCGTAGGGAAGGCAGTGCCCCTCGAGGCAGAGGATTCCCTGGTCGGACAGGCCGCGCCGGAGCTCGCCGACCAGCCGCGACTTGCCGATCCCCGCCTCGCCGGCGATCGCCACCACCTGACCCTGTCCGCGCACGGTGGCGGTCAGGCGGCCCCGCAGCAGATCGAGCTCGTGATCCCGCCCGACGAAGCGCGGGCGGCGGCCCCCGGCCGCCTCTCCTCGCTCGATCGCGCCGAGCCGGAACGCCGCGCGGCGGCCCGGTGCGGCGCCGATCGGGAACAGATCGAAGCCCCGGGCCAGGAAGGGAGCGCCCGCGGAGCTGACGACGACCGTGCCGGGCTCCGCGCTCTGCACGAGCGCGTCGACCGCGCCCAGCACCGCCCGCTTGTCCTCCGCGTCGACCAGCGACGCGTCCGACAGGCGGCCGAGCAGGAACGAGCCCAGGTCGACTGCGATCCGGAGGCCCGGTCCCGGCCCGCCGTCCGAGGTCCGCTCGGCGGCCCGCTGCATGGCGACCGCCGCCAGGGCTGCCCGGCGCACTGGGTTCTCGATGGGCTCGAGCCCGAAGAGCGCGACGAATCCGCTGGCTCCAAGCTCCTCCACGCGGCCGCCGAACGACCGGGCCTTCTCGACGAGGGCCTCGATCACCCGCCCGGTGTCCAGCGGGCCGGCGTCCCGGGCGGACGCGATCGTCGCCAGGAGGACGGCCAGGCGCCGCCGCTCCCACCGGATTCCGGCGCGACCGGGTACGCCCACGGCCGGCGCGCCCGCCGCCGGGGACGGCGGTGACGCGGGCGGGGACGGAGCCTGGCGCGGCCGGCGCGGCGGGGCAGGCGCCCCGGGACGCAGCCCGTGCTTCTCGATGCGGTAGCGAATCGTGTTGCGCGAGATGCCGAGACGCGCCGCCGCGCGCGTGACGTTCCAGCCGGTGGCCTCGAGCGCCTCCTGGAGGTGCGCGCGCTCGGCGCCGTCCACCACCGCCGCCAGCGTCGCCGGCGCCGGTCCGGTGGCGCCCTCCGACGCCGCGTCCGTGGGACCGGAGCTCGGCTCCGGCTCGGGCAGGTCCAGGAGGTCCGCCGTGACGACGGGCGTCTCCCCCAGGAGCGCCACGCGCTCCATGGTGTTGATGAGCTCGCGGACGTTGCCGGGCCACCGGTGGGCAACCAGAGCCGCCCGGGCGTCCGGCGCGAGCGTCTTCGCCGGGAGCCCGTAGTCGGCGCACGCCCGGGCCAGGAAGTGCTCCGCGAGGAGCAGGATGTCGCCCCGCCGCTCCCGCAGGGGCGGCAGCGCGAGGGTCAGGACGGCGAGCCGGTGATACAGGTCCTCGCGGAACCGGCCCGCGCGTGTCGCCGCCTGGAGGTCGAGGTTCGTCGCCGCGATGATCCAGACGTCGACGGGCTCGCTCCGGGTGGCGCCGAGCCGCCGCACGGTGCGCTCCTCGAGCACGGTGAGGAGCTTGGCCTGGAGACCATCGGGCAGGAGGCCGATCTCGTCCAGGAACAGCGTGCCCCGGTGGGCGGTCTGGAAGAGCCCTCGCTTCGCCTGGCGCGCGTCAGTGAATGCGCCCCGCTCGAAGCCGAACATCTCCGCCTCCAGCAGGGTCTCGGGGATCGCCGCGCAGTTGACGTCGACGAAGGGCCCCCCGGAGCGAGGGCCCGCCCGGTGGAGTGCCCGAGCCACCAGCCCCTTCCCGCTCCCGGTCTCTCCCTGGATCAGGACGGGCGGCAGGCGGCGGACGTCCGACGCGCGAGCCACGAGGCGGGCGATCCGCTCGCGGACGGCGACGATGCCACCGCTCTCGCCGACCAGCTCGGGCAGGAGGATCATGACGTGGCCATCGTGCCCCGGTCAATCGCGGTGGTCAAGCTTCCACCACCACCACCCACCACCACCGGGGATAACTCACACAAGTATCTGATTAATTTGACATTACTCCTGGCATACGGGTTGCGATGCTCTCCCGTCGCGACGGGACTGTAAGTCCCGACGGGAGGGAGCAAACATGAGAGCGAGACGGTTCCTTCGATCCGCGCTGGCGGTGTCCCTCACGATCCTGGGGATGGCACTGGCCGGCAAGGCGACGGCCCTGGCCACCAGCGACGACCCCTGGAGCCCGGCGATCCAGCAAGTCGACAACGCGCTCGCCCGCAAGGAGTACAGCGCGGCCCTGCGTGCCGCCAACGACGCCTACACCCTTGCGCTCGGGACCACGCGCTGGGACGGGATGGTGTGCGCCGGGGATCTCTACCGCCGCATCGGCGAGGCCACCGGCCTCCGGCGGTCGTTCGAGAGCAAGGCCCGCGAGGCTTACCAGAAGGCGTTCTTCCGCGCCCGCCAGCAGGCATCGGTGGAGGGTGTCCTCCGGGCGACGGAAGGCTACGCGGCGCTCGGCGACGCGCAGATGGTCGGGCTCGGTCTCCGGGTGGCCGAGCGACTGGCGGCGCGTGATCCCGAGGCCCAGGCGGACATCCGCACGTTCCGGGCTCGCCTCGCCGACAGCATCCCCGTGGCGGACCGGTGATGGTGACGCGGAGGCCCGCGAGCGCCACACCCAAGACGGGACATGGAGCGGCGGCGAGCGACGCCGCCCTCACCTCCTCGTGGCGCGGACATCTCCGGGCCATGGACTGGGCGCTCGGACAGCACGACGTCGAGCAGGCGCGGCAGGCCTGGGAGCATGCGCACCTGGCGGCGGTCGAGAGCCTCAGCTGGGAGGGCCTGATCGCGACGGGAGAGGCCTCGCTCCGGATCGGTGGCGCCACCGGCGGCCGGACGGCCGCCGAGCCGGCGGCGCGGCGGGCCTACTTCGCCGCGCTCTACCGTGCGTGCAGGCAGAACTCGTTCGACGGCATCCTGCAGGCGGCGGAAGCCTTCGCCGATCTCGGTGATCGCGAGATCGTCGAGGAGTGTCTGGGCCTCGCGGAGCTCCAGGTGGACGGAGAGCAGACGCGGCGGCGCGTGGCGGACTTCGCCGCGCGGCTGGGAGTCGTGCTCGCGCCGCTCGCGGGTGGCGCGACGGCGGCCGGCGCCGCCGGAGCGGCCTGAGCGGACCCGCCGCGCGCGGGAGGGAGACGCCATGACCGCTGACGCCGACCCCCGGAGCACCTCGCTCGATCCGCTCCCCGGGAACCGGGCTCGGATCCGGACGCCATGGCTCCTGGTGGTGGCCCGCGGCCATGCGCGCCTCGTGACGGAGCTTCAGGCGATGTTCCGCGACGATCCTCGGGTCCTGGTGATCGAGAACCGGCGGCAGGGTCACGCGCTCCTGCCGCGCGCGGAGACGGTCACGCGCGGCGGCCTCACGGCCGGCTGAGCCCGCGGCGGACCCGGGCGCCCGGCCTCGGCCGGGTCGGTCAGCCTCAGCGGCGACGGCCCTACAGCACCTTCCGCGGGTCCAGCGCGTCCCGCAGGCCGTCGCCGATGAAGTTGATCGACAGCACCGCGAGGAACACCGCGGTGCCCGGGAAGATGGCCCAGTGGGGCGCGAAGTCGAGGTTGTCCTTGGCGTCGAAGAGGATCCGCCCCCAGGTCGGGATATCGGGTGGGAAGCCGAGCCCGAGGAACGACAGCGTCGATTCGAGGATGATCGCCGTCGCCACTTCGAGCGAGCCGGCCACGATCACGGGGCCCAGCGCGTTCGGCAGAACGTGGCGGACGATCTGCCGCCCGGTGGGCACTCCCAGGGCGCGGGCCGCCTCCACGAACTCCTTCTCTCGGAGCGAGAGAAACTGGGCGCGGACCAGGCGCGCCACCGGCATCCAGCGCAGACCGCCGATCACGATCACCACCAGCACGAACACGCCCATCTCCGGGC
>DATBGA010000115.1:0-18624 GCA_036558225.1 Candidatus Methylomirabilota bacterium | reverse complement strand
GGACCGTGGCGATCGGCGCGCGCGCGGGAATGGTCGGCCTCCTTCCGAGGGTGAACCGCGCCCGCCGAGCGGGCCGGTCTCTCGAGGAGCCTATGCCGGCGGAGGAGCCACGTCAAACGAGGCCGGCGCGCCGGCGACCGGGCGCGCCCTTGACGGGATGCCGGCGCGATGCGATAACCCCGAGCCATGACGGCGCGCCGCGTCCTGATCACGGTCCCCCACACCTACCAGCGCGAGGCGCCCTACCTCGGGCGCCTCGAGGCCGCCGGGCTCGAGGTCGAGCGGCGCATCGGGCGCCAGGGCAAGATGACCGAGGACGAGCTGCGGAGCGCGCTCCCCGGCGTCTTCGCGACCCTGGCGAGCAGCGAGCCCTACACCGAGCGCGTGTTCCGCGAGGCGCCGGACCTCCGGGTGGTGGCCCGCTGGGGCGTCGGCTTCGACGCGATCGACGTCGACGCCGCGACCCGCCACGGCGTCGTCGTCACCACCGCGGTGGGCGCCAACCACGAGGCGGTCGCGGACTACGCGGTGGCGCTCATGTGCGCGCTCCATCGGGGCCTCCTCCGGAACCATCGCCTCATCACGGGCGGACAGTGGAAGACCGAGTTCCACCCGGGGCTGTGGCGGGCCACGGTGGGCATCGTGGGCCTCGGGCGCATCGGCCAGGCGGTGGCGCGGCGGTGCCGCGGCTTCGACATGACCATCCTGGCCTACGAGCCCTACCCGGATCACGACTTCGTGCGCCGGCACGCGGTGGAGCTCGTCTCGCTGGAGGAGCTCCTGCGCCGCGCCGACCTGGTGACGCTCCACTGCCCGGCGACGTCCGAGAACCGGCACCTGATCAACCGCGAGCGCCTGGCCCTGATGAAGCCCACCGCCCATCTCGTCAACACCGCGCGGGGGCCGCTCATCGACGAGACCGCGCTCCACGAGGCCCTGACCCGGGGCCAGATCGCGGGCGCGGGTCTCGACGTCTTCGAGAAGGAGCCGCTTCACGACTCGGCGCTGTTCAGCCTCGACAACGTCGTCCTGAGCCCGCACGTGGCGGGAATCGACGAGACGTCGGAGGTCGCGATGGCGGATCGCGCGATCGACGCGATCCTGGCCGTCTGGCGCGGCGAGGCGCCGCCCAGGGAGTGCGTCGTCAACCCGGAGGTGCTGAAGCCCCGCTGAGCGTCCGGCGCCTCGGCGCGGACGCGGCCCGCCTCGTCCGTCGGATCGCGTCAGGGAATCAGGAGCACCTTGCCAGTGGTCTTGCGTCCTTCCAGATCGCGGTGCGCCTGCGCGGCCTCGGCGAGGGGGAAGGTCGCCCCGATGCGGACCTTGAGCTCGCCCTTCTGGATCCCGCCGAGGACATCGCCGGCACGCCGCACGAGGTCCTCGCGCGTCGCGATGTAGTGGAAGAGGCTCGGCCGCGTGAGGAAGAGCGAGCCCTTGGCGTTCAGGATCTGCGGATCGAGCGGCGCCACCGGGCCGCTCGACGCGCCGTACAGCACCATGTACCCGCGCATGGCGAGGCACTCGAACCCCTTCTCGAAGGTGTCCTTGCCGACCGAATCGTAGATGACCTGGAGCCCCTTCCCGCCGGTCAGCCGCTTCACCTCGGCCACGAGGTCCTGGCGCGTGTAGAAGATGATCTCGTCCGCTCCCGCCTCGCGCGCGAGCTTCGCCTTCTCCTCGGTGGAGACGGTGCCGATCACCCGCGCGCCCGCGCGCTTCGCCATCTGGCAGAGGAGGAGCCCGACGCCACCCGCCGCGGCGTGGACCAGGCACGCGTCCCCGTGCTTCAGGGGATACGTCGAGTGAGCGAGATAGTGGGCCGTCATCCCCTGGAGCATCGCGGCGGCGCCCGCGCGGGCGTCGACGCCGGCGGGCAGCGCGACGAGCCGGTCGGCCGGCACGACGTTGTGGGTCGCATACGATCCCGGCACGCCGGTCCACGCAACGCGGTCCCCGGCGCGGACCGTGGTCACGCCCCCGCCCACGGCCTCGACGACGCCCGCGCCCTCGAGCCCGAGGCCGTAGGGCAGCGGGTTCTTGTAGAGCCCGGTGCGCTGGTAGACGTCGATGAAGTTCACGCCGGCCGCCTCGAGACGGACGAGGGCCTGGCCGTCGCCGGGCTTGGGGGTGGGCAGCTCCTCGAGCTTCATCGCCTCGGGACCGCCGAACTGGTGGACGCGGATCGCTCGCATCAGGGCTCCCTCCTCGTGGTGTCGGCTAGCGTCGGCGCGAACGACGCGGGCGGCTCCGGCGACTCCGGGACGCCGCCGGCCGTCTTCGCTTGGATCCCGCGGCGGCGGCCGATGCCAGCAGCCGCTTCGCCTGGCGCCGCCCGAGCCGGCGGAGGCCGACCAGGGCCGCGCGGTTCTTGCCCGCGGGCGTGGCGCGCCCCTGCTCCCACTGCACGACGGCGGCGGGGCTCACGCCCACCAGGCGGGCGACGGCCGCCTGGCTGAGGGCGAGCCGCACCCTGAGCTTCCGGATGAGGCCGGGCGACAGTCGCGCGGCCCGGGCCTCGTCCTCCGACACGCCGGGCTGCCACCCCCGCCCGGCCTGGGACTCCGCCCAGCGCGCCGCCACCTCGCGGAGCGCCGTCACCTGCGCGCGGAGCTCCCGCATCGCCTGGCGGAGACGCCTCACGTCGCGCCGGAGCGGCGTCGCCGCGCTCCGGACATGCTTGCGCGCGCCGCGCGCGATCGCGTCCCTGATCGCCATCTCGATCTTGGCCAAGGGGGGATCCTCCGGGGTCCGGGCGTTGGGCCGGAGCGCTCGACGCGCCCGACGAGTCGACGCTAGCAGCGAGGGTAGGGCTTGTCAAACGGCGGCGGCGCGCGATGCCGTCCGGAGCCCCCCCGCGCTAGAATCGCCGGGGACGGGAGGTCAATGCCGATGCGAGTCACGGTGATGGGAAGCGGCGGGACCGGGGGGTACTTCGGCGGCTTGCTCGCCCGCGCCGGCGAGGACGTCACGCTGGTGGCGCGCGGCGCCCATCTCGCCGCGATCCGCGCGAAGGGGCTCACGGTGAAGTCGCGGCTCCGCGGCGACTTCACCGTCCCGGCGCGTGCGACCGACGATCCCGGCGAGGCGGGCTCCGCCGACCTGGTCCTCTTCTGCGTCAAGGCGTACGACACCGAGGGCGCGGCCGAGCGCCTGCGGCCGGCCGTCGGGCCCGACACGGTGATCCTCCCCGTGCAGAACGGGATCGACAGCGCCGAGCGAATCGGCCGCGTGCTCGGGCCGGGAGGGGTCATCGGCGGCCTCGCCGCGGTGTCGTCGGTCGTCGCGGCCCCCGGGGTCATCGAGCACCGCGCCGGCCCCGACATCATCCAGCTCGGCGAGCTGGACGGCCGAGCCACTCCGCGCGTGGAGCGCGTCGCGGAGGCGCTGCGGCGGGCCGGGATCACGGTGCAGCTGCGGCCCGACATCCGGGTCGCGCTGTGGGAGAAGTTCGTGCTGATCTGCGGCCTCAGCGGCCTGACGGCGCTGACGCGCCTGCCGATCGGCGCCGTCCTCGCCTGCCCGGAGACGCGGTCCCTCTACCGGCAGACCATGGACGAGACCCACGCGGTCGGCCGGAGCGCCGGCGTGGCGCTGCCCGACGGGATCACCGAGCGGACGCTCAAGTTCTTCGAGGGCTCGGACCCGGCAATCCGGGGCTCGCTCTACTACGACCTTGCGGCCGGCCGGCGCCTCGAGATCGAGACGCTCAACGGGACGGTCGTGCGCCTCGGCCGGGAGCACGGCGTCCCCACCCCGGCCAACTTCGCCGTCTACGCCGCGCTCAAGCCGTACGCCGGCGGGGCCACATCGGCGTGAGGCTCGCTCTCCTGGCGACCGCGTTCTTCGCGCTCCTCGCCGCTCGCCCCGATGCCGGAGCCCAGTCACCGTCGCGGGTGGCGCGGATTGGCTACCTCGACTCCGGCTCGGTAGCGGGCACGACGTTCGACGAGGCCTTCCGCGACGGACTGCGCGACCTCGGCTGGGTTGATGGTCAGAACGTCGTCCTCGAGGTCCGCGCCGCCGAGGGCAGGTACGACCGGCTACCCGCGCGCGCGGCCGAGCCCGTCCGGTTAAAGGTCGACGTGATCTTCGCGTCGAGCACCCCGGCGGCCCTGGCGGCCAAGCGCGCCACCGGGACGATCCCGATCGTGATCGGCCACGTCGCGGATCCGGCGAAGAGCGGGCTCGTTGCCAGCCTGGTGCGACCGGGCGGCAACGTGACGGGGTGGACGCACCAGGGGCTCGAGATGCGGGTGAAGTACCTCGATATCTTCAGGGAAGCCGTGCCGGGGGCGAGGCGCATCGGCGTCTTCTGGAACCCAGGCAACCCGATACATGGACCGTCGCTCAAGCTCATCGAGAGCACCGCCCAGGCGCTGGCCGCGGAGCTTCACCCCATCGGAGTCGGCAAGCCCGAGGAGATCGAGGACGCATTCGCGGCGCTGACCGGGCAGCGCTCGCAGGGTCTCATCGTCTTCCTGGACGGGATGCTCCTGTCACGCGGACCGCAGATCGTCGCCCTGGCCGCGAAGAACCGGTCGCCCACTATGTACGGGGCCACGGAGCTGGTGAGGGCGGGCGGCCTGATGGGCTATGGGGTCAACCTGCCCCAGATGTACCGGCACGGCGCGTCGTTCGTGGACCGCATCCTGAAGGGCGCCCGGCCCGCCGACCTTCCCGTCGAGCAACCGACGACGTTCGAGCTGGTGGTAAACCTCCGGACGGCCCGGGCGCTCGGCCTGACAGTCCCGCCGTCCATCCTGGCGCGGGCGGACGAGCTCATCCAGTAGCCACAACGCGTGCTAGGATGAGGGCTCCGCGTCCCTGACGCGGGAACCCGCGGCGCACGAGCCCTCCGCGCCGGAAGGAGTCGCCCATGTCCGGTCGGCCGTTCCTGCAGATCCCCGGCCCCACCCTGGTTCCCGAGCGGATCGTGCGGGCGATGTCGCAGTCGATCATCGACCACCGCGGGCCGAAGTTCGCGGCGCTGGTCGGAGAGATCCTCGACGGGCTCAGGACCGTGTTCCAGACCGAGCGTGGCCAGGCGATCGTCTACCCGGGCTCGGGCACCGGAGGGTGGGAGGCGGCGGTCGTCAACACACTGTCGCCGGGCGACCGCGTCCTCGGCGTCGTCAACGGCCACTTCTCGAGCCACTTCTGCCGGACGGCCGGCGCGCACGGCATCGAGGTGGACCGGCTCGAGGTGCCCTACGGCGACGGCGTGCCCGCGGCGCGGGTCGCCGAGCGGCTCCGTGCCGACTCGACCCACCAGGTCCGCGCCGTCCTCGTCGTCCACAACGAGACGTCCACCGGCGTCACGAGCGACGTCGCGGCGGTGCGCCGGGCGCTCGACGAGACGCGGCATCCCGCCCTCCTCCTGGTGGATGTCGTCTCCTCGCTGGCGTCGATCGACTTCCGGCTCGACGAGTGGGGCGTGGACGTCGCGCTGACCGGCCCCCAGAAGGGGCTCATGCTGCCGCCCGGGCTCACCATCCTGGCCGCGAGCGAACGGGCGATCCGCGCGAGCCAGGCCGCCAAGTGCCCGCGCGCGTACTGGGACTGGGGGCCGGTGCTCGAGCGGAACAAGCGGGGCGAGTTCCCGTACACTCCCGCCACCGCGCTCCTCTTCGGTCTCCGGGAGTCGATCGCGATGCTGCGCGAGGAGAGCCTGCCCCGGGTCTTCCAGCGGCACGCGCGCCTGGCGGAAGCCTGCCGCCGCGCCGTCCGGGCGCTCGGGCTCGGGATCCTTTGCCGCGAGCCGCGCGAGCACTCGAACACGCTGACCGCGGTCGTCATGCCGGCGGGCTTCGACTCGGACGCCTACATCGCCCACGCGAACCGGACGCTCGACCTCTCGCTGGGGGTCGGGCTCGGCGACGTCAAGGGCAAGGTGTTCCGGATCGGCCACCTCGGGAGCCTGAACGAGCTCGAGCTCCTCGCCGGGCTGGCCGGCGTGGAGATGACCCTCAAGAGCTTCGGCGTGCCGGCGACCCTGGGAGCCGGCGTCGCCGCCGCCCAGTCGTATCTGATGGACACGCAGCCGGACGCCGGCTCGCATCGCGCCCGATAGGACGAGGCGCGCCGGCCACGTCGACCCGCAAGCCGCCGCGTCCCTCGGGCCGCGCGCCCGAGGCTGACCGGTCACTCGAGAAGGAGACGCCCGCATGAAAGGCCGCCTCGCCGTCATGACGAAGTTCAGCGCCGACTTCGACATCCGGGAGTACACCGTCCCGGAGGTCGAGCCGGACGCCGCCCTGGTCAGGATCACGCGGGGCGGGATCTGCGGGTCGGACCTCCACATCTGGCGCGGCGAGCTCCAGGACCTCATCGGGGCGCCGGACCGGGGCCAGACCTTCGGCCACGAGATGTGCGGCGTGATCGAGCGGCTGGGCAAGAACGTCACGACCGATTCGACCGGCGCGCCTCTCAAGGAAGGCGACCGGGTCACCTACTGCTACTTCTACCCGTGCGGACGCTGCCCCGCGTGTCTCGACGGGCACCGGGCCGCGTGCCCCAACAAGCGGCGCGGGACGCGGTACGCGGACGACCCGCCGCACTTCGTGGGCTCGTACGGCGAGTACTACTACCTCCGGCCGGGCCACTTCGTGTACCGGGTGCCCGACAGCATCTCGGACGACGTGGCGACCCCCGTCAACTGCGCGCTCGCCCAGGTCCTGTACGGACTGGAGCGCGTCAGGGTCCGGATCGGGGACACCGTCGTCCTCCAGGGAGCGGGCGGCCTCGGGCTCAACGCCGCCGCCGTCGCCAAGGAGATGGGCGCGGCCCAGATCATCGTGATCGACCAGATCCCGGAGCGGCTCGAGCTCGCCCGGCGGTTCGGCGCCGACCACACGCTGAGCCTCCAGGAGCTCTCGCGGCCCGAGGACCGCGTGGCGGCGGTGAAGGATCTGACGCGCGGCTGGGGTGCCGACGTCGTCTGCGACTTCGTCGGGTTCCCCAGCGTCATCCCCGAAGGGCTCCAGATGCTGAAGAGCGGCGGCACGTACCTCGAGATCGGCCACATCAGCCCGGGGCACAAGTTCGAGTTCCACCCGGCGTCCATCGTCTGGCGCTCCCACACCATCGTCGGGATGATCCAGTACGAGCCATGGGCCATCCAGCGGGGGCTCACGTTCCTCGAGAAGAACCAGCGCAAGTATCCGTTCACCGAGGTGATCTCGCACGTGTACCCACTGGAGAAGATCAGCGAGGCGTTCCGCGAGGCGGAGTGGCTGGGCCGCCAGCACAGCCCGCACAAGATCAGCCGCGCCGCGATCGCGCCCTGGGGGAAGTAGCGACCCCGATCGCGACGGCGGCCGGCGAGAGATGGCCATGGCGATGGCGGGAGAGCGGATCGAGCCCTGGATGATGGATGAAGTGAAGAAGTTCATCGAGGGCGAGTTCCTGGAGGCAACGGTCGACTCCTTCCCGAGAGGGAACGGGTCGGCCGTGCTCTTTCGGATCGAGGGGCGCCCGTCTCACACCGAGCCCCGAAGGCTTCTCCATCAGATCTGGATGGACAAGAGCTTCTTCGTGCGCTGCCCCGACCGCACGTCGCTCGTGAACGCGCTCGAGGGGGCCGACATCGTGGTCTCGATGAAGAAGGCTGGCGACAAGATCGTGGAGCTTCATTGAGGACGAAGAGGTCCGCCCGGAAGGCGCGGAAGCCCCGCCCGCGCCCGGCGGCGGGCGCTCGCGCGGCGAATGCCGGGTCCGGCCGTGTCGCCCTCCGCCCGGCGACCCGGGCGGACGTGCCGACGATCCTCGGCCTCGTCCGGGGCATCGCGGAGTACGAGCGCCTGTCGCACGAGGTCGAGGCGACGGAGGCCCTGCTCCGCGAGCACGGCTTCGGGCCGCGGCGGGTCTTCGAGGCGATCCTCGCCGAGCGGGACGGGCGCGCGGTCGGGTTCGCCCTCTACTTCTACGCCTTCTCGACCTTCAAGGCGCGGCCGACCCTCTACCTCGAGGACCTGTTCGTCGTCCCGGAGGAGCGCCGGGGCGGCATCGGGAGCCGCTTGCTGACCCGCCTCGCCCGGATCGCGGTCGAGCGGAAGTGTGGTCGCATGGAGTGGTCCGTCCTCGACTGGAACACGCCGGCCCGCGACCTCTACTTCAAGCTGGGCGCCAAGGCGATGGAGGAGTGGACGGTCTTCCGCATGACGCCCGACGCCTTCGCTCGGCTCGCGCGCGAGGGCATGCCTGGCGCCCCGCGGGGCTAACGGACTCCCCCCCGCTCTCAAACGGACCGGCCGCTGGCGCCATGGCTCGCCCGCACCCGAGGGCCGCGGCCGCGCTCCTCGTTCTGGCGTTCGTGCTCCTCGTTCCGCTCATCGTGGAGGCGCAACCCCCGGGCAGGGTCTGGCGGGTCGCCGTGTCCACCGGCGCCGTGCCGCGCGAGGGCCCCTTGCCGCGCCGGGAGCAGCGGCTGGCCGAGCTGGGTTACGTCGAAGGCAAGAACTCCGTGAGGCGGCGGCTGAGGTTGCCGACGGACACTAGTGAGGTCACTCTCGGGCGGAGCGCCTCTTGCGGGGCCCTGACGGACGGGTGTCAGGCGGAGCTGCCGTCAGGCCTGGTCCATCGAGAGCTGGAGGCGGTGCGAGGCGAGCACTGCGTCCCCGGCGACGCCGTGGGCCGTCAGGTCCCTGAAGTAGCGGCCCACGATCGCCTCCGAGAAGCCGGCGCCGCCCGTCTCGACGAGGAGCACCCAGGGCCAGGGCTCCTCGCCCTTCGCGACCTCGCCGCCCTTCAGCTTCCCCTCCGCGGTCTTGACCTGCGTCACCTCGGGAATGGTGCGCAGGAGATGCACGCCCACCACGCCCGTCTCGTCGAGGAGCCCGGCCGGCGCCGTCTCGCGGAGCCACCGCTCGACCTCCACGTCGCGCCCGGGCGCCGGGCGGGCACGGAGGCTCAGGAGCCCGCCCCCCTGCCCGCGGCCCGTGGTGAGGACGGTCCGGCAGCCGAGGCGCACCGTGTTCCGGAAGTGGGGCAGCACGCGCCTCGTCCACTCGGTCGGGAAGTTGAGCCGGAGGACGTACGGCGCGCTCCGCACCGTCTCGGCGCTCTCGGTCTCGTAGACGTCGAGGTACTCGCGCGGCCGCTCGGGGGTGTCGTAGCGGCGGCCGCGGAGGAACCCCGGGATGCCGACCCGCTCCGCGACGTGCTCCCGGTCGTGCCAGCGGATCATCTCGAGGTCGCCCTCGGGGGTCATCGCGTGCCAGATGATGAGGGCCCCCTGTCCCATCAGCGCCATTTCGGGTCTCCTCGCTCGGGGTCGATGCTGATCTGGAGCTGGTACGCCTCGGCGGCGCGCAGCTCGGCGGCGCCGGCGCGGAGGCTTTCCGCGCTGAGCGGCCCGCCTCGGAGGTCGGCGAGCACCGCCGCGTCGTCCGCCTCCACGACGAGACACCACGGCTCGACCGCGCCGCGGTCCCGGTCGCCCGGGCCGCGGAGGCGCTTCTCCTCGGTGGCGATGCTCGTGACCTCGGGCGTCGCGTCGAGCACGTGGACGGAGACGACCCCCGTCACGTCCTGGATCGCGCCGAGGCTCGGTTCGGCGAGGGCGGCCGGGCGTTCCGCGCGCCCGCCAGCGACGGCGAGCCTGAGGGTCAGGAGCGCCCCGCCCTGGCCGCGGCCCGCGCTCGCCGCCACCCGGTACCCGACCCGGAGCGTGTTGAGGAAGTGCGGGACCATCTTGCGCGTCCACGGCGTGGGGTCGTTCAGGCGCGCGAGGTAGGGCGCGCTCCGGAGCGTCTCCGGGTTCTCCACCTCGTAGAGGTCGAGATAGTCGAGCGAGCGCTCGAGGCTCCGGTAGCGCCGGCCGCGGAGGAACCCCGGCACGCCCACCCGCTCCGGGATGTGCTCGCGGTCGTGCCAGCGCCAGTACTCCGCCTCGCCCTCGGGCGTGATCGTGTGCCAGATCGCGAGGACGCCTTGCCCCAGGAGCGGCATCGCCCTAGCCCGGCCCGTTCGTGAAGGCGATGCGCCGGACGGGGCCTGTCGCCGCGAACCGCCCCCCCGTTCGCGGCGCCACCCGTCCGGCGTCGACCATCTTCACGGAGGAGCCGTGCCGGGGCGGTGTCACGGGGCGACGGCCTCGAGGGTTCCGCGCGCATGGGCCGCCTCGAGCGGACCGATCGGCCGCACGACGGGCAGCGTGACGCCGGCCGCGCGGTAGAGGTCCACCTCGGCCCGGGCCCGGCGGGCGTCCCCGATCGCGCCGAGCGCGCCCAGCAGCGCCCCCGGCACCGCGTCCGCGTCGCGCCCGGGCCCCACGTGCTGACGATCGCGGTCGAACGCGGCCAGCGCGTCGCCGAAGCCGCTCGCGCGGAACATCGTCCGGTAGTAGGGCAGCGACAGGTAGCGCGCCAGCTCCTCGCGGAAGAGCCGCGTCGCGCCGGCGTGATCGTCGGTGACGGCGAGCGGCACCGCCGCCGCCACCTCGAAGCCCTCGAGCGGCTTCCCCGCCCGGGCGCGCCCGCGCGCGAGCGCGGGCACCGCGACGTCGCGCACGTAGGCCGGCGACGCGAGCCAGAGCACCACGCCGTCGGCGAGCTCGCCGGCGAGCTCGAGCATCGGGGGCGCCAGGCCCGCCAGCAGGACGGGCGGCGCGGGCGCCCGGAACGCGCCCGTCCACCGGACCCGGTAGTACCGGCCGGCGAAGCTCGCCTGGCCCTCGAGCGCCGCCCGGAGGACCGTCACGTACTCGCGCATCACGGCGAGAGGCTCGCCCATGTCGAGCCCGAGGGCGTCGACCATCGAGGGCCGGTGGCTCAGGCCGATGCCGAGCCGGAAGCGGCCGCCCGACAGCTCCATGAGTGTCGACGCCTCCTGCGCCATCGCGACGGGGTGGCGCGGGTAGATCGGCACCACGCCGGTCCCGAGCCCGATGCGGTGGGTGGCGTGCGCGTACGCCGCCAGCACGAGGAATCCGTCCCGGCCCAGGCCGTGCGTCAGCCACACGCTGTCGTAGCCGAGCGCCTCGGCGCGGTGGGCGAGATCCGTCGCGGTCGCGAGGCGCTCGCGGGGCGAGAGGAAGGCGCCGAGGCGTCGCGCGGGAGCGGTCACGGGCGCCTAGCATAGCAGACCGACCGGCGGCCCGCGGGCGCCGCGCCGGCCGCGCGCCGCTCGCGGCCGGTTGCGCCGCCGCGGACAGGTTCGGTACCATCGCGCCGGCGGAAATGTATGAAAGTCAAAGTCTGACCCCGCTCCTCGGCTGGATCGCCGCGGGGGCCGCGGCCCTCTTCGCGGGCGGCGCCCTCTACGTGAGCCTGGTCGAGCACCCGGCGCGCCTCCTCACGGGCCCACCGATGGCGGTCGCCCAGTTCCGCACCAGCTATCCGCGGGCGGCGCGGCTCCAGGGTGGGCTGGCAGGGCTGGGCGCCCTCGCGGCGATCGGCGCCTGGCTCGGCGGGGCCCGCATCGGCTGGCTCGCGGCCGGCGTGCTCCTCGGCCTGGTCGTGCCGTACACGCTCGTGGTCGTCCTGCCGACCAACACGCGCCTGCTCGACCGGGCCTTGTCCCCCGACGCGCCCGAGACGCGCCAGCTCCTCCGCCGCTGGACCGCGCTGCACGCGGTGCGCACCGTGCTGGGCCTCGCCGCCGCGGCGGCGATGGCGCACCTCCTCGCCCGCGGATGAGCGCTCACCCCGGAGGCCAGAATCCCATGCCCGACCGATCCGACCGTCACCCGGTCCTCTACTGGAACCGCGCCACGCCCGAGCTCTACGCCGTGATCCGCGAGCAGGCGCCCCCCGAGCTCGAGCCGGTGTTCATCGAGACGGACGCGCCCGACGAGGCGCGCCAGAAGCTCGCCGGGGCGGAGTTCCTCATCATCGCCGACTGGGCGCTCACCGTGGCCGATCTCGAGGGCGCGCCGCGGCTCCGCATGGTCCAGCACCAGGGCGTCGGCTACGAGAAGATCGACACCGGGGCGCTGGCGGCCCGGAAGATCCCGCTCTGCCTCTGCCCCGCCGGCACCGCGACGGGCGTCGGCGAGCACACGATGACGCTCATCCTCGCCGTCCTGAAGCAGGTCGTGCTGGCGCACAACGCGCTGGTCCAGGGCAAGTGGCTCCAGTGGACGCTCAGGCCGCTGACGCGCGATCTCGAGGGCAAGACGCTCGGCCTCTTCGGGTTCGGGCGGACGGGGCGAGCCACGGCCCAGCGGGCGCTCGGCTTCGGCGTGCGGCTCCTCGCCTGCGACCCGTACATCAGCCTCACCCCCGAGGAGCGCGCCCGCTTCGGCGGCATCGAGCTGGTCCCGCGCGAGCGCCTGCTCCGCGAGTCGGACGTGGTCGTCTGCCACGTCCCCCTGACCGACGAGACCCGGCACATGGTCGACCGCGCGTTCCTGGCCCAGATGAAGCCGTCCGCGTACCTGATCAACATCTCGCGCGGCGGCGTCGTGGACCAGGACGCCCTGGTCGAGGCGCTGCGCCAGCGCCGCATCGCCGGCGCCGGGCTCGACGTCTTCACGCCCGAGCCGCTTTCGCCCGGGCATCCCCTGACGACGCTCGACAACGTCGTCCTCACCCCCCACGTGGGCGCCGGGACGCTCGATGCCTTCCGCACGAAGATGCGGTTCGCGCTGGGCAACATCCGGCGCGTCGTCCAGGGCGATCCGCCGCTCGAGCGCGTCCCGGGCACCTGACCGGGACGAGATCCCGCCCTCCCGGTGCCCTCGCTCGCCGGCACCCTGCTCCTGCTCGCCGCGGCCCTCCCCGCGGCGGTGGCGGGCGGCGCCCTCGGCTTCGGGACCGGGCTCGTCATGCTGCCCATCGTCGTCTGGGTGGTGGGCGTGCGCGCCAGCGTCCCGGTCCTCACGATCGCGCTGGTCGTGGGCAACCTCTCGCGCGCCTGGTGGAGCCGGGACGAGCTCGACTGGCGCGTGATCGGCGCCTACCTCGCGGGCGCCGCGCCCCTCGCCGCGCTCGGCGCCGTGCTCTACACGGCGACCCCACCCGAGTGGCTGTCGCGCCTGATGGGGCTCGTGCTGCTCTCCGCCCTCCCGCTCCGGCGCTGGCTCGAGCGCGGGCCGCGCCGGATGCAGCTCCGGCACTTTCCCCTCCTCGGCGCGGCGACGGGCCTCCTGTCGGCCCTCGTCGCCGCCACCGGCCCGGTCAACATGCCGTTCTTCCTCGGCTACGGGCTTCGCCGGGGCGCCTACGTGGGGACGGACGCCCTGTGCGCCGCGGGGGTCCACCTGGTGAAGACGCTCGTGTACGGGCGCTACGCCCTCGTGACGCCCGAGACCGGCGCGCTGGGCCTCGGCATCGGCACGGTCATGTTCGTCGGGGCCTTCGTGGGCCGCCAGATCCTGGAGCGGCTGAGCGACCGGTCCTTCGTCGTGGCGCTCGAGGCCCTCGTCACGGGCCTCGGCCTGTTCTTCCTCGTCCGTCCCCCGCACTGAACGGGAGGGTGCCGATGCCCATCGAAGCCGGGCTGGTCGGGTCCATCGAGGTCGTGGTCCAGCCTGCCGACACCGCGGACGCGCTCGGGAACACGGGGCTCCACGTGCTGGCCACGCCGCGCCTGGTGTCGCTTCTCGAGCTGGCCGCGATCCGCGCCGTCGAGGCGCACCTGCCCCCCGGCGGCGCCACCGTCGGCACGCGGATCGACGTGCGCCACCTGGCGGCCACGCCGGTGGGGATGCGCGCGACCATCCGGGCAACGCTCCGCGAGGTCGACGGCCGGCGCCTCGTGTTCGACATCGAGGGCCACGACGAGACCGAGCGCATCGTCGAGGGGACGCACGAGCGGTTCCAGATCGACCAGGCGCGGTTCCTGGCGCGCATCGCCGCGAAGGGCCGCCCCGGCTAGACGACGCGCGCGACCGCCGCCCGGCGAGCGGTCAGTCGGCGAGGACGACCTGGTCGCGGCCCTCGCGCTTGGCCCGGTAGAGCGCGGCGTCGGCGGCCCGGAGGAGCACGCCGCCCTCGCCGCCGTGCTCCGGGAACGCGGCCACGCCCATCGAGCAGCGGACCGCCTCGAGCGGGCGGCCGCCCTGGGCCACGCGGAGGCCGCGGATCGCCTCGCGGATCTCCTCCGCCCGGCGCTGCGCGTCGCCGAGCGACGCCGCGGGCAGGATGAGCACGAACTCCTCCCCGCCGTACCGGCACGCCACGTCCCCCGCCCGCGACGCGCTCCGGAGGAGCGCGCCCAGGCTCGACAGGACGATGTCGCCCGCCTCGTGGCCGAACGTGTCGTTGAAGTGCTTGAAGCGGTCGATGTCGAGGAGGATCAGCGACAGCGGCCGGCGCTCCCGCTCCGCGCGGCTGAGCTCCCGGTCGAGCGTCTCCTCCATGTACCGGCGGTTGAACAGGCCGGTGAGCGGGTCCCGGATGGACTGGCCGCGGAGCGTCTCCCGGAGCCGGACGTTCGCGAGCGCGAGCGCGAACTGCTCGGCCACCGTCACCGCGAGCCGCACCCGCGCGTCGCCCAGGCCCCCCTCACCGTCCGCGCCCGGCGGCGCGGCGAGGGTGAAGAGGCCGAGCGTCTCCCCCTGGGCCGCCAGGGGCACGCAGACGAACGCCGGGGGCGTGGGCTGGCCGAGGTGCGGGCACGCCGGGCTCGCGGTGGCGTCGTCGACCCGGTAGACGCGGCCGCGGCGGAGGGCCCAGCAGTCGTCGAGCTGGAACCGCTCCCGCCCGCCCGCGAGCGGCGGGCCCCAGACCGCCACGGCCCACAGCCCGTCGCGCGAGGCGGGCGTCACCAGGACCGCCCCCGCCGCGTCCGGGAAGAGCCGGCCGCACAGCTGGCCCATCACGCCGTGGGCCTCGTCCGGGGTGGCGCAGGCCTGGAGGAGCTCGCTGAGCTGCCTCAAGAGCTCGACCTCGCGCGTCCGCTCCGCGACCAGCGAGTCGACGCGCCCGGCCAGGGCGAGCCGCGCCTCCCGCTCGGCGCTCACCATGGCGCTCACCCGGGCGGCCATGCCGTTCAGGCCGCGGGCGAGCGCGCCGATCTCGTCGCTGCCGGCCACCTCCGCGCGCGCCTCGAGGTCGCCCGCGGCCAGCCGGGCGGCCGCGTCGGCGAGCCGCTTGACGCGGCGGAGCACGATCCACTCGCTGCCGATCCACGCCGCCGCGATCGCCACGACCGCGACGAGCCCCAGCCCGACGAGGTTCCACAGGAGCGCGCGATCGGCGCCGGCGAAGGCCGCGTCCCGCGGGAGCGACACGCTCAGGTACGCGCGCCGGGCGCCGGCCGGCCCCGCGACGGGCGCGATCCCGAGCAGCCGCACGACCCCGTCGGCGCCCGCGACCTCGGCCGTGCCCTCTCCCTTGTCGGCGACCGCCGCCGACACCACCGCCGCCTCGGGGAGACGCTGGCCCACCCAGCGCCACGGGTCCGGGTGCCGCGCCAGGATCGTGCCGCGGTCGTCCGAGAGGGCGACCACCCACTCCGCGGGCAGATCGATCGCGGCCGCGCGTCCCACCCAGCCGAGGTCCAGGGCGGCGTACACGACGAGCTGCGTCCCGCCGCCCGGATACGGCACCGGGAGCGCGGCGACCAGCTGCGGCTTCCCGGTGACGGGATCGAGCTCGTGGTCGCCCGTGGCGAACGTCTGGGCGCGCACGGCGCGGTCAAACCACGGCCGGTCCGCCACGTTCATCGGGCGGGACAGGGGCACGGCACTGCACGTGACGTCGCCGCCGGCCGCGGCGACACCCAGCGCCGTGACGTCGGGGAACTCCCGGAGGAACGGCGCGTAGCGGGCGCCGCACGCCGCCGGGTCCAGCGCGCGGGTCTCGGGCAGAGCGGCGAGGGTCACCAGGAGGCGCCGCGTCTCGCCGAGCCGCTGCTCGTGCGCCCGGACGAGGCCCTGGGCGAAGCGCAGCGCGGCTTCCCGGCCCTCGCGGGCGGCCTCGCGCCGCTGCCCGACGTGGGTGTAGAGGGCGAGGGCAAGGGTCGGGACGGCGGCCAGGACGATCAGGGCCACCAGGCGATCTCGGAGGCTCGCGAATCGCATCGATGCCATTATCGCCGCGCCGCCGGGTCTCTCCTTCATCTAACACGACTCCCGGGTACAATCTAGCCCGTGCGCCCGCCCCGGGACGCCGTCTTGCTCCTCGCGCTCGCGGGGCTGCTCCTCCTCGTCGGCCTGGGGGCGGTCGCGCTCACCGATCGGGACGAGGGCGCCAACGCCGAGGCGGCCCGCGAGATGCTGGCCGAGCGCTCCTGGATCACGCCGACGCTCGGCGGGGCGCCGCGCTTCGCGAAGCCCGCCCTCGTCTACTGGCTCATGGCCCTGGCCTACGCGGGCCTCGGCGTCGGCGAGACCGCGGCGCGCCTGCCGTCGGCCGTCGCGGCCGTCCTCCTGGTGCTGGTCCAGTACGCGTTCGCCCGCTGGGCCTTCGGGAAGGACGTCGCCGGGCGGGCCGCGCTGGTGCTGCTCCTGTCCGTCGAGTACGTGGCGATCGGCCGGATGGCGCTCACCGACGCGACGCTCGCGCTCTGGTCGACCGTCGCGGGGTACGCGTTCCTGCGCGGCTGGTGGGGAGCCCCGCCGCGCGGCGGCTGGTACGCGCTCGCGTGGATCGCCGCCGGGGTCGCGGCGCTCGCGAAGGGCCCGGTCGGGCTCCTCGTCCCGCTCGGCGGGGTGCTCGCGTTCCTCGCGCTCGCCGGAGGGCTCGGTCAGGCGTGGCGCGAGGCGTGGCCGCTTCGCGGGCTCGGGCTGTTCCTCCTGGTCGCGCTCCCGTGGTACGCGGCCATGTTCTGGATCCACGGCTGGGACTACGCGGCGCGAGCCCGCGGTGAGACGCTGGGCCGCGTCCTCCGGCCCGTGACCGGCCCGGGCGGGACGGCCCTCTTCTACGCTCCCGTGCTGCTGCTGGGCTTCTTCCCGTGGAGCGCGTTCCTGCCCGAGGCCGTCGTCCGGGCGCTCAGGCAGGCGCGGGCGCGCGCCCGGCGGAGCCGGCCGGACGCGGTGACCGTCTTCGCCGCCGCGTGGCTCCTGGTGGGCCTCGCGCTCTTCTCCGTGGCGCAGACCCGGCTTCCCCATTACATCCTCCCGCTGTTCCCCGCGGCCGCCCTCCTGGTCGCGGCGTCCTGGCCGGCGCGTCCCTCGCTTCTGTCCCGGAGCCTTCTCGGCGGGACGGGGGTCGCCGTGGGCGTGCTTCTCGCCGGGGCGTGGCTCGCGTCGGAGCATCTCGTGCGTCTCCTCGCCCCCGCGTACCCGGCGGCGGCCGGCGCGCGGCTGCCCGCGAGCGCGCTCCTGGTGGCGGGCCTGGTCGCGAGCGCCGGCGGCGTGGCGCTGGTGCGCGACGGGGCGGTCCTGTTCAAGGCGCTCGCCGCGCTCGGCGCGCTGGTCCTCGCCATCGGCTTCCAGGTCGCGCTGCCGGGGTTCGGCGCGGCCTTCGTGGCGCCGGCGGGCGAGCTCGCGGCCCGGGCCGGTCGCGCCGCGCGGCCGTGCGACACGATCGCCGCGGCCGGCCCGTACCGGCCGAGCCTCCTCTTCTACGCGCGCCGGCCGGTCACGTTCCTGGGCCGCCGGGACGACGGGCGCCTCGCGGAGCTCCTGGCCCGGCCCGGGCAGCTCTTCGTCATCGCGCCCGCCGCCCTCGCGGGCGCGCTCCCCGGCGTCGGCGCGCTCTCGGTCGTCGAGACGCGAGGCGGCTACGTGCTCCTCGCGAGCGGCGCGCCGGCGCGCGGCTGCCCCCCGTGAGCTTGCGGGAGCGCCTCGGCCCGCTGCTCCTCGTCCTCGCCCTGGGCGCGCTCCTCTATCTACCCGGGCTCGGGCGCGAGATCCTGCGCCACCCGCTGGAGGCGAAGTACGCGCTGGCCGCGCGCGAGATGGTCCGCGGGGGGCCGTGGCTCGTGGCCCGCCTCTTCGGCGAGCTCTATCCGGACAAGCCGCCCCTCTACTTCTGGGCCACCGCGGCGGTGGCCGAACTCCGCGGCGGGCGCCTCGACGAGGTGTCGGCGCGGCTGCCGGCGGTCGCCGGCGGGCTCGCGAGCCTCGTGGTCACGCTGCTCCTCGGCGACGCGCTGTTCGGCCCGCGCGCGGGCCTGATCAGCGCGGTCGTGCTGGCGACCAGCGGCCTCTTCTTCTGGTACGCGCGCCAGGGGCACCCCGACCAGTTCCTGATCGCCGGCGTCACGCTCGCGTGCCTCGGCCTCTGGCGAAGCTTCACCGTCTCCGCGGAGCCGCGCCGCATCGCCTGGATCGCGCTCGCGTACGCGGCGATGGCGCTCGCCGTGCTGAGCAAGGGCCTCCTCGGGCTCGTGCTCCCGCTCCTCGCGGGCGCGCTCTACCTCGCCGTGACCGGGCCCGGCCGCGCGGTGCCGCGGCGCCTGGGGCTCGCGCCCGGTCTCCCCGTCTTCGTCCTCGTCGTGCTCGCGTGGTACGGCCCCGCCGTCGCCCGCCACGGCCTCGGCTATCTTCGCGAGACGCTCGTGCACCAGCAGGTCGAGCGGTACGCCCGGAGCTGGGTGCACCGGGGCCCCTGGTACCAGTACCTCGGCGACTTCGCGACGGGCTTCCTGCCGTGGAGCCTCTTCGTGCCGGGCGCCGTCGCCCTGGCGTGGCTCGGCTGGCGCGCCGAGCGGGACGGCCTGCGGGCGGCGCGCCGGGCCGCGGGCGCGCCGCCCGCCGACGCGCCCGCGCCGTTCCTGTTCCCGCTCTCT
>DATBGA010000114.1:0-5565 GCA_036558225.1 Candidatus Methylomirabilota bacterium | reverse complement strand
GCGACCTGGCGGAGCAGTTCAACGGCTTGCTCCGGAACTATCGGGCGGTCAAGGCGTGAGGGGCTCGAGGTGACGCGGACGGCGAAGCGGGCCGTCTCCATCACGACCTAGCTCCCCGGCCGGCGCTGGACGGTCCCCGACGGAAGGCCCGGCCTCCCGTTCATGTACGGCATCGTGGCCCGCAAGCCACGCTGACGGTGGGTCGCGGACCTACAGCCCGGGTCTCGGCTCCGTCGGCGGGGGGTCGTAGGCGCGGATCGGGGGCAGGGGGCCGGTCCACCGCTCGACCTCGACGAGCGCGTGCTGGCCCGAGCAGGCCTGCGCGAGCTTCGAGGTGCCGCGGTCGAACGTGAGCACGTTCGGATTGCCGTGGACGCACATCGTGTCGGGGTCCGCGGGGTCGAGCGGGTCGTACCACGCCCCCGTCGCGAGCTGGACCACGCGGCGGCGCACGGCGTCGGTGACGACGGCGCCGGCCAGGCAGCTCCCCCGCGCGTTGTAGACGCGCACCACGTCGCCGTCCTGGATCCCGCGCTGCGCGGCGTCGGCGGGATGGATGCGGATCGGCTCCCGACCCTGGACCTTCGAGGCCTGGCTGAACGCCCCGACGTCGAGCTGGCTGTGAAGGCGCGTCGTCGGGTTGTTGGCGACGAGATGGAGCGGATAGCGCTCGGCCATCGGCGCGCCGAGCCACTCGGTCGGCTCGAGCCAGGACGGGTGGCCGGGGCAGTCCTTGTAACCGAAGCCGTCGATGGTCTCAGAGAAGATCTCGATGCGCCCGCTCGGCGTCCCGAGCCGCGCGCCCTCCGGGTCGTCCCGGAAGCCCTTCAGAATCACCAGGTCCGCGTCGACATCCGGCACGTCGAGGGAGCCGATTGCCCAGAACTCGTCGAAGCCGGGGACGGCTGGCCCGCCGCGGTGGGCGAGCTTCTCGCGCCAGACCTCGTAGAGGTGCCGGAGCCAGGCCATCTCGTCGCGGCCCTCGGTGAAGCGCGCGTCCGCCCCGAGCGCCCGCGCGAGGTCGGAGAAGATGTCGTAGTCGCTTCGCGACGCCGCGTGCGCCTCGATCACCTGGCGCATCGCGATCAGGCAGGGGTCGTTCGGGGAGCCGCCGATGTCGTTCCGCTCGAGCGTCATCGTTGCCGGCAGGACCACGTCCGCGTGCCGCGCCATCGGCGTCCAGAATGGGTCGTGGACGACGATCGTGTCCGGCGCGGCGAGGGCACGCCGGAGGCGCGCGAGGTCCTGGTGATGGTGGAAGGGGTTCCCGCCGCACCAGTAGACGAGGCGGATGCGCGGGTAGGTGAGCCGGCGACCGTCGAAGTCGAAGGGCTCGCCGGGCTCGAGCAGCATGTCCGCGAGCCGGGCGAACGGGATGGCGGCCCGGACGGGATTCGCGAGCTGCGGCAGGGCGGGGGGGTGGCTCCGGAGCGGCGCCCGCCCGACGTAGCCGAGCGAGCCGTAGCCGCTGCCGAATCCGCCCCCGGGCCGCCCGATCTCCCCGAGCATGGCCGCGAGCGTCACCACCATCCACGGAGCCTGCTCGCCGTGCTCGATGCGCTGGAGCGACCAGTTCGCGTTGATCAGGGTGCGCTTCGCCGCCATGCGCCGGGCCAGCGCGCGGATCGTCCCGGCGGGGATCCCCGAGAGCCGCTCGGCCCACTCGGGGGTCTTGGGCGCGCCGTCCTCCGTGCCGCGCAGGTAGGCCTCGAAGCGATCGAAGCCGGCGCAGTAGCGCGCGAGGAACTCGCGGTCGCAGCGCCCCTCGTCGACCAGCGTGTGCGCGAGGCCAAGCATCATGGCGACGTCAGTGCCCGGCACGACCGGGAGCCACTCGGCCTCGACGAACTCGGGCAGGTCGTCCTTCATCGGGCTGACGAGCACGAACTCCGCCCCCCGGGCCTTGGCCGCGCGGAGATGGTCCCGCAGGGGATGACGGCTCGCCCCCCCGGGGCTGACCATCGTGTTCTTGAGCGGGAGGCCGCCGAAGCAGACGAAGAGCTCCGTGTGGCGCTCGATCACCGACCAGGCGGTCGCCCGGTCGAGGTAGCTGCGCATGTCGCCCACGACGTGGGGCATGATCACCGTCAGGGCGCCGTTGCTGTAGCTGTGCTCGCCCCGGACGAAGCCGCCCAGGCAGTTGAGGAAGCGATGGAGCTGGCTCTGCGCGTGGTGGAATCGGCCCGCGCTGGCCCAGCCGTACGAGCCGCCGTAGACGGCCTCGCCGCCGTGCGCGTCGTAGACGCGGCGGAGCTCCCGCGCGAGGAGGTCGGTCGCCGTCGCCCAGCTCACCGGCACGAACGGCTCGGCGCCGCGGCGCCGGTCCGGCCCCGGCCCCCGGTCGAGCCAGCCGGCGCGGACCATGGGCTGGGCGATGCGCGCGCGGTGGCGGAGGCTGGCCGCGATGTTGCCCAGGAGCGGCGAGGGGTCCGGGTCGTCCCGATACGGGTGGACCGCGACGACGGTCCCGCCCTCGACCTCGGCCTCGAAGGCACCCCAGTGCGACGTGTGGAGCTGGAGCTGGCTCGCCATGCGGCGGTTCCCCCTGAGAGGGCGCTGGAAGGCGCCGGAGAGGCGCTCGCCATCGGCCCGTCGTCCGGATGGTCGCACACCTGAGAGCCCCGGGACAAGCGCGTGAGCGTCGCCGGGCGTGCCTGGCCCTCTTGCGGCGCCGGCGCCGTTCGTCTATCGTCCCGCTCGCCGGCGTGGTGAACGCGCCCGGCTGGACATTCTCGCATCCGGAGGACGCGCGCAGATGAGAGACGGACGTCGGCTGATCGCGAACATCGGCTCCCTGCTGGAGGGCGCGAAGGTCGAGCGCGAGCGGATCGCCGCCGCCGGCGCGACGCTCGTGGAGGCCCGCGGGGGGACGGAGGACGAGCTCGTCGCCACGTGCGCCGATGCCGAGGTCGTGGTGGGCCTCGGGCAGTTCCCGTTCACCGCACGCGTCTTCGAGAGCCTGCCGCGCCTCGAGCTCCTCATGCAGTGCACCGTCGGCTACGACCAGGTGGACGTGGCCGCCGCGACGCGGCACGGCGTCCTCGTCGCGAACAGCCCGTTCTTCTGCATCGAGGAGGTCTCCGACCACGCCGCGATGCTGCTCCTGGCGTGCACGCGAAAGCTCCCGCACCAGGTCCACGCCTTCCGCCGTCATGGCTGGAGCCGCCCGCCGGCGGTGGAGGCGATGGGCTCCGTGCAGCGCATGCGCGGCCAGACGCTCGGCTTCGTGGGCTTCGGGAAGATCGCGCGGCTGACCGCCGAGAAGCTGGCGGGCTTCCGGATGCACTACCTCGCGTACGACCCGTACCTCACGGCGGAGGCCGTCCGGCCCTGGAACGTCGAGCTGGTCTCGCTCGACGAGCTCTGCCGGCGATCTGACTTCATCTCGATGCACGCGCTCCTCAACGCGGGGAGCCGGCGCGTGTTCGGAGCCGCCCAGTTCCAGGCCATGAAGCCGACCGCCTACTTCGTCAACACCTCGAGGGGCGGGACCGTCGACGAGGCCGCGATGATCCAGGCGCTCCGGGAAGGGCGGATCGCGGGCGCCGCCGTCGACGTCCTGGAGCAGGAGCCCCCGCATCCCGACAACCCGCTCCTGACGCTGCCCAACGTGCTCCTCACCGCGCACACCGCGGGTCACGGCGACGGCTCCATGACCGACAATCGGCGGCAGTCGGTCGATCAGGTCCTCCGCTTCCTGGGGGGCCAGTGGCCGACGGCGCTCGTCAACCAGGAGGTCAAGGCGCACGCGCGCGCGCACGGCCTGCGGGACGGCTGAGCCGCCGCGGGAGCGCGATCGGACGCCTCGAGCCGAGGGTCCTCCAAGACGACGGTCCCGGAGGCTCCCGGGGATAGACTGAGGCGGGATGGGGAAGCCCATCTACGTCGAGATCATGATCCGGGCTCCGCTCGAGGAGCTCTGGCGGCTCACGCAATCGCCGGATCTCCACCAGCGGTGGGATCTCCGCTTCACCCGCATCACGTACCGGCCGCGGCCGGATCCCGGGGCGCCCCAGCGCTTCCTCTATGAGACCCGGATCGGCTTCGGGCTGGCGGTCTCCGGCGAGGGCGAGACGGTCGGCGATCGCGGCCTCGGCGACGGGACGCGCAGCTCTGCCCTCCGCTTCTGGTCTGCCGACGCGAAGTCGCTGATCCGCGAGGGCTCGGGCTACTGGAAGTACGTGCCGGCCGGGACGGGGGTCCGGTTCCTCACGCGCTACGACTACGCGCCGCGCTTCGGACTGCCGGGCCGCTGGCTCGATACGCTCGTCTTCCGGCCGCTGCTCGGGTGGGCCACCGCCTGGAGCTTCGACCGGCTCCGGCGCTGGCTCGAGCACGGCCTCGAGCCCGAGGCGGCGCTGCGCCAGGCCCTGATCCACGCGGTGGCGCGCGCGGCCCTTGCGGCGGTGTGGATCTACCAGGGGCTCGTGCCGAAGCTCCTGGCGCCCGAGCACGGGGAGCTCGCCATCCTGCGCGCGACCGGGATCTTCCAGGGACGCGAAGGCGCCGTGCTGGCGATTCTCGGGCTGTCGGAGGTCGGCCTCGGGCTCGTGATGCTGGCGCGACCGGCGTCGCGCTGGCCGCTCGCCGCCACGCTCCTGGTCCTGCCCGCCTTTGCCCTGGCCGCGCTCCGGGCCGTGCCGGCGAGCTTCCTGGCGCCGTTCAACCCGCCGACCCTCATCGTGGCGATGGCAGCGCTCGCGCTGGTCGCCTGGTGGGCGTCGCGGGACGCGGTGTCGGCGCGCCACTGCCGTCGCCGCCCGGCGGGGGACGCCTCGTGAGCTCGATCTACGAGCGGGCCCTCGGCGCCGACTTCGGCCGCCTACACCCCCAGGTGCAGCGACGGTTCGGCTTCGGCAGCGGGGACGGCATCGCTTCGATCGGGACCGGCCGGATGGACGAGGTGTGGCGCGGGCCGGCCTACACGCTGCCGTTCCTCGCCGTCGGCGCCTGGCGGCACATCATGTTCCCGGCGACGGGCCGGGACGTGCCGTTCCGCATCGAGAATTACGCGTACGTCGACCGCCTCGGGCGGGAGACGGTGACCTGGGTGCGGACCTTCGAGCTGCCGGGCCGCACGCGGCGCTTCGACGCCACCATGGTCTACGCCGAAAGCCGGGGCTGCATCGTCGACTACCTCGGCACGCACCAGCACCTCGCGGTCGACATCGACCTGCGGGTGGACGAGCGCGGAGGGCTCCGCCTCCGCTCTGGCGAGCAGCGCTTCTACGAGGGGCCGATCGCGTTCCGCTTTCCACTTCTCTTCTCCGGGGTGGCGGACGTCCACGAGTGGTTCGACGACGCCACCCAGCGCTTCGGGATCGAGGTGATCGTGACGAACCGCGCGTGGGGGCGGCTGTTCGGCTACCGCGGCTGGTTCACCGCGGAGTGGCCGTTGTGCCCCCGGGGCGCGGTCCCGCCCCATGTCCGCCCGGTCCGGGAGGAGCCGCGTGAGTGAGGCGCCGGCCGTCGCGCCGGTCATCCTCTACGACGGCGTCTGCGGCCTCTGCAATCGCCTCAACCGGTTCGTGCTGGGGCGCGATCCCGCCGGCCGCTTCCGCTTCG
>DATBGA010000113.1:0-2979 GCA_036558225.1 Candidatus Methylomirabilota bacterium | reverse complement strand
GGCCCAGGCCACGATGCGTCCCCGCGCCAGTAGCGAGAGCGCGGCGCGCGCGCCGCGACCGGCGGCCGGCACGACGAGGTGGCCCGCGTAGAGCACGCCGCCGACCCAGGCCGCCGCGGCCACGACGTGAATCCAGATGATGACGAGCCGAACCATGGGAGCTACCCCAGCATCGCCGCCAGCGCGGGCGCCTGATCCGAGAAGTCGGAGAAGACGTGATCGGGCCGGTGGGCGACCAGGTCCTCGAGCGTGTGCCATCCGGTCGCCACCGCGATCGCCCTCGCGCCGAACGCCCGCGCGCACCCGATGTCCCGCGGGGTGTCTCCGACGATCACCGTGTCCGGCCCGAGGAACGCCCGGCCCACGAGCCTCTCGGCCCGGCCCGCCGCGACCTGCGGGAGCCGGGTCCGGTCCGCGTGGTCCGATCCGTACGCGCCCAGCCGGAATCGCGGCCAGAGGCCGGTGGGGCGCAGCTTGATCCGGGCGCCGGCCTCGATGTTGCCGGTCAGGAGCCCGACGACCACGTCGTCGCGCGCGGCCAGCGCCTCCACGAGGTCGCGCACGCCAGGGTACAGCGTCACCCCGCGGCCGTCTCCGATCTCCGTCTCCAGCAGGATCTCGTAGCGGCGGTAGACGGCGGCCTCGCCCGCGGTGATCGACGCCTCGTCCATTCCTGCACGTCCGAGGAGGTCCCGGATGATCTGCGGGTCCGTGCCGCCCCGGAAGTCGTAGCCGTCGATCGGGCCGGCCGTGCCGTAGACGTCCCGCAGGGCCTGGTCGAGGGCGCGCCGCCCCGCGCCGCTCGCGGTCAGAAGCGTGCCGTCGATGTCGAAGAGGACGAGCTTCACGGGCGAGCGGGTCCCGGGTTCACGCGAACGGGGACGCGGCGCGGAGCCGCTCGACGATCGGCGGGAGGTCGGCCAGGACCACGTCCACCTCGCCGGCCGTCGTCCAGCGACCCAGGGTGAAGGCCAGGGCGCCCTGCGCCTCGCGCGCCCCGAAACCCATGGCCCGGAGCACGTGGGAAGGCTCCCCGGTGAGCGCCCCGCACGCGGTGCCGGACGCCGCGGAGATGCCGGCGAGATCGAGGGCCAGCACGAGACTCTCGCCCTTGACCCCGTGGACCACGAAGCCGGCGTGCTGCGGCAGCCGGTCCCGTGGGGGCCCCACGAGCCGGAGCGACGGGCACCGCGCCGCGAGACCGTCGATCAGCCGATCCCGGAGCCCCTCGACGCGCGCGGCCTCGGCCGGGCCTTCCCGGAAGGCGAACTCCGCGGCCACTCCGAGCCCGACGGCGCCGGCCAGGTTCTCGGTGCCCGAGCGCAGGCCGCCCTCCTGCCCGCCGCCCAGGAGCTGCGGCGCCAGGTGGACCCCGGGCCGGATCCACAGGGCGCCGACGCCGGGCGGTCCGTAGAGATCGTTCGCGCTGACCGTGAGCAGATCGATGCCGTCGGTCTCCACCGCGACAGGGAGGCGCCCGAGCGCGCCCACGGCATCCAGGTGGAGCGGCACGCCCGCGTCGCGGGTCACGGCCGCGACGGCGCGCCAGGGTTGGACCGTCCCCGCCTCGGCGTTGGCCGCTCCCAGGACGACGAGACAGGTGTCGTTCCGCAGGGCCCGGCGCACGTCGTCGGGCGAGACGCGCCCCTCGGCGTCGACCGCCACGGTGGTGACCTCGAACCCCGACTTGACGAGGTCCCGGCACGGGTTGAGGACCGAGGGGTGCTCGACGGGAGTCGTCACGACGTGGCGCCCCGGGCCGCGCAGGGCGACGCCCTTGATGGCGAGGTTGTTCGCCTCCGTCGCTCCGCTCAGGAACACGACGCCGTCCGGTCTCCCGCCGACCAGGCGGCCCACCTTCGCTCGCGCCGCGCGGAGCGACTCCCGCGCCTCCTCGCCCAGGCTGTGCCGCGCCGCCGGGTTGCCGACCCAGCCTTCGAGGAACGGCCGCATCACCCCGAGCACCCGGGGGTCAACGGGCGCGAAGTCCGAATAGTCGAGATAGGCCCGGCGGGCGGGGCGGACGGCCCCGCCCAGCCTATCGGGTCTTCCGGACCAGGAAATGGTAGACGGTGCCGTTCTTGGCGACCTCAAGGAGCTCGTTTCCCGTCCGGTGGGCCCAGCTCCGCATGTCGGCGTCGCTGGCCGGGTCGTCGGAGAGCATCTCGAGGATCTGGCCCAGGGCCATCCCTCCGAGGGCCTCCCGGGTCTTGACGATGGGCATCGGGCAGAAGAGCCCCAGGCAGTCCAGGGTCCGGTCGGCGGACAGGGGCCGGACGGGGCCGGGGGTGCACACGTAAACCCACGCTACTGCAGGCTTGCGCAGCGTGTCAAGGCCCGTCCATCAACCCCGGGGGTACCGACAAATACCTTGACTACATCGGTCTCTAATGGAATCATGTGCATCAAGCGTGAATAGTCCACAATAAAGACGAGATAGGATTTGGTAACGAAGAATATGGATCCCATTGATCGGAAAGGTCGCGGCCCCGCCGAGATCCTGACCATCCGCGAGGTGGCCGGGTACCTCAAGCTGCCCGTGTCGACCGTCTACCGCTTGGCCGAGCGGAGGGACCTTCCCGGCCACAAGGTGGGGCGCCAGTGGCGGTTCCACAAGTCGGTGCTCGACGAGTGGTTCCGTCAGCATGCCGCCACCAGCCGCTCCACCATCCTCGTCGTCGACGACGAGGAGGCGATCCGTGAGCTCATGGTCGCCGCCCTCGCCTCCAAGACCCGGGACGTCCTCGTCGCGGGCAGCGGCGACGAGGCCCTGGAGATCGTGAAGCGGACCGAGGTCGACCTCGTCCTCCTGGACCTGTCCATGCCCGGCATGAACGGCGTGGACACCTTCCGGGAGATCCACACGCTTCGCCCGGCCCTGCCGGTGATGATCGTGACGGCCTACCCCGACTCCGACCTCATGGCCAAGGCGCTCGAGATCGGCCCGTTCTCGATGATCTCGAAGCCGGTGGACCTCGC
>DATBGA010000112.1:0-33942 GCA_036558225.1 Candidatus Methylomirabilota bacterium | reverse complement strand
AGAAGCGCCGGGAGCTGTACGCGCAGCTTCAGAAGATCATGGTCGACGAGGCGCCGGTCGTCTGGCTCTACGCCTACCCGCGGCTGGTGGCCGCCAAGAAGGGCGTGCAGGGGATCTGGAAGGACCTGCCGAATCCCTCGCTCGACCTCTCGGAGGTGGGCTGGGCGAAGTAGCGCCGCGCGTGACCGTGCGAACGCCGTCACCCGCCCCGGGGCCTGCCCCGGGGCGGCGCCGTCTCGAGGGACCGTGACGGAGGGCTCTCTGTGCGCCGGCTGATACTGCGCCGGGCCGTGGCGTTCCTCGTCACACTGTTCGTCGTCTCGCTGCTGGTCTTCACCGTCGTCCGGGTGCTGCCCGGCGACCCGGCCCTCCTCATCATGGGGACCGAGGCGAGCCCGGAGGCGGCGGCGGCGCTCCGGCGCGCGATGGGGCTCGATCGGCCCGTCCTGGTCCAGTACGTGGAGTGGCTCGGGCACGCCCTCCGGGGCGACCTCGGGCGGTCCATCCAGTACGACGTCGGCGTCGGGCGCCTGATCGTGAGCCGCATGGCGGTCACCCTGCCGCTCACCCTGCTGGCCGCGTGCTTCATGACGCTCACGGCGGTCCCGCTCGGCGTCTACGCGGCGACGCGCCGGGGCCGGCCGGGCGACTACCTCGCGATGCTCGTCTCGCAGCTCGGCATCGCGATCCCGTCGTTCTGGGCCGGGCTCCTCCTGATCCTGCTCTTCGCCGTGCGCCTCGGCTGGGTGCAAGCCGGCGGGTTCGACGGGTGGGCGGCTGGGCTCTGGCCGGGCCTCCGGGCGCTCCTCCTGCCCGCCTTCGCGCTCGGCGCGGTCCAGGCGGCCATCCTCACGCGCACGACGCGGGCGGCGATGCTCGAGGTCCTGCGCGCCGACCACGTGCGGACTGCGCGGGCGAAGGGCCTGGCCGAGCGTTCGGTCACGTGGAAGCACGTCCTCGGCAACGCCCTGCTCACGATCGTCACGGTCGTGGGCCTCCAGCTCGGGCAGCTCCTGACGGGCAGCATCGTGCTCGAGAACGTCTTCTACCTGCCGGGGCTGGGGCGTCTCGCGCTGGGCGCGATCAGTGCGCGGGACCTGCCGGTCGTGCAGGGGGTGGTGCTGTTCGTCGCGGTGGTGGTCGTCACCCTCAACTTCCTGGTGGACGTCCTCTACGCGGTCCTCGACCCGCGGATCCGCTATGAGTAGGCGCTGGCGGCGGGCGCTCCGCCATCGCGCGTTCGGGGTGGGGCTCGCGCTCACCGCGGCGATCGTCGGCACCGCGGTCTGCTCCCTCGTCTACACCCCGCAGGACCCCCTGCGCATGGAGCTCGCGGCCCGCCTGGAGGGGCCGTCCGCGGCCCACCCGATGGGCACGGACCAGTACGGGCGCGACCTCCTGTCCCGGGTGATGCGCGGGGCGATCGCGTCGCTCGCCGTCGGGGCGGTGGCCGTCGGCATCGGCATGGGCGTCGGCGTAGTCCTGGGGGTGGCGGGGGGGTGGGCCGGCGGCTGGCTCGACGAGGCGGCGATGCGGGTGACGGACGCGATCTACGGGTTTCCGGCCGTCCTCTCCGCTCTCCTGATCAGCGCGGTCCTCGGTCCGGGCGTCCTCATCAGCATGGTCGCGGTGGGCGTCGCGTACGTGCCGGTCTTCGCGCGGCTCACGCGGGCGAGCGTCCTCGCGCTCCGGGCGCAGGAGTTCGTCACCGCCGCGCGTGCTCTCGGCGCGCGGGACGGCGCGATCCTCCGGCGGCACGTCTTGCCCAACACGGTGTCGCCGCTGATTGTGCAGGCGACGATCTCCTTCCCGCTGGCGATCCTGGCGGAGGCCGCGCTGTCCTACCTCGGGCTCGGAACGCAGCCGCCCAATCCGTCGTGGGGGCTCATGCTGCGGGAAGCGCAGAACTTCCTCCAGCTCTCCCCGTGGTACGCGGTCTTTCCGGGGGCGGCCATCGCGCTGGCCGTCCTCGGCTTCAACCTGCTGGGCGACGGGCTCCGCGACCTCCTGGATCCCCGGACCGGCTGAGGCCCGCGCGGCCGTCAGCGCTCCGGCGGGACCGGCAGCCTTCCCCGCTGGAAGAGCGAGAGGTGGTCCTGGTAGACCTCGCGGATGCCGGCGGCCAGGTCCATCATGCGGGGCGCCTGGTCCGTCCACACGCGGGAGCGGAACCGGAGGCGGCTCGGCTGCTGACGGCTCAGGGGGTCGGGCATGCAGATGATGCGGGGCGCACGCTTCGCGACCCGGGTGAAGATGCCGATGACGCCGGCGATCGAGATGCTCTGCTCGCTGGCGATGATCTTGACGAGGGACGCGGGCCGATCGGACCGCCACAGCCGGTCCAGGCACCCGAGGATGTAGCGCGCGGCGTCCCCGGCGTGGAGATAGTCCCGCAGCGTGTCGAGCGGCACGTAGACGTGGCGCGGCCGCCGATGGAGGAGGCTCTGCGAGAGCCGCGCGATGAGGCCCGGGGAGCGCTCGAGGTTCTGGCCGCTCCCGTAGAGATTCGACAGCCGCGCCACGAGGCAGGACACGCCGGGCGTGGCCCCGGCCCAGCGCAGGACCTCGGTTTCCTGGCCGAGCTTGCTCCGGCCGTACGCCGAGATCGGCTGGCACGGAGAGTCTTCCGTCAGGGGCAGCTCGGGGCCGCGCCCGTAGACTCCGCCGGCGGAGCTGCAGAAGAGCAGGGTCCCGGAGGCCCGGTGCGGCGTGCGGCCCAGCGCCGTGCCCAGCGCGCCGAGGAGCTGCCGGAGGGCCTCCGTCTCGCGGCCGAGCGTCTCCGACGAGGCATCCACCCCGCCGGCGGCGGCGCACCAGAGCGCCATCCAGGGGGCCTCGCGCCGGCGCGCCTCCTCGCCGAAGGCCCGGGCCGCGTCGCCAAGCTCGAGCGCGAGGCGGCCGGGCTCGCCCCAGGACAAGCGCGCGGTCGCCGGCCCCCAGCAGACGGCGCCCGGGATCGCCCGGGGGGCCAGGTCCTCCAGGCGCCTGCCCAGGAGCCCTCGGCCCACCACCCACACGAGGGGGCCCGTCACGGTGGCGCGCGATCGGGGCGCGGGGGTCGCGAGACGGTGATGTAGAGCGGCCGGCCCATCCCCGTCGTCAGCGTCAGCGCCAGGTACTCCGCGATGACGCCCAGCGAGAAGAGGACGACGCCGGAGAAGAAGCAGATGACCACGACGAGCGAGGTGTAGCCCCGCACCGGGATCTGGTGCCGCAGCCGCGCCCACACGAGGACGAGGCTGAGCCCTCCGCCGAACAGGATCGACAGCAGACCCAGCACCGAGATCAGCCGGAGCGGGCGCGTCCCCGCGGTCAGGATCAGCCGCCCGAAGTGCGCCAGGAGCGTGCCGATGGTGTAGCCGGACGGGCGTCCCCGATCGGGGCGGAGCGTCACCGGCCCGGTGGTCCACCGTCCGACCACCCACGCCAGGGCGACGTCCAGGTAGACGCCGTGGCCGCAGTAGGCCGCCAGGCTTCGCGCGATGTCGCCTCGGACGAGGCGGAAGCTGTTGAAGTGGGCCATCTGCCGGTTTCCGACGATCGCCACCGAAACCGCCTTGGCCACGCGGCTGAGCGTGTTGCGCACCAGGCCGTGGGCGGGCTGGTTGAGCGCCTGCCCGTAGACCAGGGGGGCCCCGGTCTCGAACGCCGCGTCGAGCAGGCTCCCGACGTCCGCCGGGTTCTGCTGGCCGTCCTCGTCGATCGTCACCACCCAATCGGCGCTCGTGGCCGCCATGCCGGCGAGGGTGGCGGGGTGCTGCCCGAAGTTCCTCGACAGCCAGACGAGGGTGACGAACGGAAAGCGGGCGGCGAGCGCCTCCATCACGACGTGCGAGTTGTCGATGGCGCCGTCGTGGACGAGGACGACCTCGGCCACCTGGAATGGCCGCCCTCGCCGCGTGGCCCGTGGCCGCGTCAGGGGTTCGATCTCCGCCAGCAGGTGATCGAGCGTGCGCTCGCCCTGGTACACCGGCACGACGATCGACAGGCGCTGGACGTCGGGCGCGGCCGGCTCGCGGCCGGCGGCGGCGGAGGACGGCTCCCCGGCGTTCTCGCGCCCGGATCCGGGAGGAACGGCCGGCCGCTCCGCGGGCGTGGGGCTCACGAGCACCCCACTCGCACCCCCCCGGAGAGGCACTCGCGGTGTCCGCAGGCGCGGCGTCCGTTCCGGTCGAGCCGGCCCCCCGCACCCGGGCCGCCGCCGATTCTCCGGGAGGCCAGCTAGAGGGCCTTCCGTACCTTGAGGTACAGCTTCTGGCAGCCCTCGCGGTCGAGTCCCGACACCATGAGGTAGACGAGGTCCTTCTGCTTCCAGTACACGACGTTGAAGCCGCTGACCTCGCGCATGTAGGGGCGGTACTGCTCGATCTGGACGCGGCCCTCGGTCGGCATCGGCAGGTCCGGCCCGGGGAGGACGAAGTATGTCGTGTCCGGCGAGGTCTTGTAGCGCAGCGTGGCAGCCGCGGTCTTCCGGCTCGCCAGGATCGTCGGGCGCGCGGCGATCAGGTGGAGGTCGTCGTTCCCCGCGAACACCCGGGGAAGCTCGACCGCGGTCACCGACCGGACCCGCTGGAAGAGCGCGTCCGCGTCCGGATTGCTGACCTCGCGGGGCGTGGCCTCGAGGTCGAGGAGGATCCGCCGGTGCTCGGCGACGCCCGACTGGATCAGGGCGTCGACGGGGTCGGCGGGCCGCTCGGCGGGCCGCCGGAGCCACGGCGCGAGCACGGCGAGCACGACCACCGCCGCGAGGGCGGCGGCGACCCACGGGCGCCCCAGCCAGCCGGCGACTCCCGGCCGCCGCGCGCCGAGGCCCCGCACCTGACGGGCCAGGGCTGGCGGCGCCGGCGTGCGCGGGATGGAGCCGACGAGCCTGGCCACCGCCTCCTCGCGCGCCAGGATCGCCCGGCACGCGGGACACCCCGCGAGGTGTGCCTCGACGGCCCGGCCGCGCTCGGGCGGGAGCTCGCGCCGACGGTACTCCTCGAGGATCTCGCGGGCCTCTCGGCAGTCCATGGCTCAGGTCGTCCGATAGTCGCCCAGGCGGCGCCGTACCATGCGGCGCGCGCGGAAGAGCCGTGACTTCACGGTTCCGATGGGGATCTCCATGATCTGCCCGATCTCGTGCAGGGCCAACCCTTCCAGGTCCGCGAGGAGCAGCACCGACCGGAAATCCTCGGGCAGCTCCGCCAGCGCCCGCTCGAGGTCCAGCACGGTCACCACCGCGAGATCCGGGGCCTCCCCCACCGGCGCCTCCTCGAACCCGTCGTCCAGGTCCTTGTCGAGGAGCACCGGCTGGTGCGTCTCCCGCCGGTAGAACGTGAGGAACGTGTTCCTCAGTATCTGGAACAACCAGGCCCTGAGGTGCGTTCCCGGCTCGAAGCGGTGGGCGAAGCGGAAGGCCCGGAGATAAGTCTCCTGGACCAGGTCGTCGGCGTCCGGGGGCCGCTTGGTCAGCCGGAGGGCGAAATTATACAGGGTGTCGAGGTGCGTGAGCGCCTGCTGCCGGAACTCGGTGGACGGCTCGGGCACGCCTCTGCCTCTGGCTGCGGACGCTAGCAGAATGCCCCGGCCCCGGCAAGGGGCCGCCGGTCAATCGGGGTATGGGACGACGTCGTCCTCACCGGGCAGCTCGCCCAGGAGATCCACGATCGACTGGTAGAGCGTCGGGTGCTCGACCTCGGGCGCGATGTCCGCGAGGGGAACCAGGACGAAACGGCGCTGGTGGAGGAACGGGTGGGGGATTTGGAGATGGTCCTCGGCGATGACCTGGTCCGCGTAGAGCAGGATGTCGATGTCCAGGGTCCGCGGGCCGGGGGGGCCGGGCGGACCCGGCGCAGGAGTCCGGCCTGACTGGCCCTCGATCGCCTGGGTCAGCTCGAGGAGGCGGTCGGGCGGGAGATCCGTCTCGAGCTCCACCGCGCAGTTGAGGTGCCAGGTCTCGCGGGGCGAGCCCAGGGGCGGCCAGGGCGTCGTCTCGTAGACCTGCGAGCACGTGACGACGCGGACCTCGAGCTCCGCGCGCAGCAAGGCCAGGGCCGCCTCGAGGTTCCCCCGGCGGTCGCCCAGGTTCGAGCCGAGCGAGAGAAAGACGCGCGCCATGCCTCATCGACTCCGTGTCATCCGCACGCCGGGCACGGCGGCGATCCCGTCGAGCGGCGCCGTGACCTTGCGCACCGTCACCGTGACGTCGCGGGCCGGGTATTCCCGAAGGAGCGCCTCGCAGAGCAATCCCGCCAGCCGTTCGATCAGGTGGACCCGCTCGCCGGTGCCCAGCGCGACCACGCGCTCCGCCACCTGCCCGTAGTCCACCCCCGCGTCCAGATCGTCGGAGAGCGCGGCCGGGGTGAGGTCGAGCGCCAACTCGACGTCCACCGAGAACCACGCGCCGACCTCCTGCTGGGCGGGGGTGACGCCATGATGGCCGTAGAAGCGGATGTCTTCGACGAAAAGTATATCAGACGGTCCGCGGCCCGGCCGGACGGGGCTCATGCGGGCGGCCGTCCCCGGTCAGAGCCCGAGGACGTCGTGCATCGAGTAGAGGCCCGGGCGGGCGGCGGCGACGAACCGCGCCGCCCGGAGCGCCCCCTGTGCGAAGGTGTCCCGGCTGTGGGCGCGGTGGGTCAGCTCGAGCCGCTCGCCGATGGTGCTGAAGACGACCGTGTGCTCCCCGACGATGTCGCCCCCGCGGAGCGCGTGGACGCCGATCTCCTTCGTGGTCCGCTCGCCGACGAGCCCGTGGCGGCCGTACACTCCGGCGTCCTCGATCCGGCGCCCGAGCGCCTCGGCGATCACCTCGGCCATCTTGGCGGCCGTGCCGCTCGGCGCGTCCTTCTTCATCCGGTGGTGAATCTCCGTGATCTCGACGTCGTAGTCGTCGCCGAGGGCCCTGGCCATCGTCGTCAGGACCCGCAGCGCGAGGTTGACCCCCACGCTCATGTTGGGCGAGAGCATGATCGGCACGCGCCCCGCGAGCCCGCGGATCTCGTCGACCTGAGCCGTCTGGAGGCCGGTGGTGCCGACCACGGCCCCGGCGCCCCGGGCCGCGGCCAAGCGGAGGTGCTCCAGGGTGGGCTCGGGCGCCGTGAACTCGACGAGCACGCGCCCCGTGGCGAGGAGCGGCTCCGGGTCGGCGGCGATCGGCACGCCCAGGTGACCCCCGCCGGCGACCTCTCCGGCGTCCTGGCCGACGGCGGGGTGACCGGGCCGCTCGAAGGCGCCCGTCACGCGGAAGTCGCCTGCGTCCCGGGCGAGGGCAACGATCCGCCCGCCCATCCGTCCGGCCGCGCCCGCGACGACCAGCTCGACCACGGGCCGGCTCGGCCCGGCTCAGGCCTTCAGGATGCCGGCCTGGACCAGCGCCTGGCGGAGCTTCTCCCGGTTGGCCGGGGTCATGGGGCACATCGGCAGCCGCCACTCCGCCCGGATCATTCCGAGCATGGCCATGGCTTCCTTCACCGGGATCGGGTTGGTCTCGATGAACATGGCCTTGCAGACGGGATAGAGCTTCAGGTGGAGGTCACGCGCCCGCTTCCAGTCCCCCTCCAGCGCCGCGTGCGTCATGTCCGACACCTCGCGCGCCAGGAAGTTGCCGACCACCGAGATGATGCCGCGGCCGCCGACCGACATGAGCGGCAGCGTGAGGCTGTCGTCGCCGGAGAGCACCGTGAACTCCGGCCCGCAGGCCAGGATCACCGCCGTCATCTGGTCGAGGCTGCCCGAGGCCTCCTTGACGCCGATGATGTTCGGGATCTGGGCGAGCTTCGCGAGGGTCTCGGTCTCGACGTTGACCGCGGTGCGTCCCTGGATGTTGTAGACGATCAGCGGCAGGTCGGGAACCGCCTGGGCGATGGCCCGGAAGTGCTCGTAGAGCCCCTGCTGGGTCGGCTTGTTGTAGTAGGGGGTCACCAGGAGCGCGCCCGCGGCCCCGGCCTCCGCGGCGTGGCGCGTGAGCTCGATCGCCTCGGCGGTCGAGTTCGAGCCGGTGCCCGCGACCACCGGGATCCGGCCGCGCGCCTCCTGGATCACGATCTCGACGACGCGCTTATGCTCCTCGTGGGTCAGTGTCGGCGATTCTCCCGTCGTGCCGCAGGGGACGAGGCCGTCGGTCCCGTGCGTCACGTGGAACTCGACGAGCTCGCGAAGCTTGCCCTCGTCGACCCGGCCGTCGTGGAACGGCGTGACCATGGCGACCAGAGAGCCCTGGAAGGTTCGTCGCATCGCCCGACCTCCTTCGCTACACGGCGCTACGCAGCCTCGATCCCGCGGGCGCAGCAGTTGCCGGGACCGTAGCATGCCCCCCGACGTGAATCAAGACGAACCGGCGCCGAAGGGTCCTGGTCGTGGCTGTCGGCGGCGTGCCGCGCGAGGCGCGCGTCTCGAGGGTCGGCGACGGCCCGTCAGGGGAGCGTCGCGGAGGCCTCCTGCGAGGGCACGGACTCGTTGGCGCGCTTCGAGCGGTCCACGGCGGTCACCTGGTAGAAGTAGCTCTGCCCCGGCCGGACGTCCGTGTCGACGTAGGTCGTGGTGCCCTGCGGGGCGGTGGTCAGCTTCGCATGGCCCCGGCCCGCCGTCGTGCTCCGGTAGACGAGGTAGCCGGCGACGTCGGCGTCCGGCACGGCCTGCCACGCGAGCCGGACGGTCGACCCGGCCAGGACCGCCACGAGGCCGCGCGGCTGGGCCGGGGGGGTCGTGTCCTCCGGCGTGGCGGTGGCGACCGCGCTCGGGCCGCTCTGGGCGCCCCCCGGCGCGAGCCGCGCGCGCACGGCGTACTGATAGGTCACGTCGTTCTGGACCGCTAGGTCGACGTACTGGCGGGTGGTGACGGGCTCGGGGTTGAGTGGGCGCCCGGCCGGCGCGCCCGGCGCCGTCGCCCGGAACACGTCGTAGACGAGGTCCTCGGGGGCCGGCGCCCCGTCGGCCAGCGTCGAGGGCGCGTCCCAGCTGAGCCGCACCTGCCCATCCCCGGGCTGGGCCTCGACGCGGGGAGGCGCGACGGGGGCGGCCGCGAGCGCGACGACCACGCGGTTGGAGGGCGGGCTCGGCCGTCCGTGCTCATCGAGCGCGACGACGACGTACGTGTACTTCTGCCCGAAGGCGAGCCCCGTGGCGTCCGTGTAGGTCACCTGATTGCCCTGCACCTGGGCCTGCTGACCCGGCTCGGCCACCGTGATGTCGGCGACCCGGTCGAACCCCGGGACACCCGGGGGCGGACCGAAGAGTCCCCCGAACACGAGGAAGGCGGGCCGGACCGGCTCCTCGGGCGCGCCGTCCTCGACCCGCCGGTACACCTCGGTCCGCCGGATCTCCTTCAGCGCGCTCCGGTCCATCCGGATCCGCGGCAGGGTCCAGGCGAGGCGGATCGAGCTCCCCTCGATGGACCCCTGGAGGTCCTGCACCGCCGCCGGGAGCTTCCGCTCGGGCGCGACCGGAGGCCCCCGCTTGCCGCAGGCGGCGAGGGAGAGCGGCAAGAGCAGCGCCAGGGCGAGCGTGGCGCGGATTCCTCCCGCGCGTCGGCGCGCCCCGCGGGCGGAGGGCCCGCTCAGGGGATCTCCAGGAGGCCGCGCGCCTCTTCGAGGGCGCGGGTCACCGCCTCGGGGGCGGTGCCGCCATGGACGTTCCGCGCGGCGAGCGAGGCCTCGACCGACACTGCCTCGGGGAAGTCAGAGCCGAACAGGGGGGACAAGGCCTGGAGGTCCGCGAGCGGGAGCGCCTCGAGGCGGATGCCGCGCTCGAGGGCCAGGCGCACCGCCCGTCCGACCGCCTCGTGCGCGTCGCGGAACGGCAAGCCGCGCTGGACCAGGTAGCCGGCGAGGTCGGTCGCGGTGGAGAAGCTTTCGCCGGCGAGCGCCCGCAGCCGGTCGGCGCGGAAGGAGAGCGCCCGGATGAAGGGGGCGAGGATGCCGAGCGTGCCCCGGAGCGTGTCCGCCGCGTCGAAGAACGCCTCCTTGTCCTCCTGCATGTCGGAGTGGTAGGCGAGCGGGAGCCCCTTCATCACCGTGAGGAGGCGGACGAGGTCCCCGTAGAGCCGTCCCGTCTTCCCCCGGATCAGCTCCGCCACGTCCGGATTCTTCTTCTGCGGCATGATCGACGACCCGGTGGCGTAGGCGTCGGGCAGCTCGACGAAGCCGAACTCGGCCGAGGCCCACAGCACGATCTCCTCGGCGAACCGCGACAGGTGGGTGCCCACGATCGCGGCCGCCGCGCAGAACTCGAGCGCGAAGTCGCGGTCCGACACCGCGTCCATGCTGTTCGCCGTCGCTGCTCGGAAGCCGAGCGCCTGGGCGAGCGCGTGGCGGTCGACGGGGACGGTGGTGCCCGCGAGCGCGGCCGCGCCGAGCGGACACACATCGAGCCGGCGGCGCGCGTCGGCGAGCCGCTCGCGGTCGCGCGCGAGCATGAACACGTACGCCAGGAGATGGTGGGCGAGCAGGACCGGCTGCGCCCGCTGGAGGTGGGTGTATCCCGGCATCGGCGAGGCGCGATGCCGCTCGGCCTGCTCGACGAGCGCGGCCTGCACCTCGCGGAGCGCGCGCCGGATCGCGTCGATCTCCGCCCGGAGCCAGAGCCGCATGTCGAGCGCGATCTGGTCGTTCCGCGACCGGCCGGTGTGGAGCTTGCCTCCGACGGCGCCGATCTTTTCGATCAGGCGCCGCTCGATGTTCATGTGGATGTCCTCGAGCTCGATCCGGTAGGGGAACGCGCCCGTCTCGAGCTCCTGTCGCACCTCGGCGAGCCCGCGGAGGATCGCGTCCAGCTCGGCCTCCGACAGGACCCCGCCCTTGGCGAGCACGCGGGCCCACGCCTCGCTGCCCTGGAGATCGTGAGGCCAGAGCCGGTAGTCGAAGGGCAAGGAGGCCGTGAATGCCCGGGTGGACGTGTCGGCGGGCTCGGCGAAGCGGCCGCCCCAGGGGCTCTTCGGGGCGGGGCCGGTCATTGCGTGACGCCCGCCGGTGCCGCGGCGCAGTCCGCGGCGAGCAGCGCGGCGATCTCCTCCATGATCCATCCAGTGACGTCGGCCCGGAGGCCCTGCGTCACCCGCTGTCGAGGCGTCGTGAAGCGGAGCGGCTTGCCGAAGCGTACGCCGAGGGGGACCCGCCGCGGGACGAAAAAGCGCCGGGACGCCAGGGCCTCGAACGTGCCCGAGATGGCCGCGGGGACGACCGGCACGCCGGACCGGAGGGCGACCAGGGCGACGCCGGGCTGTCCGCGGACGAGCCGGCCGTACCGGCTGAACGGGCCTTCGGGGAAGATACCCACCACGCCGCCTCGCTCGAGGACGCGGAGCGCGCGCCGGATGGCTCCAGGGTCGGGACGCGCGAGGGAGACGGGGATCGAGCCGACGTGGTCGTGGAAGTACGGATGCAGGGGCGTCGCCCGGTAGACCCGCGGCATGACCAAGAAGCTGATCTTCCGGGGCAGGGCGGTGGCGAGAACGATGCCGTCCAGGTAGTTGGCGTGATTCGCCGCGACGATGTACGGGCCGCGCTCTGGCAGGTGCTCCAGCCCGCTCACGCGGAAGGCGAACAGGCGCCGGAGGAGAGGCGGGAGCACGCGCTTGAGCCCGGCGTAGACGGCCGGGAGCCGCTCCGGCTCGGCGGTCGCCAGTAGGGACGCGTCGGGCATGAAGGACCGCGGCGCATGCGTCCAGCTCGGGTTCATCGCGCGATGCTCTCCTGCCTTCATAGCATCGGGCCGTTGGCAGGCGCAAGCGTCGAGGTCGCGCGCCCGCGGGCTCGGTACTGCCGGTAGCGCGCCACCGCCTCGTTGTGCTCCTGGAGGGTCGTCGAGAAGTGATGCGTCCGGTCGTCGATGGCGACGAAGTAGAGGTACGGGACGTTGGCCGGCTCCAGGACCGCATCGATGGCGGATCGGCCCGGGTTGCCGATCGGTCCCGGGGGCAGGCCGACGTTCTTGTAGGTGTTGAACGGGTGGTCCACCTGGAGGTCGTCGCGCGTGGGCGCCCGCCCTTCCTTGGCAAGGGCGTAGGCGACCGTCGGATCGGCCTGGAGGGGCATGCCCCGCCGGAGCCGGTTGAAGAAGACCTGGGCGATGATGGGCCGCTCCGCGGCCAGCGCGGCTTCCTTCTCCACGATCGACGCCAGGGTGACCAGCTGGTGGAGGCTCAGGCCGCGCTGCCGGGCGCGCGCGATCACGTCGGGGGTGCCCACCCGCTCCAGGAAGCGCTGGACCATTCGCCCGAGGATCTCCTCCACGCGGATGCCCTTGGTCACCTGGTAGGTGTCGGGGAAGAGGTAGCCCTCGAGCGAGTCGGCCTCGATCCCGAGGCTCCAGGCCAGGCGTGCGCTTCCGGCCACGCGGACGACATCTGCCGCCGGCGCGATGCCCTCGGCCGCGATCTGGCGGGCCAGATCGCGGATGGTGAACCCCTCGGTCAGCACGAGAAGGTGCGGCTTGACCCGCCCCGTCTCGAGGAGCTGCAGCACCGCGAGGAGCGGGGCGCCCTGGGGCACCTCGTACTCTCCGGCCTTGAGCGAGCGGGCCGTGCCTCGGAGGAAGGCCAGGCCGACGAAGACCGCCCGGCTGCGGATCACGTCCTGCTCGGCGAGCTGGCGCGCGATGCCCAGGACCCCGAGGGTGACCGGGATGTCCACCGTCCGGGAGCCGCGCTCCAGGCGAGCCGGCGGGCGGACGGCCAGGGCGACCCCGACCGCGACCACCGCCGCGAGTCCGAGGCAGACCAGGCCCGCCCCTCGGCGGACGAGGCGCGCCACCGGAGATCGATTGTCGGACGGCGTAGGAATCTGGCTCGACATGAGGCCCACGCGCCGGGGTCGGTGCCGGACCGGACCGATCCCGAAAATCCGTTTGATTTTAAGGGGTCCGTGCACCCCTGTCAATTTGCCGGCGCGCGGGCGCGGGGGACTTCCCTCGGCGTGAAGCCTCCGATATAATGTGCGTTCGTCCGTAACCCCCCCTTGTCCGACCTGAGGAGGTTGCATGACCACCGTCGTCCAGCTCCCCCGCAAGCACGAGTGGCAGGAGCTCCAGCCGGATCACGGCATCTTCGTCGTGGAGCCGTTCGAGCCCGGCTTCGCCTTGACCGTCGGCAACGCCTTCCGCCGGGTGCTGCTCTCCTCCATCGAGGGCGCGGCCCCCACGTGGATCAAGGTCGACGGGGTCCTCCACGAGTTCTCCTTCCTCCCCGGGGCGACCGAGGACTCCCTCGACATCCTCGCCAGCCTGCGGAAGGTCGTCTTCAAGCTGCACGGCGAGCGCAGCCGCCTCATCCGCCTCCGGGTGACCGGCCCGGGCGTCGCCAAGGCGAGCGATTTCGAGACGGACCATGACCTCGTGATCCTCAATCCCGAGCAGCCCCTGGCCACGCTCGAGCGCGACGTGACCCTCGACATGGAGGTCCACGTCGAGAAGGGGCGCGGCTACGTCCCGGCCGACAAGCGCGAGTCGGAGACGCTGGCGGTCAACGCGCTTGCCATGGACGCGGATTTCTCGCCCGTGAAGACGGTGAACTTCCAGGTGGAGCCGGCCAAGCGGAAGCCGGGCGCCGAGCGGCTCGTCCTCGAGCTCTGGACGAACGGCAGCGTGTCGCCCGAGGACGCCGTCGGCGAGGCGGCGCTCATCCTCGAGGACCACTTCAACCTCCTGTGCCGCTTCCCGACCGGCCTCGATTCCGAGGAGGACGCGAAGCCGGAGGTGAGCCTCGAGCTCAACGAGAACCTGTTCCGGAGCGTCGACGAGCTCGAGCTCTCCGTGCGCGCCTACAACTGTCTCAAGACGGCCAACATCCGTACGATCGCGGACCTCGTGCAGAAGAGCGAGGCCGAGCTCCTGAAGACGAAGAACTTCGGCAAGAAGTCGCTCAACGAGATCAAGACGATCCTCGCGGACATGAACCTGTCCCTCGGCATGCGCCTGGATGCGGCGGAGCTCGAGCGGCTCCGGGCGCAGCGCGAGCGAGTCTTCGAGACCTAGCCGTCCGGCGGCGCCTCACGGCCCGGCCGGCAGCGTGAGCGCCCGCGGCGGCCCGGGCCGGCCCCAGGTCCGGACCCACACGCGGCGGCCGTCGCTCCGGACGTCGACGGCGCCGTCCAGATCCGTCCGGTAGACCGTCGCCCCCGCCGCTGCCAGGCGCGCCAGGACCTCCGGCGTGGGGTGCCCGAAGGGATTCCGCGCCCCCACCGGGATCGCCGCGACCTCGGGGCCCACGGCGTCGATGAACTCGGGCAGGGAGCCCCGCCGGCTGCCGTTCCCGCTCACCTTCAGCAGCGTCGCGCGGAGCGGGAGGCCCGCCCGGAGCGCCGCGGCCTCCGCCCCCACCCGGGCGCCGGTCGCGAGGACGGCTGCGAAGCGGCCCCATTCCACCCGGAGGAGCAACGGCGCCTCGCGCGCGGGACCGCTCCGTTCGGGCGCCGTGGCCGGCGTGTCGCGACCTGGATGGAGCACGGTGACGAGGAGCGCGCCGACCCGGAGGTGGTCGTCCCGCGCGAGGACGCGCCGGGGGATGCCGCTCGCCACGACGGGCGCGAGCCAGGGCGCGCCCTCGCTGCCCGCCGGGATCCAGACCTCGTCGATCGGCATCCCCTCGAGGAGACCCGCGAGCCCGCCCGCGTGGTCGGGCGTGCCCTCCGTGAGGGCGAGGGCCGCCAGGCGCCGGAGCCCCAGCCGCCGGAGGACCGGGACGACGATGCGCTCGCCCCGGTCGCCGCGCCCGGGGCCGCCGCCGCCAGTGTCGACGAGGAGCGCCGGCCCATCCGGGGCTTGGACGAGGATCGCCTCGCCCTGGCCCGCGTCGAGGACGACGACGTGGACGAGCCCGTCGGGCCAGGCCGCCAGGATCGCGATGAGGCCCGCGGTGAGCGCCAACGCCGCGACACCGAGCGCGGCCCAGAGGCCGCGGGCCCAGGGCAGGAGGGCGAGGGCGAGACCGGCCGCGACCACCGCCGGGATCGGCGTCGGCGGAAGGTAGACGATCGCGCCCGGCAGCGCGGCGACGGCGCGCACGACGAGGCGGAGCAGGACGAGCAGGAGCCAGAGGCTCTGGAAGAGCGGGTGCGCCGGCGCGTCGCTCACGGCTGCCACCGCCAGGGTCAGGACGCCGCCGGTCGTGAGCAGGCTGGCGATTGGGACCACCAGCAGGTTCGCGACCACCCCGAGCGGCGAGAGCTGGCCGAAGTGGAGGAGCATCACCGGCGTCACGCCCAGCTGCGCGCCGGCCGAGACGGCCAGCGCGGTGGCGATCGGGCCCGGACACCACGGCGGCAGCCGCGCGCGGATCCACGGCCCGAGGTGAAGGAGGCCGGCCGTCGCTGCGAACGAGAGCTGGAGGCCGGGCTCCGACAGGCTGCCCGGGTCGAGGGCCAGCAGCACGAGGAGCGCGGCGGCGAGGCTGTTCCACACGCGGCTCTCGCGCCCGAGCAGGCCCGCGGCCAGGAACAGGCCGCCCATGACGGTGGCCCTGAGCACGGAGGGCTGACCGCCGACGACGGCGGCGAAGGCGACGAGGGTGGCCAGGGCCAGGCCGGCGGCGAGGGGCGCGGGGAGCCGCGCGAGCCTGAGGAGCAGGAAGGCCGAGCCCGCGACCAGCGCGACGTTGAAGCCGGAGATGGCCAGGACGTGGTAGACGCCCGCGCGGCGGAAGTCCGCGAGCAGGGTGGGCGGGAGCTGCCGGCGCTCCCCGATCAGGAGACCTTCGAGGAGCGCGCCCGACACCGGCGGCAGGTGGGCCTCGATGGTGGAGTGGATCCAGAGCCGCGCCCGGAGCCACCAGGGGAGGGGCGCGGGGGGCAGGCGCTCCACGCCGGCGGCGCGTGCGGTCGCGAGATAGCGCGGGGTGCGTGGTCCGGCCCCACGCGGCTCGGTGCCGGGATTCCGGAACGGTTCCAGCACGCGCACCTCGCCGGTGACGCGGATGTGGTCGCCGGGCGCCAGGGGCGGGGCGGGACCGTAGAGGGACAGGGGCAGGGCGCCGGCCACGGGCCGCGCTGATTCCGGGCCCGTCCGTCGAAGCACGAAAGGGAAGCGGATCCGCGGCCCCTCGATCTCCGGGGTGCCGCCGACGAGCCCCTCGAGCACGACCGGCCCGGGGACGATCTCGTGGACGACCGGGAACGGATCGGGGAGCGCGACCCGCGCCCATCCGGCCAGGGCGCAGAGCACGACGATCCCGACGCTCGCGCTGGCCACCGAGCGCCCGCGCCCGGTGACGAGGAGGAGCGCGACGCCCGCGAGGCCGGCGAGCCCGAGCCAGAGAGGCGGCTCGACCTCGAGGCCCAGCCCCGCGCCGAGGGCGAACGCCAGTGCGAGCGGCAGGAGCGGCGCGCTCACGGTGACTCGGCGTCCGGCGGGGCCTCGGGCGTGTCCCCTTCGGGCGTGTCCGCCGCGGCCGGCTCGGCCACCGGCGAGGGGGCAGGCCCGACCGGGTCGATGCGCCGCTCCTCGCGACCCTCGAAGGCCTCGCGCGCGGCGACGATCCGCGCCGCGAGCCGCCAGCTGATCCCAGCCACCCGCGCGAGCTCCCCCGGCGTGACCCGGTTGAGGTCGAGCCGCGGCCGGGTCGGCTCCGCGCTGGCCCGGCCGAGCCGGCTCCCTCGCATCTCCGGCTCCGCGCAACGCGCGGTGGTGGGACGAGGGCGGACGCGCGCTCCCGCCGGCACCGGTGTCGGGCTCGTCGGCCGCGCCGGCTCCGCCTCCAGCCGCTCCGCGATCGCCGGGTGGCGCGCGCGCCATCGCTCGACGAGGAGCCCGCCGAAGAGGCCCGCGGCCAGGAGCCCGACGACCACGACCTCCCGGGGACGATAGGCCAGCCTCTGGGCGAGCCGCTGGCCGGCAGCGCCGAGGGCGCGCGCCGCCCGGCGAGCCGCCCTCGCTCCCCGCCGGAGGAGCCGCCGACACCACGGCCGCGCGTCCATGGTTCCCGGCCTGTAGAGCAGAGGGCGTGCCACGGGGTGCGGCCCGCGGAATCCCGCGTGCCATCGGGGGCGGACGGGCGGAACCCGGGTGCCCGGGTGTCTCCCGGGCCCGACGCGATGAAACCGAACCGGTACGGATCAGGCGCGGCCGGCGGGGCGGAGGGCTCGCGCGAGGACACCGGCCCAGACCAGCGCCATGGCGCCGACGATCACGTAGGGCGCCCCCCCGCCGAGCCCCTCGGCCGCGTAGCCGCCCGCCAGGCCGGACGCCAGGATGGCCCCGCCGCACGCCGCCTCGAAGAGCCCCATGGCCGTGCCGCGCTGCGCGGCGCCGGCGTGGTCGGCGATCAGGCCGACGCAGGTCGGCGCCGACGCGCCGGCGGCGAGCCCGAGCGCCAGGGCGCCGAGGAACAGCGTCACGTGACCGAAGGGTGCCACGAGGAGACCGGCGCCGCCCACCGTCGCGAGCATCGCGGGCACGAGGATGAGGCGCGCTCCCAGCGCCTCCGAGGCGCGGCCAGCCGCGAGCGAGCCCGTGACCCGCGCGATCCAGTAGGTCGCGAGGAGGAGCCCGACGCCTCGTGGCGATAGCGCCCGATCGGCGCCATAGGCCGGCAGGAACGCGAGGATCGTCCCGAGCCCGTAGACGTAGACGAAGCCCGTCGAGTACGCGAGCACGCGCCGGGCTCGCGCCCACGCAGGGTTCGTCGTGACGATCCGCGGCGTTACCGCCACGTCGTGCCGGCCCGTCCCCCGCTCCGCGCCCTCGCTCCGTGCCAGGAGCGCGACGAGGGCCACCGAGAGCGCCGACGTCGCCAGGTAGAGGGCGAACGGCGCCCGAAGCCCGAGACCCTCGATGACGAAGCCGCCGATGGAGCTCCCCACGACGAACGCCGCGGCGTAGGCGCCGTACGCGACGCCCATCGCGGCGCCGGCGCGCGTGCCGAAGCGCTCGGCGACCCAGGCCTCGAGGGTGGGCCAGAAGGCGGCCCAGGCCGCGGCCTCGAGGAGCTTGCCTGCGGCGAGGCCCGCAACGTGACCCGCCACGAGATAGATGGCGGCGGAGACGCCGATGCCGATCCCGGAGAGAAGGAGGACCGCCCGCCGGCCGTAGCGGTCCGACGCGCGCCCCAGCGGGATCGTGAGGAGCGCGAAGGCGAGCCCGTGGCTCGCGCCGATGAGCCCGAGGTCGCGGTAATCGGCCCCCAGCGTGCGGGCGTAGAGCGGGAGTGCCGGCGCGATCAGGCCGCCGCCCAGGTTGAAGACGAACGTGATGAGGCCGATCGGGATCAGCCGGGCGGTCATCGGGCGTGGGGGGCGGTCGGGACCGCTACGGCGCCAGCGCGGCGCGGGTGATCCGGCTCGGGACCGCCTCGCGGTTGTACCACTCGGCGTCCCGGAACGCCTCGTCGATCCGGTCGAGGGGATACGTGTGGGACACGAGCCGGTCGAAGGGGTAGCGCCCCCGACTCCGGCCGAGGAACTCGAGCGCCCGGGGGATCACCCACGGATCGTACATGACAACGCCGATGAGGGTCTTCGACCCCCAGACGAGCGAGGAGGGGTCGAACTCCACGGTGCGACCCCGGCTGATGCAGCCGATCTCGAGGTACCGCCCGCCGTAGCGCAGCATCTCGACGCCTTCCGGCACCACCGGGGGGAGGCCGACGAAATCGCACGCGAGATCGACCCCGCGGCCGCCCGTCCAGTCCCGGACCTGCTTGATGCGCGCCCGGCGGTCGGCGACCTCCGCCAGGTTGAGCGTGTGGTCGGCCCCGAACGCTCGGGCGAGCTCGAGCCGCGCGGCGAGCTGGTCGATCACGATCACGGTGCCGGCGCCCATCTCGCGCGCGACGGCGACCGCCTGGATGCCGAGGCCGCCGGCGCCCTGGATCACGACGCTCTCGCCGAAGGCGAGGCCGGCTCGCGTGAGCCCGAAGACGACCTGGGAGAGGGCGCAATTCACGGGGGAGACGAGCGCGTCGGGGAGGTCGTCGGGGACGCGGAAGACGGAGCCCCCCGGGCGGACGTAGTAGTACTCGGCGAACGCCCCGACCCAGTGAGGGAACTCGCCCGGTCCCGTCGCGCGGCCCACCTTGTGGGGGCACGCGGCGCGCTGACCGTGGAGGCAGACGTAGCAGCGGCCGCACGGGTAGAAGTAGCAGTACGCCACGCGGTCGCCCTCGCGGAGGGGCTGCCCCAGGGAGTCGGTCGTGACATTGGCCCCGAGCGCCGCGACCCGGCCGGTCATCTCGTGGCCGAAGATCCAGCCGTCGGGGGGGAGCGCGAGCGGGGCGTCGCCCCGCCAGAAGTGAAGGTCCGAGCCGCAGATGTTGGCGAGTGACACGCGAACCAGAACGGCGCCCGGCTCGAGCTCGGGGATCGCGAGCTCCCGGAGCTCGAAGGGCCTGCCGGGGCCGCGGAACACCGCGGCCCGGCCCGTGCGGGGCATCACGACGCGACCTCCTCGGTGGAAGTTGGGCGGAGCGCGGCCATGCTAGCACGCGGCCCGCGGGGGGGTCGAGGCGCGGCGGCGGCGCGCGACGCAGCACGCGCGTTTGCCGCCGGGAACCAGCCAGGCTATTCTCGCCGCCAGCGACCCGGCCGGTGGCCGGCAGTCCGAGGAGGCCCGCCCGTGGGGTACGTCGAGCGCCATCTGCTGCCGAACGAGCGCGTGGTCTACAAGACCCGGCTCCACTGGATCCTGTTCGCGAAGCCCGCGGTGACGACGCTCGCGGCGTTCGGCTTCGTCGTGGCGCTCGGGTCGATGACGCGGATCGAGTGGCTCTGGTACCTGAGCCTCCTCGTGATCATCGCCGGCCTCGTCTGGGGCGCGATCCACGCCGTCGAGCTCCTGACCTCGGAGTTCGCCGTCACGACGACGCGCCTCATCTTCAAGGTGGGCATCGTGGCGCGGTACACGACCGAGCTGCTCCTCGGCAAGGTGGAGTCGATCGGGGTCCAGCAGAAGCTCCTCGGGCGTCTCCTGAACTACGGGGACCTTGTGGTGACCGGCACCGGCGGCGCCCGCGAGGTGTTCCCCCGGGTCCACGATCCGATCGGGTTCCGGAATCACGTCCAGCAGGCCTCCATCCGGGCCTTCGAGCCCGAGCGCGGCCAGGGCTGAGCGCGGGGACGCGCGGCTTCCGGCGGGAGCGACCGTGAAGATCCGGGAGATCACCGTGCGCCGGCTGACCGGCACCATGCCGACCGACGGGCCCCTGTGGGAGGAGCGGCTGGTGCGCCCCATCGACGTCTACCCGGAGCATCGGCGCGATCCATGGCGGACGGGCGGCGAGCAGCTGGACGACCGGCGGTTCCGTACCACCCAGGACTTCCTCGAGATCGCCACCGACGACGGCATGAGCGGAATCGCGGGGCCGCTCTGGCCCGACCCGGCCCGCATCGTGCTGACGCAGCTCGCCCATCTGCTCCTGGGCAAGGACCCGCTCGCCACCGAGCTCCTCTGGGACCAGATGCATCGCTTCCAGGTACACGGGCGGCAGGGCGACGCCATGATCGCGCTGTCCGCGGTCGACTGCGCGCTCTGGGACATTAAGGGACAGGCGTTCGGGCAGCCAATCTGGCGCCTCCTGGGAGGACCCACGCGCGCCGAGGTCCCGGCGTACGCGAGCATGCTGGGCTACGCGGTCGAGGATCTCGGCCGGGTGCGCGAGCGCGCGCTTCGCTGCCGGGAGCTCGGGTTCACCGCGCAGAAGTGGTTCTTCCGGCACGGCCCGATGAGCGGCCACGAGGGTCTCGCGAAGAACGTCGCGCTGGTCAGGACGCTGCGCGAGACGCTCGGCGACGGCTACCCGATCATGCTCGACTGCTGGCAGAGCATGAGCTTCGACTACGCGGTGGATCTCTGCGAGCGCATCGAGGAGTACCGGCCGCGGTGGCTCGAGGAGGCGTTCATGCCCGATCGCGTCGAGAGCTACGCCAAGCTCCGGGCCAAGACGCGGATCCCCCTCGCGGGCGCCGAGCACGAGTACACGCGGTGGGGCTTCAAGCGCTTCCTCGACCAGGGCGCCCTGGACGTGCTCCAGCCCGACATCTATTGGTGCGGCGGGCTGTCGGAGACGCTGAAGATCGCGGCCTGCGCGACCGCCCACGACCTGATCACGATCCCGCACGGGCACTCGACCCCCATGACGATCCACTTCTCGGTGACGCAGTCGCCGATCCACACGCCGTACCAGGAGTACCTGATCAAGTGGAACGACATCAACATGCACTTCCTGAAGCATCCGCTCCGTCCGGTGAACGGGGTGATCCCGCTTCCCGACGCGCCGGGCGCCGACATGGCCCTCGACGCGGACAAGATCGAGCGCGAGGAAGCGATCCGCGCCTGAAGGAGGGCGGGATGGCGCGCGAGGAGCTCGAGGTCCAGGCCGAGCCGCGACTGGAGGAGATGGCCGCGCTCGACGAGCGACTCCACGAGTACAACGTGAGGGCCACCGGCCATGCCGACGGCCGCTGGCTGGCGATCTTCGTCCGGGACGACGCCGGCAAGGTCGTTGCCGGTCTCCACGGGTGGACGTGGGGCGGGACGGGATACGTCCGCACGCTGTGGGTGCGCGATGATCTCCGAGGCCACGGCACGGGAGCCCGGCTGCTCCGGGCGGCCGAGCAGGAAGCCGCCCGCCGCGGCTGCCGGGAGATGCAGCTCGACACGCACAGCTACCAGGCGCCCGGCTTCTACCGGCGCCAGGGCTATCAGGAGATCGGCGCGCTGCCGGGCTGGCCGGGCCCGGCGGCCACGCGTCACTTCTTCCGGAAGGCGCTCTGAGCGCGGCCGGGAACGGGTCCCGCGCCTGCCCGTCCGGGCCGGCGAGCTCGGCGGGAGCCATCAGTGTGACAGCTTCATCCCGCCGCGCATCGCCACCGTCAGGTACAGGCCCCACACGCCGATGCTGACGACAGCCAGGATCAGGGAGCTGAGGCAGCCCTCGGACCGTCGCGTGAGGGCGTACGCCAGGCTCAGGGTCCCGACGACGCCCAGGTCGAACAGGAAGGCGGCACTCCCGGCGTGGCTCTCGCTCAACCGTGCCCTCCGGCGATCGGCCTCAGAGCGTCGTCGAGCTGCCCGTCGCGAGCCGGATCAGGGGGAAGGCCTCGTGCCCTCGGGGCCTCGCCGTCGCCAGAGCACCCAGGGGCCGGACTCGCCGACGGTCTCGACGCCGAGCGCCTCGACGTCGCGGAACGCCTCGGCCCGGTCCTGGCGGAGCCGGTGGCCGGGGAAGAACGCGTCCCGGCCGTTCCGGTTCAGCAGGAAGTACTCGGCGCCAAGACAGGCGCGCGCGCCCTCCGGAAAGTAGTGCGCGCGGTTGAACTGGTAGAGCCGCTCGCGCAGGGAGAGCTGGCCGAGCGCCCGGGAGTCGGCGCAGACGCTGGCGTCGGCCGGCACCCGGGCGAGCAGTGGCCGGACATCGAGCATTCCCTGCTCTCCGAGCGGGCGCCACGAGCCGAGCGCCACGTTGGCCAGCGCGAAGACGCCGGAGACCGCGACGAGCGCGGCTCGCCGCAGCCGTGGACGCGGCCAGCGCGTGATCTCGTCGACGAGGCCCATCCACACGATCGAGTACAGCGGGGCCGAGTAGCGGAGAGCCATCCGGTAGAAGAGGAGGGCGAGGAGCGGGGGCACGGCGAGCAGCGCCGCCCAGCGCCGCCGGAGCAGCAGCAGCACGGTCGCCGCCCCCACTCCGACGGGCCACCGCACCTGCCAGAGGGCCGCGAGCTGCTCGGCGAGCAAGGCCGGGGAGCGCACGTGGTCGGCGTGCTGCGTGGAGTGGCCGAGGGCCCACGGCAGCCACACGAAGTTCACGAGCGGCATCCAGAGGGCGCCCACCGCGACCACCACCAAGCCGGCGCGGACGCGGCGCTCGACCAGGAGCCAGTGGAGCCCGAGGCCGACCACCGCCAGCGCCCCGGACTCCCGCGCGCAGAGCGCCAGCGCCGCTGCGGCCAGCGCCAGGCGGTGGCGCCGCACCGTGACCGCGTAGGCGAGGAGCGCCAGGGCCGGGAAGAGCAGGAGGTCCGTGCGGAGGTAGTCCCGCTCGATCACGCGGTGCAGGGGGGGCAGGAGCAGGTAGCCCGCGGCCATGAGGCCCGCGTCCAGCACAGTCTGGCCGCGCTGGCGGCCGAGCGCGTAGAACGGCACCGCGCCGAGCCCGATCGCGAGCGCGTGGAGGTAGAGCAGCGTGTGGACCGTGCCGCCCACCGCGTAGTTCGCGGCGTAGACCAGGAGCACGGGCTCCAGGTGGTCCCGCACGCCCTCGTAGAGGATGGTCGCGCGGCCGAGGCGGCCTCGGGACGTGTTCCAGACGGCCTGGCTGATCGACGCGATGTCCTGGGGTGACGCGGTGTGCCCGGTGTCGTGGAGCGCGACCATCCAGCGACCGCACAGGATCGTGAAGAGGAGGAGGAGCCCGGCCATGGTGATCGGGCCGGCCAGGGCCGCGCCCCCCGGCCTCGGTACGCTCATTCGCCTCGCAACGCCCCTGTCCCCTCCGCCTGAGCCCGACGCTACCCCACCCGAACGGCGCGGCGCCAGGGGGGGTCCGGCGGGGGAGACAGGAGACCCCGCGTGAAACCGGGATCACGAGCAGGCTCGCGCGCAGGGCGGGGGCGAATGGTTGACAGGCTGTCCTGCGAGTTCCTACAGTCTCAGGCAACGGGCGGATAGCTCAGCGGTCAGAGCGCAGCCCTTACAAGGCTGATGTCGCAGGTTCGAATCCTGCTCCGCCTACCACCGCACATCCCCGACGTCCGCGACTTCTCGGGCGGCACGCGGGACACGGCGTTCCCGGAGGCGCATCAGGTCCGATCGAGCATCAGGGTCGTGATGATCCAGCGGGGATCAGGGGGCTCCACGTGGCCGAGGACGGTCACGTGGACCCCGGGCACGACGCCCGACACGGACACGCCGGACGCCACCCAGAAGTCGCCCGGCCCGATCTGCACGCGCCGGTCGGTCGGATCCCAGGCGGCGATGCGCCCGGCGAGAGCGAACCGGAGAGACTCGAGGGCGGCAGGGGCAGTCGGCGGCGTCGTCATGCCAAGGTCCGAGACCGAGCAACACGCGTGCCGGGTTCGCCGTCCGAGGAACCTTGGACCGTGGCCCTTGTAAAACAAGGAGATGCCGCGGTCCCGTCGGGGGCCCTCGCCAGTCCACGTGACCAACGCGCCGCGAGGTAGGTCAAAATGCGGCACGCGGCGGGTCAAATGACGCTGATCGCCGTGACTGACGGTGCCCCGGGCTGCGCCGCCAGAGCCATCTGGCGCCGAGGGCGTGGGCTTGGTAGGGTCGGGCGGGCGGCGGCCCGCCAACCCGGGGGCCGCGGGAAGGCAGCGACTTGCGCCTCGTCGTCTTTGGGGGGCCGTGGAGCGTCTGGAGCCGCCTCGAGGCGGAGACAGTCGAGGAGCAGACTGTCCTCGAGGCCTGCACGGCCCGGGGCGAGCGCACGAGCGGGAGCGGGGTCGCGGCGATTCCCGTCCTCCGCGCCCTGGCGACGCGGCTGGGCTATTCGGTCGAGTCCCTGGACCCCCAGGTGATTGCATCCCCGTCGCCGCGTCTGGTCGTCGTGCAGCGGAGCGCGCCGACCCTCCACGCGCGGCTCACCGCCATCGCCCGGGAGGGCATCACCGTGATCTGGGACCGGCGCCATGGCGAGCGGCGGACCCCGGGCCCGCCGCCGCCCGTCGATCAGCGGCGACGGGAGCGCCGACGACCCCCTCCGGACACATGGTCCGGCCTGGGCTTCCTCGTGGCCCCCGCCCACGAGCCTCGGGCCCGCTGACGGAGCCCGTCGGAAGGACGCGCCCCCGATCGCGGCGCGCCGCGGCATCAGCGTGGCCGGCCGAGGCGTGCCAGCCGCAGTGAGAGATCGCGGAGGTCGGAGGCCCGGCGGAGCCGCGACGTGATCCGGGCGGCGTCCAGGCCGATCTTGGCGTCGAGTCGCCGGCCGGGGTCGAGGTCGGCCAGGTCGCTGGCCTGTCGGAGGCGCCCGCTCACCTCGGCGGCGGTGGGCAGGGCCGAGCCGGTCGTTTCACGAGGGCTTCGGCGTCAGCGGGGGAACCGCGCGGCTCTCGTACGCCGCCAGCGCGGCATCGGCCTCCAGCGGCCGGCCCAGGAGGAAGCCCTGGATGAGGTCGCACCCCAGCGCGATCACCGTGTCCCGCTCGGCCGTCGTCTCGATCCCCTCCGCCACCACCATGATGCCGAACTCCTTGCAGAGCGACGCCATGGAGGCGATCACCCGCTGCTTGACGGGCTCGTGATCGGCCCCGCGCACGAGCGACATGTCGAGCTTCACGACGTGCGGATTCAGCGCGGCGAAGCTGGTGAGCCCGGCGTAGCCCGCCCCGAGGTCGTCCACGGCGAGGCGGTAGCCGAGGCGCCGGAGCAAGGAGACGCGCGCCCGGAGGTTGGGCACCCGCTCGAAGGAGCTCCGCTCGGTGAGCTCCAGCACGACCGAGCGCGCGTGACCGGAGAGGGCCGCCGCGGGCGACAGGAGGGCGTCGTCGGTCAGCTCCTGGGCGTGGACGTTCACGAACAGGGTCAGCGCGGGGGCCCGGCCCAGGAAGGCCGCCGCGCGATCCCGGACGACGCCGCCGACCTCGTGGACCTGGCCCAGGCGCTCGGCCGCCTCGAACAGGGCGCCCGGGTGGGGGATGCTGGGCTCGTCGGTGCGGGCCAGTGCCTCGTACCCGAAGATCGTGGCGTCCGCCGCGCGCAGGATGGGCTGGAAGACCAGGCGCAGCGTGGCCAGGGCATGGCTGAAGCGGGTCTCGAGGCCCGCGCGGTCCGCCGGCAGCCGGTCCTCCAGCCCGATGGCGGCGAGGGCCTGGCGCTTGAGGCGGGCCATCCGGTGCAGGCGGGCGGCGTCCTCCACCGCCGACAGGAGATCCCGCTCCCGGAGCGGCTTCTGGAGGTAGCGGAGGGCGCCGTGCTCCAGCGCCTGGACGGCCGTGTCCACCCGCGGATGCCCGGTGATCAGCAGCACGGGCACGTCGAGGTCGCGTGCCCGGATTTCCCGCAGGAGCTGGAGCCCGTTGATGCCCGGCATGTCGATGTCCGAGAGGACGACCTCGTAGCGCTGGGCGTCGACGAGACCGAGCGCCTCCCGCCCGTCCGCCGCGGTGTCGACCTGCCAGCCGGCCTCAGTCAGCATGGCCCCGAGCACCTCGAGCAGCGAGCGCTCGTCGTCCACCACCAGCACCCGGCCGCGGGGGCCGGTGACCGCCGCGTCGGCGTCCGCGCTCGGCATCACGCTCCTCTCAGTGAACGATCACCCGGATGGCGTCGCCGGGCGGCACGAGCGCGCTGAGGTCGAGGGTCCGCCCGGAGGGCATCAGCAGCCGGTGCTGCGTGAGCGGCACCGCGCGGAGCCGGAGCTCGGGCAAAGGCGCGCTCGGCCCGCGGTTCACGATCAGCCCGTCCTCGATGGCCCACGTTCCCTCGGCCTCCAGCGGTGGCAGCCCGGGGCCGACGCTCGGGAAGGCGGTCTCCACTAGGCGCAAGGTGTGGTCGGCCTCGACGCGAAACGTGGCGCGCACGGGCCGCCCCTCCGTCGAGTGGACGTACGCGAGGCGGACGAGCGCGCCCGGCTCCACCCGCTCCTCCGCCAGGACGCGGCCCCGGTCCACGTCCGTGACGGTCAGCATGAGGCCGGGGCCCTGACCGCTCCCCGCGGTGCATCCGGCGGCGAGGAGCGCGAGCCCGAGGAGGCCCCTACTGCTGGATGTTGCGCTCGCGGTAGAGCCGGAGGGCACCCGGATGGAGGGGCACCGTGACGACGCGGAGGACCGTGTCCGTGGACAGGCCGGCCACCGCCGGGTGCGCCGCGCGCAACGCCGGGAGATTGTCGAGGAGGGCCTTCGTGAGCCCGTAGATGGCCCCCTCCTCGGCGTTATCGGTCGTGAGGAGCAGGACCCGGAGCGACGGGGTCGAGACCGCCGCGGCCTGGCCCGGATACGTGCCCGCGGGGATCTCGTCGAGCCAGTAGAACGGCACCTTCGTGATGAGCCGCGCGATCTGCTGCCGGGTCACCGGGACGAGCTGGCCGGTGCCGCCGAGGAGGTCCCCGACCAGGGGGGAGCCCGCGCCCACGGTGAAGAACGCGGCGTCCAGCTGGCCGGCCTTCATCCGCGTCACGGCCTCCGCCGTGTCGATGCGCTCCCCCTGTCCGAGATCTGTGACCTTGAGCCCGCTGGCCTCCAGCACCTGGAGCGCGTTCTGCTCCGTGCCCGAGCCCTCCGGCCCGAGGGCGACGCGCTTGCCCCGGAGCCCCTCCACGGAGGAGATCCCCGCCGACCGCGCGGCGACGAGCTGCACGTACTCCGGGTAGATCGACACGATCGCCCGGAGGTTCGAGCGCTTCTTGCCGCGGAACACGGGGAGCGTCGTGCCCTGGGCGGCGTAGTAGGCGATGTCGTTCTGGACAAGCGCCAGCTGGACCTTCCCGTCGCTGAGGAGCTGGACGTTGGCGACCGACGCGCCGGTGGCCTCGACCGTGAGCGGGAGGCCGGGCGTCTCCCGGGCGATCTTCGCGATGGTCTCCGCGATCGGCTGGTAGATGCCGCCGACGGCCCCGGAGGCGAGCGAGGTTGGTCGGACCGCGGGCGCGCAGCCGGCCGCCGCCACGAGGAGGAGCACAGCGACGAGTGCGACGAGCCCGCCCGGTCTCCCACGACGCATCGATGGACCTCCCTCTTCTCGGGGCCTGCGGTTCGAGCCCGCCGGCCGCGCGGGCTGCGCATCATTGGTATCGTGCCGATGGGCGAGCGCCGGCTCCGACCCCCTCGGCCGGCCCACATGCTACCACGGGCGCCCCACCCCGGGCCCCCGGTCAAGGGAGCCATTCCGCCGTCACGGCCGGCACCGCGGGCCCTCGGCCCCGCGCCCCGCAGCGCCGGGACGGCGGCGGGCCACGGCGCGTCGGTTGGCCTCGCCACCGACCCGTCCGGCTCCGCCGTGCGGGATCGTCTCCCGCCCCCTACAATGGTCGCGCGCGACTTCCGGCGAACGCGACCGGGAGGACCATTCGCGCGAGCGAGGAGCGTTCATGTTCGATTTCGTGCTGGCAGGCGGCCGGGTGGTCGACGGCACCGGCAGCCCGTGGTTTCGCGCGGACGTGGGGGTCAGGGGCGACCGGATCGCGGCCGTCGGCGCGCTGGGCCGTGCCGAGGCGCGGCGGCGGCTCGACGTCGCCGGCCGGGTCGTCGCGCCCGGCTTCGTCGACACGCACGTCCACGCTGACCTGGCGCTGCTCGTGGACCCGCTCCACGAGGCCGCCATCCGGCAGGGCGTGACGACCTATCTCCTGGGTCAGGACGGCGTCGCGATGGCCCCGGCCGCCCCGGCGACCCTCGCGTACATGCGGCGCTACACGGCGGGGTTCAGCGGGCGCTTCGAGGTCGCCGACTCGTGGTCGAGCATGGCGGAGTACCTCGGGCGCTTCGACCGCCGGGCGGCGGTGAACGTCGCGTGCCTCGTCCCGAACGGGAACGTCCGCATGGACGTGATGGGGCTCGAGACGCGGGCGCCAACGCGGGACGAGCTCGCGCGGATGCGCCGCATCGTTCGCCAGGCGATGGAGGAGGGCGCGGTCGGCGTCTCGAGCGGGCTGGACTACATCCCGAGCCGCTACGCGGAGACCGAGGAGCTCGTGGAGCTCTGCCGGGAGATCGCGCCGTTCGGCGGCGTCTACGTCACCCACATGCGCGGCTACTCCCCGGGGACGGTTGTCGGCGCGATGGACGAGGTCTTCCGGATCGCGCGCGAGGCCGACGTCCCCGCGCTCATCTCCCACTTCAACAGCCAGGCTGATCTCGTGCTTCCGCACCTCGACCGGGCGCGCGCGGGGGGGCTCGACGTGGCCTTCGACCTCTACGGCTACCTCGCCGGCTCGACCATCCTCGGGATGGTCGCGCTGCCGCCCTGGGTCCAGGAGGGCGGGGTCGACGCGACGCTCGGGCGGCTCACCGACCCGGCCGTGCGGGCGCGGCTCCGGGACGAGGGCTTCACGGGGCCTCGAGGGCCGCTCGACCAGGTCCGCCTGAGCTACGTCGACGCTGTGGCCTACCGGGCCTACGAGGGCCTGACGCTCGCGGAGGCCGCCCGGCGCGCGACGGGGCGATCCGGCCCCGACGCCATCCTCGACTTCGTGTGCGACGTCCTCGTCGCGTCGGCGTTCGCCGTCGGCTGCGTCGTCGCGCACCAGCAGCGGGCGGAGGGCGACGTCACGGCCCTCATGCGCCACCCGGCGATGATGGGCGGCAGCGACGGCATTTTCGCGGGGAGCCGGCCCCACCCCCGCGGCTGGGGCTGCTTCGGCCGGTACCTCGGCCACTACGTCCGGGAGGCGCGGACGTGGACGCTGGAGGAGGCCGTCCAGCACCTGGCGGCCCATCCGGCGCGGCGGCTCGGGCTTGGCGACCGGGGGCTGATCCGCCCCGGGATGGCCGCGGACCTCGTGGTGTTCGATGCGGACCGCATCGGCGACCGGTCGACCTACGCCGACGGGCGGCAGCCCGCGGAAGGCATGGACCACGTGCTCGTGAACGGAGAGCCCGTGCTCCTGGACGGCCAGCGGACGCCGGCGCTGCCTGGCCGCGCGCTCCGGCCGACGCGCGCCTGAGCTACCGCGGCGGCTGGCGCCGCCTCGGTGGGGGAGGAGCCGTGCTCGGCGGCTCGAGCACGGAGAGGTCGGCCGAAGCGCACCGGGAGCATCGGGGAGTCGCGCTGCCCGCGTCCGTCCCGGCGCAGCCGGCCGCGCGGCCGGCGATTCTCACTTCACCGCGCCCGCGGTGAGGCCCGAGACGTAGTAGTCGAGGAAGAAGACGTAGAGGAGCACGATGGGCACGGAGCCGAGGATGGCCCCCGCCATCAGCCCGCCCCAGAAGTAGATGTCGCCGCGGATCAGCTCGCTGGTGACGCCCACGCTGGCCGTGATCTGGTCGGAGGACGAGGTGAAGGTGAGCGCGTAGATGAACTCGTTCCAGGAGAGCGTGAAGGCGAACAGGACGGCGCACACGAGGCCGGGCACGGCCATGGGGAGGACGATGCGGGTGAGGGCCTGGACCCGCGTGGCTCCGTCCACCATCGCGCACTCCTCGACCTCCTTGGGCACGGTCCGGAAGTAGCCCATCAGAAGCCACGTGCAGAAGGGGACGAGGAATGTCGGGTACGTCACGACCAGCGCCCACTTGGAGTCGGCCAGGCCCAGCCAGTGCACGACCTGGGCGAGGGGCAGGAAGAGCAGCGAGGTGGGGACCAGGTAGGTGACGAAGATGCCGGTGCCGAAGGGACCGACGCCGAAGAACCGCAGCCGGGCGAGGGCGTAGGCGGCGACGGTGCCGATCACCACCGACAGGGTGGTGGCGAGGAAGGTGACGAGCAGGCTGTTCTTCGTCCAGGTGAGGAAGCCGGTCTCCCAGATCAGCTTCTGATAATGCTCGAGGGTGGGGCCCTGGCGGATGAGGAGCGGCACCGCGTGGCGGTCGTACAGCTCGCGGTCCGTCTTCAGGGACGTGAGCGCCATGTGGTAGAAAGGGAAGAGCGCGAAGACGAGGAACGGCACGAGCGCCAGGTGCAGCGCGATCTTCGTGAGCAGCGGCCGCCGCTGCACCGTCATCAGTAGACCTGCCGCCGCACGAACCGGAGCTGGACCCACACCACGAGGGCCAGCACCGGGAACAGGTAGAGCGAGATCGCCGCGCCCTGTCCGATCTGGCCGGACTCCAGCCCCACCTGACGGGCGAGCGTGGCGAACAGGTGGGTCGAGTTGATGGGCCCGCCGTGGGTCAGCACGTAGACGATGTTGAAGTCGCTGAACGTGAAGATCGTCGAGAACAGCACGACGATGGCGAGGACCGGCTTCAGGAGCGGCAGCGTGACGTGCCAGAAGCGCGCCGCCGCCCCCGCACCGTCGGCCTCGGCCGCCTCGTAGAGCTCCTGCGGGATCGACACGAGCCCGGCCAGGATGGTGATCGCGAAGAAGGGGAGCCCGCGCCAGACGTTCACGATGACCACCGCCGTCATCGCGTAGTACTTCTGCCCGAGCCAGTTGGGTCCGGGCGGGTCCATCAAGCCGAGCGCGATGCCCGTCCAGTTCACCACGCTGTAGAGGGAGTTGAACATCCACCACCAGCCGAGCGTCGAGAGCGCCGTCGGGATCACCCACGGCAGCAGCACCGCTCCGCGAATCATCCGCTTGAACCAGAGCTGCTGGTTCAGGAGCACCGCGAGCGTGAGGCCCAGCACGAGCTTGAGGGCCACCGCGCTCCCGGTGAACACGAACGCGTTCTGGAAGGTCTGGCGGAAGGCGTCGCTCTCCCACAGCGCCACGAAGTTGTGGACTCCGACGAAGTGGCTGGGGCGCCCGATGAAGGCGTTCGACATCGCGAAGTAGAGCGCCATGCAGAACGGGTAGGCCACGAGCAGGAGGATGAGGAACAGGGCCGGTGCGACGAAGGCCGGGCCCAGGAACCGCTCGCGGTCGAGCAGCTCCCGGACCCGGAGTCCGGCCCGGGGGACGGGCGGGCTGAGGTCGACGCTACGGACGCCCACCGCTCACTCGCTGACGATCCGCTTCATCTCCTTCTCGGCCCAGGCCATGGCGTCCTTGGTCGGGGTGCCGGTCACCGCCTTGGCGATCATGTTCGGCAGGAGGTACTCGTTGGTGATGCGCTGGACCTTGTCGGTGCCGGGGGCCGGCCAGCCGTAGAGGTGATACTGGATCCCCGGCGCGCCGAGCGGCGCGTACTTGGGGTCCGTCCGGAGCACCGGGTGGTCCTGCAGCTTGTCGTAGCTGGGGAGGTTGAATGCGTCGGCCGACATGATCCACTCGTCGTAGACCTCTTGCTTCCCGATGAGGTAGCGGATCCACTCCTTCGCCGGCTCCACGTTCTTGGAGAACTTCCAGATGGCGATCGAGCGCGGCACGTCAGTCTCGTGGCGGCCATGCGGCCCGCTCAGGCTCTTGTGGTGATTGATGAGATCCGCGGTGGGCAGCTTGCGCTGCTTGGCGACGATGTACGCGCTGAGCGGGTTGTGGATCCAGCCGGCCTTGCCCTGCTGGAGCGACTCGTTGTTGCTGGCGTCGCTCCAGGACAGCACCTCGGGCTCCATGCAGTCGCGGAACATCTTCTTGTACCACTCGATCGCCTGCTCGGTGGCCGGGGAGTTGATGCGGACCGTCTTCCCGTCCTGGTCCACCTCCATCCCGCCGAAGGACCAGAGCACGGGCCCCGCCGTCGAGATCGAGTCGTAGTTCTGCGAGATGGGGATGCCCACGGGGTTCCCCATCTTCTTCAGCTCCTTGCCGACCGTGTAGAGATCTTCCCAGGTGTCCGGCAGCTTGAGGGAGGCCTTCTTGAAGAGGTCCTCCCGGTAGGCGGCCACGAACATCCCGTGGTACATGGGGACCGCCCGCCAGACCCCCTTGACATGGGCCGCCTCGGTCGCCGAGCCAATCGCCTTGCCGTGCCTCTTCTCCAGCTCCGCCACGACGTCCGAGACGTCGACGAGCTGGGGCTCGTAGAGCCACGGGAAGTGCATACGCAGCTCGATCAGGTCGTGCCCGGCCTGGGTCTGGACCTCGGCCGCGAGCTTCTGCTGCTGGGGCCCCATGTGGGAGATGCCGTCGATCCGGATCTTGATCCCGGTGTCCTTCGTGAAGCGCTGGGCGATCTCGAGCTGCTTCCGGTCCATCGCCGGCGCGAAGTTGTTCCAGCAGAGGTAGGTGATCTCGCGCTGCTGGCCGCGCGCCGGCGGGACGCCCGTCGCCAGGATCCCGGCGAGGCCCGTCGCCCCCGCCGCCGTGCGTCCGAGGAACTCGCGTCGCGTGAGCTGGCTCATGAGCGAACCCTCCTGTGGGCGTGTGGCGTGGACGTCGACCGTCGAGGAAGGAAGTGGGGGAGGTCGGAGCCGCAGCGCCGGCCGTGAGATCCGGCGGGCGTTGGGCAAGCTGGCCCTGTCGCCCTCCCGAGGGGCTTCCGGCTGGGCCGTGCGGCGGCGCGTGGCCGTCATCGCATGGTGGGGAGAGGCACCGGGTCGCGAGCGCCCCCCATCATGGGTCGGCCGCGCCGGGCCTGTCAAGGCGGGATCAGGGGTTGATTCGCCGAGCCGTTCGGGACGCGCGGCGCCAGGTCGAGGATCGCCTGACTCCGCTCCTCAGATCTCCGGGACCACCTTGACGACGCCGGGGCCGCCCCGGGCGAGGCGCTAGGCCTCGTCGAAGCGCTCGAGGGGGAGGACGTGCTCCACGAGGGCGTGCACCTTGGCGCCGAGCGCCGGGAGGATCACGAGGCGCAGCCGCGCGTTCTCGAGCACCAGCGCCTGGAGGTCGTGACAGCGCCAGGGGGGTCGACGCGGACGGGGGCCAGCTGCGGTCCTCCTGTCGTCCCGGCGCACCGGCGGGCACGCGCGTGGCGGCGTCAGAGCAAACCCGGGGTCAGACCCCCGCAAAGCAAAGCCAGGGTCTGACCTCGACTTTTGACAACCTGGGCCTTGCGGCGCGCCGGCGGTCGTGGAATCCTTTTCCGCGCGGGCGCCACCCGACGCGATCCCCCGGGCGCCCCGAGGAGAGCGGGATGACCTCGACAGCCCTCGCGCGCGAGATCGAGCGGTACGTCGCGAAGACGCCCAAGTCCCGGGCCCTCCAGGCCGAGGCCGAGCAGGTGCTCCCGGGCGGGAGCTCGCGCGGGACCGCGTACTTCTCGCCCTATCCCTTCTTCGCGGACCACGGCGCCGGCCACTACGTGTACGACGTCGACGGTAACCGCTACCTCGACTTCATGCTGAACGCGACGACGCTCATCGTCGGCCACGCCAATCCGATGGTGGTCGAGGCGCTCGGCGAGCAGACCCGCAAGGGCACGGCCTTCAGCACGCCCACACAGGTGCAGGTCCGCGTGGCGAGGCTCCTGTGCGACCGCATCCCGTCCCTCGACACGATTCGCTTCACGAACTCGGGGACCGAGGGGACGCTGATGGCGATCCGGGCCGCCTGGGCCTTCACGGGGAAGCACAAGCTCGCCAAGTTCGAGG
>DATBGA010000111.1:0-34195 GCA_036558225.1 Candidatus Methylomirabilota bacterium | reverse complement strand
ATCCGGTGATCCAGGCCGCGATGGAGCTGTTCGAGGGAGAGATCACCCAGGTCCGGACCGCCCCCGCGCCGCGCTCGAGCGCGCCGGCGGAGCCGGCGGCCGGCGGCGGGGAGGCCCCATGAAGGGATTCGGCAATCTCGTCAAGGAAGCCCAGAAGCTCCAGGCGCAGCTGGAGGCCCTCAAGGAGGAGGTCGGCAAGAAGAAGGTCGAGGCCTCGGCCGGCGGGGGCATGGTGGTCGTCGAGGCCAACGGCAACCAGGAGCTCGTGTCGATCAAGATCGACCGCGAGGTGGTGACGCCCGACGATCCGCAGATGCTGGAGGACCTGGTCCTCGCCGCGGCCAACGAGGCGCTCAGGAAGGCCCGCGAGCTGGTGGCGAGCGAGATGGCCCGGGTCACCGGCGGACTGGGCGGGAAGCTGCCCGGGCTCATGTAGAGGGCGCGTGGCCGCACACCCCCCCGCCGTCGCCCGGCTGATCGAGGCGCTCCAGCGCCTGCCCGGCATCGGCCCCAAGACGGCGCAGCGCCTCGCCTTCCATCTCCTGAAGCAGCCGGCCGCCACCGTCCACGACCTGGCGGACGCGCTGGTCGACATGAAGGCGCGGGTCGTCCACTGCTCGCGCTGCTTCAACGTGACGGACCGGGATCCGTGCGGGATCTGCGACGACCCGGCGCGGGACGCGGGGCTCCTCTGTGTCGTGGAGGAGCCGAACGACCTGGTGGCGATGGAGCGGACGGGCGAGTATCGGGGACGCTACCACGTGCTTCTCGGCGCGCTGTCCCCGCTCGACGGCATCGGCCCGGACGAGCTCAAGGTGCGGGAGCTGCTCGCGCGGGTCGAGGCGAACCACGTCCGCGAGATCATCCTGGCGACGAACCCGAACGTCGAGGGCGACGCGACGGCCCTCTACCTGGCGAAGCTGTTGCGGCCGCTCGGCCTGCGGGTCACGCGCATCGCGCGCGGGCTCCCGGTCGGCGGGGATCTCGAGTACGCGGACGAGGTGACGCTGTCGCGCGCGCTCGAGGGCCGCCGCGAGATGTGACGCGGCGCGCGCGGGCCGGGCTCAGTTCCCGGTGAAGAACCGCTTCACGGAGCGCCCGGCGGACTTCATCCCATCCCAGATCGACTCGCCGAAGCCCTTGGCGCTCTGGCCGACCTTCTCGGCCGCCGGCTTGGTTTCCTTGCCGGCCTCGGCCGCCCGGTGGCCCACGTCCTTCGCGCCCTCGGAGACCGTCTTGCCGATCCCCTTGGCGGTCTCCTCGACGCCCTTGCCGATCTTCTTGGCGCCCTCGACCACCTCGCCCGCTCCCTTGGACGCCTGGGCGGCGGCGCTCCCCGCGCCGGCGAGGAGCGACGCGGTGAGGACGAGGCCCAGCACCAGCGGGCCCTCCCGTGAGCGATGCGTCCGGCTCGGCATGGCGTCACCTCCTGCGCGGGCGGTCGCCGTCACCCGCATCGTAGCATCGCCGCGGGGGCCCGCTCGCGCATGCTGAGGGGCCTGGTCGAGTTCGCGGAGACCCTCCTGTTCCTCGTGGCGGGGGTCGTCCTGCTGGGTGCCCTGGCGCACGTCCTCGGCTGGCTCCTCGCCCGGCGTCGGACGGCCCAGTTCGTGTGGCGCGCCTGGAACGTGCTGGGCGCGCTCCTGCTCGGGCTCGGGGTTCTCGGCATGGTGTACGCCTGGGGGACCCTCGGGCTCCAGTCGAGCTCGGGCAGTCTCCTCCTCGGGCTGGGCGTCCTCCTCGCCTCCGCGGGGATCTGGATGCTCGTCCCGGTGTGAGGGCGCGCGGCCGAAGTTCCGCCCCCGGCGGGGCTGGGGTACAATGCGCGCATTCCCCGGTAGCTCAACCGGTAGAGCAAGTGGCTGTCGAGTCGGCAGCGTCCCGGCCGAAAGGCGGGATGGAAAAGCGGGCGAATTCAGGGAACCCTACGTCCCGGAGGATATGGGAACCCTGAGCGAAGCCCTCGGGCGGGAGCAGCCCGGGGGACCGTGCAGAGACTAGACCGCAAGGTCGTACCCCGGGCTCGAGCGTCGAGCGATGGGGGAAGCGCCCGCCCCCTACGGGCGCCCGTCGGGCGCCTATGGGGATGAGATAGTCCAAGCCCCGTGGAAACGCGGGGGCCCTTGTAACCACGAGGTTGCAGGTTCGAGTCCTGCCCGGGGAGCCAATCGTGCGAGGGCCGTCGGCGGCGACGCCGGCGGCCTTCGACGTTCCGGAGGCCCGGCCGCTCAGCGGGCGGGCGCGCCCCCCGTCAGGGCCGGTGACGACGTCACGGTCGCCAGGAAGCCGTTCAGGCTCCCGAGATGCGTCCGATGGACCTGGTCGGCGGGGATCACGACGCCATCCGGGCCCTTGACCGGCATCGCGGCCATCGCGTCGGCCGCCATGAGGACCTTGAACCCGCGGTGCGCCGCCTCGCGCGCGGTCGTGTCGCAGCACATCTGGGTCATGAAGCCCGAGACGATGACCTGCTCGATCCCGTGACGCCGGAGGTGCTCCTCCAGGCCGGTGTTGGTGAACGAGCCGGGGAGGTGCTTCGTGACCACGGGCTCGCCGGGCGCCGGCCGCGCCGCCGGGTGGATCTCGAGCGCCGGGCTGCCCGGCACGAACGTGGTCGGATTCGGCCGGCGGCTCTCGTGCACCACGTGGACCACCGGCACGCCCGCCCCGCGCGCCCAGGTGAGGAGATCCGCGATCCGCTCGACGGCGTGGGGCGCGTCCGGGAGGACGACCTTCCCAATCGGCGCGAAGTATTCCTGCTGAGCGTCAATAACCAGAAGGGCCGTCTTCTCCATCGCCAGGCCTCGCTTTCCCGCAGCGGGCGCCGCTCGGGTGCATGCTACCATGCCGCCTCGGTGGACCACGGGCTCGGGCTCCGCGGCGGCGACGGCGTCTCGGGCGTGGCCTTCCTGGCCGGGCCGGGTGCGTGAGCCGGTGAGGCCCAGGCGCGCGCCGCGCCACGGGCACGGCGAGCCGCGGACGCACCGGGGGCGCCGGGGATTCCTGGCCGGCGTCCTGCTGATGGCCGGGAGCTTCCTCGTCTACCCGGCGTACCCCGTCCTCGTACTCTGGCCGGCGGCGGATCGCATCCGGCTCCAGCTCACGCTGGTGGCCGCAGCCCTGTCGTGGACCGTCTTCAGCGCCGGGCTCTACCTCGCGGGCCGGCGCGGGTGGGTCTGGCTCAGGCGGCGGTGGAAGGGACACCATCATCACGGGCCGCGGCCGGCGCCCCCGCCCGCCTCCGGAGGCCCGTGATAGACTGCCGCCCGGACGGCCCACCATGCTCGATCTCCTGATCGCGGGCGGCCTCGTCGTCGACGGCTCCGGCAACCCGGGCTACCACGGCGCGGTCGGCATCGAGGGCGAGCGGGTGCGGCTCTTCCGCGGCGCGCTCGACGGCGTGGAGGCCCACCGGACGATCGACGCGACGGGGCGCGTCGTCTGCCCCGGCTTCATCGACATGCACGCGCACTCCGGGCTCGTGATCCTCGCCGAGCCGCGGCACGAGCCGAAGGTGCGCCAGGGCGTCACCACCGAGGTCATCGGCATCGACGGCTGCTCCTACGCGCCGTTCCCGTCCCACGCCGACCTTGAGCAGTTCGTCGAGATCAACGCCGGGCTCGACGGGTGCCCGCCGCTCCCGGGGCGCTGGACGACGGTCGAGCAGTACCTCGACCTCTTCACGAACCGGGTGGCCGTCAACATCGTCTACCTCGTCGGGAACTCCCCGCTCCGCGTGTGCGCCGTCGGCTGGGACGACCGCCCGGCGCGCCCGGCCGAGCTCCTGAACCAGCGCGCGCTGCTGCGGACGGCCATGGAGGAGGGCGCCTGGGGGATGTCGACCGGGCTCGACTACCCGCCGGGGAGCTACGCCGACACCGACGAGCTGGTCGCGCTCTCCGAGGAGGCGAGCCGGCTCGGCGGCATCTATCACACCCACGTCCGCTACAGCCTGGGCGACCGCTTCCTCGATCCCTTCCGCGAGGCGATCGACATCGGCCGGCGGGCCGAGATCCCGGCCCACATCACGCACTTCTACCAGCGCACGACGGCGCCCGGCGGCGCGGCCGAGATGCTCGGACTGGTGGAGGACGCGCGGGACGAGGGGCTCGACGTTACCTTCGACGGCTACCCCTACGCGTACAGCTCGACGCGGCTCAACATCGTGATCCCGCAGTGGGCATTCGACGGCGGCCTGGCGGCCCTCCGCCGGAACCTGGCCGACCCCGAGGCGCGGGCGCGGATGAAGAAGGAGATGGGCCCGCGGGCGGCGTCGTGGCACGACATGTGGGTCACGCACTTCAAGCGGCCCGAGCACCATCGCTTCGAGGGGCGATCCCTCGCCGAGGTCGCGGAGCTCATGGGGCTCGACGTGGTCGACGCGATCTGCGAGCTCCTCCTCCGGGAGGACCAGCAGGTCTCCTACGTGTCGGCCGGCGCGAACATGGCGACGATGCCGAAGTTCGTGAGCCATCCGCTCTACATGGTCGGGAGCGACGCGGTCCTCATCGGAGACTACCCGAGCCCGCGGACCTACGGCGCCTTCCCGGTGATCCTGGGGCAGTTCGTCCGGGACGAGGGCTGGCTCGGGCTGACCGAGGCCATCCGCAAGATGACGTCGTTTCCCGCGCAGCGCCTGGGCCTGCCCGACCGCGGGCTCCTCCGCGACGGGTTCAAAGCCGACGTCGTCGTCTTCGACGCGGACGCCGTCAAGGCGCCCGCCACCCGGCGGGAGCCGAAGCAGTTCCCGGTCGGCATCGAGCAGGTGATCGTGAACGGGCGGGTCGTCGTGGACCAGGGGCGCCACACTGGGGTGCTCGCCGGGCGGGCGCTCCGCCGCGGCCGCGCCTCGACCTGACCGCCCGGGCCCGGCCGTGAACTTCGACCTGACCGAGTCCCAGCGCCAGATCCGCGACCTCTGCCGGGAGTTCGCCGAGCGGGAGATCCGGCCCCGCGCGGCCGAGATCGACCGCACCGACGAGTTCCCCTGGGACCTCTACAAGCGGATGGCGGAGCTGGACATCCTCGGCATGACGGTGCCCCCGGCGTACGGTGGGTCGGGCGCCGACACGGTGAGCTGGTGCGTGGCCCAGGAGGAGCTCGCCCGCGGCTCGGCCGTCGTGTCCGACGCGCAGCTCCTGTGCAAGCTCATGTGCGACATGCTCCTCCAGAACGCCTCCGAGGAGCAGAAACGACGCTACCTCCCGACGATGGTGCGGGGCGAGAAGATCTGCTGCATCGCCCAGACCGAGCCCGGCGCGGGCTCCGACGTCGCGGGGGTGCAGACGACCGCCCGCCCGGGACCGGACGGCGGCTGGGTGCTGAACGGCACCAAGCGCTTCATCACGGAGGCCCTCCTCTGCGATCTGGCGGTGGTGGTCGCCACGACCGACCGAGCGAGGGGGCGCGAGGCGATCGCGCTGTTCCTGGTGGAGATGGGCGCGCCGGGCTTCGCGCGCGGGGGCAAGGAGCACCTCCTCGGCATGCGGGGCCTCGCGACGGGCGAGCTCGTCTTCGACGACTGCCGGGTGCCAGCGAGCGCGCTCCTGGTCCCGCCGGGCGCCGGCTTCCGGCGCGCGATGATCTCGCTCGACAGCGGGCGGATCGGGATCGGCGCCCAGGCGCTCGGCATCGCCCAGGCCGCCATGGAGGCGGCGCTCCGCTACGCCAAGGAGCGCTCCGCGTTCGGCCAGCCGCTCGCAGGCTTCCAGGCCATCCAGTTCATGCTGGCGGACATGTCGGCGGCCATCGAGGGCGCGCGCCTCCTCCTCCGCAAGGCGGCGTTCCTCAAGGACCAGGGGCGCCCCATCATCCGGGAGGCCGCGGAGGCCAAGCTGGCCGCGTCCGAGGTGGCCCAGCGGGTCGTGACGGACGCGCTCCAGATCCACGGGGCGGCCGGCTACTCGACGGAGTTCCCGCTCGAGCGCCTCTACCGGGATGTCCGCGTCTACCAGATCTGGGAGGGCACGAGCCAGATCCAGCGCCTCGTGATCAGCCGGCAGCTCCTGAAGTGACCGCGGGGTCAGACTTCGCCTTCCGGACCCGCTCAGGTGACCGCGCGGTGAATTGTCCGAACGACGAAGTCTGACCCCAGGCTAAGCGAGGAAAGCCCAGTGAGCACACCGACGTCCGCGAGGAACCTGCTCGATCTCTCCGGCCGGGTCGCCGTCGTCACCGGCGGCACCAAGGGCATCGGCGAGGCCATCGTCCGCCACCTGGCCGCCGCCGGCGCGCGCGTCGTCGCGGTGAGCCGCTCGGCCCCCGCCGGCCCGGCCGGGCCGGCCCGCGACGGTGAGGTGACCACGCTGGCGGCGGACGTCGCCCGGAAGGCCGAGGTCGACGGGATGGTCGAGACGGTGGTCGCCCGCCAGGGCACCGTCGACATCCTGGTCAACTGCGCGGGCACCGCGAAGCGGGCCCCGGCCCTCGACCAGGCGGAGGCGGACTGGGAGTACATGATCGAGCTGAACCTCCGGGGCACCGCGTGGGCGTGCCGGGCGGTGGCGCCCGTCATGCGCCGGGCCGGGCGCGGCCGCATCGTCAACATCACGTCGATCGGCGCCGAGTTCGGGCTCGTGAACCGGGCGGCCTACTGCGCGACGAAGGGCGCGGTGGCCCAGCTCACGCGCTGCCTCGCGCTGGAGTGGGGCCCCTACGGGATCACCGTGAACGCCGTCGGCCCGGGCGTCACCGTCACGCCGCTGGTGCGGCCCTTCCTCGACGCCAATCCCGGCAAGGAAGACCTCATGAATCGCAAGATCCCGCTCGGGCGCCTGGGCAAGCCGGACGACATGGCGGGGGCGGTCGCGTTCCTGGCGTCCGACCTGGCCGCCTACATCACCGGGCAGACCATCTACGTCGATGGCGGGTGGGGCGTTGGCGACCGCGACTGGTGAGACCGCCCCGCGCGACTTCGGGCCCGCCCTCCGGGCGATCCCGCTCGGCCACACGGAGTCCGTCCGCAAGACCGTCGGCGAGAGCGACGTGTATCTCTTCGCCGGAATCACCGGCGACTTCTCGGGCGTGCACGTCGACGAGGAGTTCGGCAAGGGCACGCGGTTCGGCGGGCGCATCGCGCACGGCGCCCTCCTCGTGGGCTTCGTCTCCACGGTGATGGCGCGGATGACCGCGCTCCTCCCGCCGCCGGGCGGCGTGTCGTCCCGATACGACGTGAAGTTCGTCGGCCCCGTGCGGATCGGGGACACGGTGACCACGGCCCTCACGCTGGCCGAGACCCGGCCCGAGCGGCGGGAGCTCGTGTTCCGGGCCCGCACGACGAACCAGCGGGGCGAGACCGTCCTCGAGGGCCAGACCGTCATGAAGCTGATCTGAGCGCCGGATTGGCCGCGAGACCGCGTGCTATACTCGGTTCACCGCAGCCAGCGCCTCACGAGGAGGTGTCCATGTCATCACGCGCCGGGACCGATCGGGCGCGACTGCGCGCGGCGCTCCGGGCGATCGCCGGCCCGGACGGGGCCCTGACGGAGCCCGACGAGCTTCTGGTCTACGAGTCCGACGGGCTCACGATCTTCCGTGCCACCGCCGACGCCGTCGTCTTCCCGCGCAACACCGCGGAGGTCGCGGCCTGCGTCCGGCTCGCGAACGCGGAGGGCCTGCCGTTCGTCGCCCGCGGCGCGGGGACGGGCCTCGCCGGCGGGTGTCTGCCGACCGAGGGCGGCCTCGTGATCGCCCTCACCCGCATGGCGCGGATCCTCGAGGTCGACTACGCGAACCAGCTCGCGGTCGTGGAGCCGGGCCTCGTGAACCTCCACCTGTCGCAGGCGCTCGCCCCCCGGGGGTTCTACTACGCGCCGGACCCCTCGAGCCAGCTCGCCTGCACGATCGGCGGCAACGTCGCCAACAACTCCGGCGGCCCGCACACGCTGAAGTACGGGGTCACGACGAACCACGTGCTGGGGCTCGAGGTCGTGCTGCCCGACGGCGAGGTCGTCTGGCTCGGGGGCAAGGTCCGGGATCCCCAGGGTTACGATCTCGTCGGCCTCTTCGTGGGCTCGGAGGGGACGTTCGGCATCGTCACGAAGGTCGTCGTGCGGATCGTGCGCCGGGCCCCGGCCGTCCGCACGCTCCTCGCGGTGTTCGACCAGCTCGACCAAGCGTCCAAGACCGTGGCGGCGATCACCTCGCGCGGGCTCACGCCGGCCGCGATCGAGATGATCGACCAGATCACCATCCAGGCCGTCGAGGACGCGTTCGGGGCCGGTTATCCGCGCGATGCGGCGGCGGCGCTCCTCATCGAGCTGGATGGGCTCGAGGTCGGGCTCGACGAGGAGGCCGAGCACGTCGCCGCCGCCTGCCGGGAGAGCGGGGCGCGCGAGGTCCGGCGCGCCGGGAACGAGGCGGAGCGCCAGCTCCTGTGGAAGGGGCGCAAGCATGCCTTCGGCGCCTACGGGCGCGTGGCGCCCGCCTACATGGTGATGGACGGCGTGATCCCGCGGACGCGGCTGCCCGAGGTCCTGCGCCGCATCGAGCGGATCGTCTCGACCCACTCGCTCCGGGTCGGCAACGTCTTCCACGCCGGCGACGGCAACCTCCATCCGAACATCCTCTACGACCCGCGGAAGCCGGGCGAGGAGGACCGGGTGCTGGCGGCGGGCGCCGAGATCATGCGGGCCTGCGTGGACGTCGGCGGGACGATCTCGGGTGAGCACGGCATCGGCCTCGAGAAGCGCGACTTCATGCCGTGGATCTTCTCGGAGGCCGACCTCGCGACGATGGCCAAGATCAAGGCGGTCTTCAATCCCACCGGGCGGTGCAATCCCGGCAAGGTCTTCCCGACGCGGAAGTCCTGCGCGCCCGGGGAGATCGCCTATCAGCCGCATCCGCTCGAGGCCAGCGGGCTGATTCAGCGCCTCTGAGGCGCGCGCGGCGCGCCGGCCCGTATGACCGCCCCCCTGCTCCAGAGCCTCGCCGGGATCGTCGGGGCGGCGCACTGTCTCGGCGGCGCCGACCGCGCGCCCTACGTTGTGGACGGCCGCACGCCGTGCGCGGTCGTCCTGCCGGGCTCCGCCGACGAGGTCGCGCGCGTCGTGCGCGCCGCGGCGGAGGCGAGCGTGCCCGTGGTGCCGTGGGGCGGGGGGACGCAGATGTCCCGGGGCACCCCACCGCAGGACGGGGCGCTCGTGATCGGGCTCCGGCGCCTGGACCGCGTGCTCGAGCACGAGCCGGGGGACCTCACCGCCACGGTCGAGGCCGGGATTACGCTCGTCGAGCTCCAGCGCGCGCTGGGGACCCGGGGGCAGTGGCTGCCGCTCGATCCGCCGTCACCCGGCGAGGCGACGCTCGGCGGCGTCCTCGCGGCCAACGCCAGCGGCCCGCGCCGCCACGGCTACGGGACCGCGCGGGACCTCGTGATCGGGATGCGCGTCGTGGCGGCCGACGGCCAGCTGGTCCGGGGTGGCGGGAAGGTCGTGAAGAACGTGGCCGGCTACGATCTCGTGAAGCTCTACATCGGGTCCGCCGGCACGCTCGGCATCGTCGTGGATGCGACGCTCAAGCTCCGCCCGCGGCCGCAGGCGGAGGGCGCGTGCTGGGCCGCGTTTCCCGCCCTCGACGGGGCGGCGGGGGCGGCGGCGAGCCTCGCCGCGTCGGAGCTCGGCCCCGCGGCTTTGACGCTCGTGGACACGAAGGCCGCCGAGGCGTGCGCGCCCCGGGCCGGCCTGCCGGCCCCTGCCGGTCCGGCCGTGCTGGTCGCGTTCGACGGGCTGGCCCACACCGTCGCGTGGCAGCGGGACGAGGCGTCCCGGCGCCTCCGGGCGGCCGGAGCGCGTGCCGTCGAGGCTCTCGACGGGGAGGGCACGGGCCGCGCGCTCGAGGCCGTGCGCGAGATGCGGCGACTCGTCGCGAGCCCGGTCGCGATCGCCACGGCGGGCGTGCTCCCGGCCGACGTCGGCGCCTACATGGCGGCGGCCGGGACGACCGTCCGGGCGGCGGGCCTCGACCTCGCCGCCGTGGCGCAGGCGGGCCAGGGGCTCGTGACCCTCGTCGTCGGTCCCGGCGAGACGCCGCGCCCCGTCGCGGCCACCACCCAGGCGCTCGCGGAGTGCCGCGCCGCCGCGCGGGGGCGCGGGGGGCATCTCGTGGTCGACTGGGCGCCGCTCGCCGTCCGCGAGGCGTGCCCGGTGTGGGATCCGCCGGGCCCGGCCGTGGCGCTCATGCGCGGGCTCAAGGCGCAGCTCGACCCGCGGGGCGTCCTGAATCCGGGGCGCTTCGTGGGCGGGATCTGAGGGGCGCGCGGCGGAGGCCATGACGACGGCGACGACGGCCCCCGCCCCGTCCGGTGCGCCGCGCCCGGCGGCGCCCCGCCCGGGGGTCCTCGCCGAGCTCGAGTACGGGCAGCTCCTCCAGTGCGTGCACTGCGGCCTGTGTCTGCCGAGCTGTCCCACGTACGCGGAGCTCGGTCAGGAGCCCGACTCGCCGCGCGGCCGCATCTACCTCATCAAGGCGCTCGCCGATGGCCGGATCGAGCTCGGCGACTCCGTGGCCGAGCATCTGTCGCTCTGTCTGGGCTGTCGGGCGTGCGAGAGCGCGTGCCCGTCCGGGGTGTCGTACGGCCACCTGATCGAGGCGGGCCGCGCCGAGCTCGAGGTGCGGCGCCCGGGCTCGCCGCTCCGGCGCCTGGTGCGGCGCGTCGCGCTCGAGGGTCTCCTGCCCCGGCCGGGACTCCTGCGCCTCGTCGCGGGCGCGCTCCGCTTCTACCAGCGGAGCGGGCTCCAGCGGCTCGTCCGCGCGAGCGGGATCCTGCGCCTTTTCCCGGCGACCCTCGCGGTCTCGGAGGGGCTCCTTCCGCCGCTCCCGCCGGCGCGCCGGGGCGGCGCCCTGCCCGAGGTGATTCCCGCGCGAGGGGCGCGGCGCGGCCGGGTGGGCCTCCTCCACGGGTGCGTGCAGGACGCGGTGTTCCGCCCGCACAACGAGGCGACGATCCGGTGCCTCGCGCGCCAAGGGGTCGAGGTCCACGTCCCCCGCGCCCAGGCCTGCTGCGGGGCGCTTCACGCCCACGCGGGCGAGCCCGAGGGGGCGCGCGCCTTGGCGCGCGCCACCATCGCCGCGTTCGAGGCGGGGGGACTCGACGCCGTGGTGGTCAACGCCGCCGGGTGCGGCGCCCACATGAAGGCCTACGGGCACCTGCTCCGCGGCGACCCCGCGTGGGCGGGGCGCGCGGCGGCCTTCGCGCGCACGGTGGCGGACGTCACCGAGTTCCTGGCGCGGGCGCCGCTCGAGGGGCCGCTCGGGCCGCTCCCGCTCCGGGCCACCTACCACGACCCGTGCCACCTGGCGCACGGACAGCAGGTCCGGTCGGCGCCCCGCGCGCTCCTGCGCGCGGTCCCCGGGCTCGAGCTCGTCGACCTCGTCGAGGCCGAGATGTGCTGCGGCTCGGCGGGCATCTACAACCTGACCGAGCCGGTGATGGCGCAGCGGCTGCTCGATCGCAAGATGGCGCACGTCGAGGCGACGGGCGCCGCCGCGGTGGTGACGGCGAACCCGGGCTGCATCCTCCAGCTCGCCGCCGGGCTCCGCGCGCGGGGCCGGAACGTGGAGGTGCTCCACGTCGTGGAGGTCCTGGACCGGGCGTACCGGGCGGCGGAGCGCGGTCGACCGTGACCGACTCCGGTGGGCCCGCGAGCGGGCCGGGGCGCTCGCCCGTCGCCGAGCACAAGGCCCACGCCCCGTCGCGGGTGCGCTGCGTCGTGTGCACGGTGTCGGACTCGAAGACCCCCGAGACCGACACGAGCGGACGCCTCATCCGGGAGCTCCTCACCGGCGCCGGGCACGAGGTGGTGGGGTATCACGTGGTCCGCGACGAGCCGAGCCAGGTGCACGCGGTGATCCACCAGGCGTGCACCCATCCCGGCGTCCAGGCCGTCATCTTCACGGGCGGCACCGGCATCGCGCCGCGCGACCAGACCTTCGAGGCGGTCGACACGCTCCTCGAGAAGCGCCTCCCGGGCTTCGGCGAGCTGTTCCGCCACTTGTCCTATCAGGAGATCGGGTCCGCCGCGATGCTCTCGCGGGCCCTGGCGGGGGTCCGCGCGGGCCGAGTGGTCTTCTCCTTGCCCGGCTCGCCGGCGGCGTGCCGGCTCGCCGTCGAGCGGCTGATCCTGCCGGAGCTCTCGCACATCGCGGGCCTCCTCAACCGGTAGCCGAGCCGGCGCCGGCAATCTCGGATAGAGTGAGGCCCACGGCGCGGCGGGCGGCCGGAGCGGGGCCGGACGAGGGAGGGACGGGATGAGGGTAGCCAGGCCGTGGATCCTCGGCATCGTCGCGAGCCTGGCGCTCGCGAGCCCGGTCGGGGCTCAGCCCGCGGCGGCGCCCCCGGGCCCGCTGTGGCGCGAGGGGCCGGGCGTGTCGCCGGAGCCGGAGCTCCTCCGGCTCAACACGGCGCTGACGCGCCTCGCGGAGCAACTGAAGCCGGCGCTGGTGCAGATCCGGGTCCAGCGGCCCAGCGAGGAGCCGGATCCCGAGGAGGGACCCCGGCGGGCGCTCGGCTCGGGGTTCCTCATCCACCCGAGCGGCTACGTCGTCACCAACGCCCACGTCGTCGAGCGGTCGTCGACGGTGCAGGTGCGCCTGGCGTCGGGGCGGCGGCTCGCGGGGACGGTCGTCGGCCGCGACCGGCGCGTGGACCTCGCCCTGGTCAAGGTCGAGGCCGCCGAGGCGTTCCCGGTGCTCCCGCTCGGCGATTCCGAGCGGCTCGCGGTCGGGGAGCTCGTCCTGGCGCTCGGTCACCCCTTCGGGCTCGAGCAGACCGTGTCGCTCGGGATCGTGAGCCGGAAGGGCGCGCCGCTCCAGGCCGCGGCCCCGGGCTTCGACTTCATCCAGACCGACGCGGCCGTGAACCCCGGCAACTCCGGGGGCCCGCTCGTCGACATGGGCGGACAGGTCGTCGGCGTCAACACGATGGCCGCCCGCAACGGCTCGATCGGGTTCGCCATCCCGATCAACCTGATCAAGACGCTCCTCCCGCAGCTCCTCGCCAAGGGCAGCGTGGAGTGGGGCTGGCTCGGCGTGCGGATCGACGAGATCACCGAGGACAATGTCGGCGACTACGGGCTCGAGACCCCGCGCGGCGTCGGCATCGAGGGCGTCCTGCCGGGGCAGCCGGCGGCCCAGGCGGGGCTCCGGGCCAAGGACGTGATCCTGGAGGTCGACGGGCACGCCATCGCGACCCCGCGCGAGCTCCAGCGGGTGATCTCGACCACGCCGGTGGGGACGCCCGTGCGCGTCTCGCTCTGGCGGGACGGTCAGGCGCAGGAGCTGACGGTGACCGTCGGGCGCTTCCCGGAGGAGGACGCGCCGGCCCGCCCGCCGCGCTGAGGGGGGCGCCGGGCGCGGCTCAGCCGGCCACCGGCGGCGCGCAGGTCTCGTCGCCCGCCGCGTGGATCGACAGGTCGCGGATCACGGGTGCGTCGCCGCAGAGCGGGCACTGGGGGTCCTTCCGGAGCCGCACCTCGCGAAAGCGCATGCCGAGCGCGTCGTAGGTCAGCAGCCGGCCGATCAGGGGCTCGCCCTTGCCGAGGAGCAGCTTGACCGTCTCGGTCGCCTGCACCATCCCGATGAGTCCCGGGAGCACGCCCAGGACGCCGGCTTCGTTTCAGGACGGGACGAGCCCCGCCGGGGGCGGCACCGGGTAGAGGCAGCGGTAGCAGGGGCCGCGGTCGGGCGCCAGCACCGTGACCATGCCCTCGAACTGGAAGATCGAGCCATGGACGTTTGGCTTGCCGGCGAGGTAGCAGGCGTCGTTGACGAGGTACCGCGTCGCGAAGTTGTCCGACCCGTCCACGATGACGTCGTAGTCCTTGATGATCCGCTCGATGTTGTCCACCGTGAGCCGCTCGGCGTACGGGACCACCGTCACGTCGGGGTTCAGGGCCGTGATCGTGTCGCGCGCGGACTCGACCTTCGGCCGGCCGACGTCCGACGTCCGGTGGAGGATCTGGCGCTGGAGGTTCGACAGGTCCACGACGTCGTCGTCGACGATGCCGAGCGTGCCCACGCCGGCAGCGGCGAGGTAGACCGCGGTCGGCGAGCCGAGGCCGCCCGCGCCGATCAGGAGGGCCTTCGAGCGGAGCAGCGTCTTCTGGCCCGGCTCACCCACCTGCGCGAGCATGAAGTGGCGGCTGTAGCGCTCCATCTGGTCCGGCGTGAGCGGCTGGTCCCTGACGAGGGGGAACTTCAGCTCCTTCCAGCGCCGGATGCCGCCCGCCATCGAGCTCACGTTGGTGTAGCCGAGGTCGTGGAGTACCTTGCCGGCGAGGAGCGACCGGAGGCCGGACAGGCAATAGAGCACCAGCGGGGTCTCGGGGTCCGGGAACGCCTCCGGGACCTTGAACTCGAGGAAGCCCCGGCTGATGGGGACGGCGCCGGCGACGGCGCCCTCGCGGAACTCGTCCGGATCCCGGACGTCGACGAGGGCAAGGGCCTCGCCGCGGGCGAGCCGCCCGTGCACGTCCTCCACGGAAACCTCCGGCACGGCACGCTTGGCCTCGGCGACGAGATCGCGGTAGGTCTTCATGCGGATCACTCCTCGGGCCCGTGGGTGAGTCGGGGCGCGGAGCCATGCGCGGCTCGCCTTGAGCACATTACCACATATCCCGATCGGGTCCAGGTAGATATTTCCTCCTTGAGCCGTCCAGACCGGGCGGGCTACACTGACTGGCCGAGGTCACGACGCAATTTGGGTAATGTTGGCTGCTAGATGCGCATCGCAATCGACGCACGGCTATGGGCGGAGCCGCGGAGCGGGATCGGCCGGTACACCCGCTCGCTGACCGAGAGCCTCCTCCGGCTCGCCCCGGAGGAGCGCTGGGTCCTCTATGTGGACCGGCCCCCCGGGCCGACCCCGGCCGGGGTGGAGGTGCGGTGCCTCCCTTGGCCCCAGCGCCTCCTCTGGTCGCTCTGGCACGCGCCGCGCGACCTCCGCCGCCGCCCCGTCGACGTCTTCCACGGCGTCACCGGATTCGAGCTGCCGGGCCGCGGGCCGTGGGCGCTCGTGACCACCGTCCACGACCTGGTGCCCTGGCGCCTGCCGCATCTGGTCCCCCCTCGGCATCGCTGGGCCGTCCGCGGGCTCCTCGGCGGGGCGCTTCGCCGGGCTGCGCGCGTCATCGCCGTCTCGGAGACCACGCGCGCGGAGCTCCTGGCCCGCTATCGCCTGCCGCCCGGGCGCGTCGTGGTCGTGCCCGAGGCCGCGGCGCCGCACTTCGTGCCGCCCTCGCCGCCGGCCGTCGCGGCGACGCGCGCCCGCTACGGGCTCGATCGCCCGTACGTCCTGTTCGTCGGATTCCTCGAGCCGAAAAAGAATCTCGGCGTGCTCCTGGAAGCCGTCGTCCGCCTCCAGCGCGCGGGGCTCTGGGGGGAGACCGAGCTCGTGGTCGTGGGGGCGCCCGGCTGGGGTCCGGACCCGGCGCAGCGCGCGCACGCGCTCGGCCTCGACGACGCGGTGCGCTTCGTCGGCCCGGCGCCGGACGCCGACCTGCCGGCGCTCTACGGCGGCGCGCTCGCGTTCGCGTTCCCCTCGCTGTGGGAGGGGTTCGGGCTGCCCGCGCTCGAGGCGATGGCCGCCGGCGCGCCCGTCGTCGCGTCGAACCGGGGCGCCCTGCCCGAGGTGACGGCGGGCGCGGCCCTTCTGGTCGAGCCGGAGCCCGCGCCCTTCACCGAGGCGCTCGGGCGCCTCCTCGCCGAGCCGGCCCTCCGGGAGCGGCTCCGCGCGGCCGGCCTGGCCCGCGCCGCGGCGTTCTCCTGGGAGCGGACGGCGCGCGAGACGCTGGCCGTCTATCGGGCGGCGGTCGCATGACCGCTCCGCGCGGGGGGGCCGAGCGGATCGCGCGGAGCGCCGCCCTCAAGGTCCTGGTGCAGGCGACGCGGTTCGCGTCGCTCGTCCTCGTCATCGTGATGGCCCGCGTCCTCGGCCCCGCCGAGTTCGGGAAGTTCACCTTCGGCTACGCGCTGGCGACGATCCTTGGGATCGCGCTGGACTTCGGCATCTCGCTCGTCCTCACACGGGCGGTGGCCCGGGACCCGAGCGTGACCGCCGACCGGTGGGGAACGGCCGTCACGCTGAAGCTCGCGCTCCTCGGGCTCCTCGGCCCGGTCTACCTGGCCGTGCCCCTCCTCATGCACCGGCCCTGGGACACGACCCTCACCGTCTGGCTTCTCGGGCTGGCCATCACGCTCCAGGCGTTCCTGGAGAACGCGGTGTCCGTCTTCACGGCGGTCCAGCGGCTCGAGCACGAGCTCCAGATGCGGCTCGTGGAGAAGGGTGTGCTGGCGATCGCGGGCTTCACCGCGCTCGGGCTCGGCGCCGGGCTCCTCGGGGTGGCGGCGGCGTTCGCCCTGGCCGCGGCCGTCTCGCTCGCGTTCGCGACCTGGCGCATCCACCGGCGTGTCGCGCCGCTCGGCCGGTGGTGGCGCCCCGCGGGCGCGCGCCGGCTCGCGCGGGAGCTCGCCCCCGTCGCGCAGGCGCAGATCCTCGGCGCCGCCACCTCGCGCCTGGCCCCGGTCGCGCTCGCGCTGCTCGCCGGGGACCAGGCCGTGGGCCACTTCGGCGCGGCGTTCCGCGTGTACGACGTGGCGTGGGTCGTGCTGACCAGCCTGGAGGCCGCCGTCTATCCGGAGTTGGCCCGGACGCCGGCCCGGCACCCGCGCGTCCGGACGCTCACGAGCCAGGCGTGCGAGGCGCTCCTGCTCGTCGCGCTGCCGATCGCCCTCGGGCTCGGCGCGGGCGCGTCCTGGCTGACGCCGTGGATCTACGGCCCGGGCTACGGGCCGACCGCGTCCGTCCTGGCGGTGCTGGGCACGGCCGCCACCTGCGCCATGCTGGGGCACCTGCTCGGCATCGTGCTGCTGGCGCTCGATCGGCCCCGCCGGCTCCGGGCGGTCGCGGCGGTCGCATTCGTGACGGGCCTGCTGGCGATCCCGAGCCTGGCGGCGGTCGCCGGCGCCCTGGGGGCGGCCGTCGGCGTGCTGATCGTGGAGGTCGTGATCCTGGGGGCGGGGCTCCTGAGCGTGCGGGGGCTCGCCGGCTGGCCGCTTGGGCGCGGGGCGGCCAAGGGCCTCGCCGCCGCGGCGGCCGGAGCGATCGTCGCGAGCCTCGTGCCGGCCGGCCCGTGGCGCTTCGCCGGCGCCCTCGTGGCGTACGGCGTGGCCCTCGCGGTGCTGAAGCCGGCGCCCGGCGCGGTGTATCTGCGTCTCCTGCGGGGGGCGCTCGGCCGCCCCGGGCCCCCGTCGGCAGCGGGAGTGCGCTGATGCACGTCGTCCTCGACGCGCGCTACATCGCGCGGCGCCAGTCGGGCGTGGGCGCCTATGCCCAGCGGCTCATCACCGGGCTCGCCGCGATCGACGCGGAGAACCGCTACACCTGCCTCGTGGCCGCGGACGGCCCGGGGCTGCCGGTCCACCAGGCCAATGTGGCGGCGTCGCCGACCCGCGTGTCGTTCGAGGATCACCTCCGGGGAGACCTCTGGCTCTTGGGGTACCTCCCGCTCCGGCTCCGCGCCCTCCGGACGGACGTCTATCACGGCCCGGCCGTCTTCCTGCCGCACGTCAAGCTCGGCTACCGGACCGTCGTCACGATCCATGACCTGGTCTCGTTCCTGTTTCCCGAGACCGTGCCGCGGAAGTACAGCCTCTACATGCGGCTCATGACGCGGCTCGCCGCGCGGTCGGCCGACCGGATCATCGCGGTGTCGCAGGCCACCAAGGCCGATCTCGTCCAGATCCTGGGGGTCCCGCCGGCCAAGATCGTCGTGATCCACGAGGCGGTCGGGCCGGAGTTCGCCCGCCCGCCGTCGGCCGAGGAGATCGAGGCCGTGGTCCGCCGCTACGGGCTCCGGCGCCCCTACTGCCTGTTCGTCGGGAACCTCGAGCCCCGCAAGAACCTGCCGGGGCTGATCGAGGCGTTCGCGGAGGTGCGGCGCCGGCTCGGCACGCAGGGTCGCTCCGCGCAGCTCGTCCTCGCCGGCACGCGGGCCTGGCTCCACGCGGGGATCTTTCGCGCGGTGGAGGAGCACGGGCTCGGCGAGGCCGTCGCCTTCACCGACTACGTGCCGCTCGCGGACCTGCCGGCCCTCTACGCGGGCGCGACGTGCTTCGTCTTCCCGTCCCTCTACGAGGGCTTCGGGCTGCCGGTGCTGGAGGCGATGGCGGCGGGCGCGCCGGTCGTCGCGGCGCGGGCGGGGTCCATCCCCGAGGTGGCGGGCGACGCGGCGCTTCTCGTCGACGCGCGCGTGCCCGGCGAGCTCGCGACGGCGATCGAGGCGGTGCTCACCGACGCGACGCTCCGGGAGCGGCTGGTCGCCCGCGGGCGCGCGCGCGCGGCGGAGTTCGAGTGGAACCGGGTGGCCCGCCAGACGCTGGCGGTGTACGACGCGGTGTACCGGGGGCGATGCCCCGGATGAAGGTCGCGATCGACGCGCGCAAGATCGACGACTTCGGGATCGGGACCTACATCCAGGGACTCCTCGAGGCGCTCCCCGCGGTGGGCCAGCCCGAGGCGCTGGTGGCGTACCTGCCGCCAGGGCGGCCGCCCTCGGCGCCCACCGCCGCCGCGTGGGGCGCGCGCGCCGACTGGCGCTCCGCGGGCGCGCGCGCGTACTCCGTCCGGGAGCTCTGGCAGCTCGCCCTCGCCGCGCGCCGCGACCGCGCGGACCTCTACCACGCGCCACACTACGTTTGCCCGCCCTGGCTCCCGTGCCCCGCGGTCGTGACGGTGCACGACCTGATTCACCTGCGGTTCCCGGTGCGGCACCGCCATCTCCTCGCGCCGCTCTACGCGCGGCTGATGCTCCGGCTGGCGGTGCGCCGGGCGCGGCGCCTGATCACGGTCTCCGAGTCGACGAGCCGGGACCTCGTCGAGCGGCTCGGCGCCCGGCCGGCGCAGATCCGCGTGATCCCGAACGGCGTGGGCGCGCCCTTCGGGCCCGCGGAGTCGCCGGGGGCGGCGGACCCGACCCTCGACGAGCTCGGCGTGGCGCGGCCGTACTTCCTCTTCGTGGGGAACCCTCTCCCGCACAAGAACCTCGCGCGGCTCCTTGAGGCGTTCGCGGGACTCCCGCCCGCGCTCGGCCGCCTCGTGCTGGTCGGCATCCCGCCGGCCGCGCGCGCGCACGTGGAGGGACTCTGCGCCGCGCCGGGCCTCGGGACGCGCGTGCAGGTGCTGCCCCCGGTGCCGGCGCCGGCCCTGGCGCGCCTCTATCAGCGCGCCGTCCTCGTGGTGTGCCCGTCGCTTTGGGAAGGCTTCGGGCTCGCGGCGCTGGAGGCGATGGCCTGCGGCGCGCCCGTGGTCGCGGCGAACCGCGGCGGCCTGCCCGAGGTCGTGGGTGACGCCGGCCTGCTCGTCGACCCCGCCGACGTTGACGCGCTGCGCGAGGCTATGTATACTCTGGCGGGTCAAGAACCTCTCCGCGCCGCGCTCCGGGCCCGTGGACTGGCCCGTGCGCGCGCATTCTCGTGGCGGCACGTCGCCGAGGCCACGGTCGCCGTCTACCGTGAGGCGCTGGAGGCCTGAGGAACGTGGGTGAGTGATGCGGGTCGCGCTGGTCCATGACTGGCTGACCGGCATGCGGGGAGGCGAGCGGGTCCTCGAGAGCCTCCTCGAATTGTTCCCCGCCGCGGACATCTTCACGCTCGTCCACGTCCCCGGCAGCGTCGCGCCGGCGATCGAGGCGCGGCCCATCCGAACGTCCTTCATCCAGCGGCTGCCCGGGGCGCCGCGCCGCTTCCGCCAATACCTGCCCCTGTTTCCGCTCGCCGTGCGGCGCTTCGACCTCTCGGGCTACGACCTCGTGCTGGCCACGAGCCACTGCGTCGCGGTCGGGGCGCGCCCGGCCGCGGTCGCGGCGCACGTGGTGTACTGCTTCACGCCGATGCGCTACGCGTGGACATTCGAGGGCGCCTACCTGGGGCGGATGCCGCCGCTAGCCCGCGGGCCCATCCGGGTCGCCCTCGCGGCGCTCCGCCGGTGGGACCGCGCGGCGGGCCGTCGCGCCGGCCATCTCGCGTGCATCTCGCGCCACGTGGCCGTCCGCATCCAGCGCGTCTGGGGCCGGGACGCGCGCGTCGTCTATCCCCCGGTGCGCACGGAGTTCTTCCGGCCGAGCGCCCCGGGCGCGCTCGACGACGCGTACCTCTGCCTGTCCGCACTCACGCCGTACAAGCGGGTCGACGTGGCGGTCGACGCGTGCACCCGCCTCGGCCGCCGGCTGGATGTCATCGGCACGGGGCCGGAGCTCGCGCGGCTTCGCCGGCGCGCCGGCCCCACCGTGCGCTTCCTCGGGTGGCTGCCCGACGAGGCGGTCCGCCAAGCGGTCGCCCGCTGCCGGGCGTTCGTCTTCCCGGGGGAGGAGGAGTTCGGCATCGCGCCCCTGGAGGCGATGGCGGCGGGGCGGCCGGTCATCGCGTACGGGCGGGGCGCCCTGACCGAGACCGTCGTGGACGGCGTGACCGGGCTCTTCTTCCGCGAGCCGACGGCCGCGGCGCTCGGCGACGCGCTCGAGCGCGCCGAGGTGACCGGCTGGAGCCCGGAGAAGATCCGGGCCCACGCGCTCCGCTTCGGCGAGGAGCCGTTCCGGGCGGAGATGACGGCGTTCGTGACGGCCGCGCTCGGGACGGGGCAGGAGCAGCGGGCCGCGTGCTGAAGGAGCGCCGCCTGTGGCTGGTCCTGGCCCTCGCGGCGGGGGACGCCCTCGCCGGCGCCGTCGCCCTCATCGCGGCGTACTTCGTCCGCTTCCGGGCCGACATGATCCCCGCGCCGCTCGGCATCCCGCCGATGGAGCCCTACCTCGCGCTCCTGACGCTGCTCCTGCCGCTCCACGCGCTCTCGCTCCGGGCGGTCGGGCTCTACGAGTACCGGCACGAGCGGACCAAGGCCGACGAGGCCTTCGTCGTGATCCAGGGCGCCACGCTCGCCACGCTCCTCCTGGTGGCCGGGACGTTCTTCTTCCGGAACTTCTCCTACTCGCGCTGGTTCATGCTGTTCTTCTGGGGGTTCGATGTCGTCGCGGTCTTCGGGGTCCGGCTCGCGATCCGCGACGTGGTCCGGGCGCTCCGGCGCCACGGGCGCTTCGTCCGCCGCGCGCTGGTCGTCGGGGCGGGAGAGCTCGGGCAGGAAGTCGTCCGGCGGCTCCGGGGCCACCCGGAGTTCGGCGTGCGCGTGGTCGGCTACCTCGACGACCGGATCCCGATCGGGGAGCGCATCGAGGGCAAGGAGATCCTCGGGGGGTGTGAGGCGGTCACGCGCGTCCTGGCCGACTACCGGGTGGACCAGCTCTTCTTGGCGCTGCCGCTGGAGGCGCACCACGAGGTGCTGAAGGTCCTGAACGCCATCGAGGGCGAGCTGGTCGACGTCAAGATGGTCCCGGACGTGCTGCAGTTCGTCACGCTGCGCGCGGCCGTCGAGGAGCTCGAGGGCCTGCCGGTCATCAGCCTCGCGCAGTCGCCGATCACGGGCTGGGCGCGCCTCCTCAAGCGCGGCTCGGACCTCGTGCTGGCGACGCTCGGGCTGGTCGTGCTTTCCCCCGTCCTCGGCGCGATCGCCCTCGCGATCCGGCTGACGTCGCCGGGCCCGGTGCTCTACCGCCAGGAGCGCACGGGCCTCGACGGCCGCACGTTCGACATCCTGAAGTTCCGCACGATGCCGGCGGGGGCCGAGGAGGAGACGGGCCCGGTGTGGGCCCGCCGCGGCGATCGCCGCGCGACCGGGTTCGGGCGACGGCTCCGGCGGTTCTCGCTCGACGAGCTGCCGCAGCTCTGGAACGTGCTCGCCGGGGACATGAGCCTCGTCGGCCCCCGGCCGGAGCGCCCGTTCTTCGTCCACCAGTTCAAGACGCGGATCCCGCAGTACATGCTCCGGCACAAGGTCAAGGCCGGGCTCACGGGGTGGGCGCAGGTCAACGGGCTGCGGGGGGACACTTCCCTCGAGAAGCGCATCGAGTACGACCTCTACTACATCCAGAACTGGTCGCTGGCGCTCGACGTGAAGATCATGATCCTCACGCTCTACCGGGCGTGGCAGCACCGCCATCTCGGGTAGTCGGGGGCAGGTGGGGGAGCGGGGGGCCACGGGCATGCGCGGGCTGATCCTTTCCGGGGGGCGCGGAACGCGCCTCCGGCCGATCACGTACACGTCGGCCAAGCAGCTCGTCCCGGTCGCCAACAAGCCGATCCTGTTCTACGGCCTCGAGGCGCTCGCGGCGTCGGGGCTCGAGGAGGTCGGCATCGTCGTCGGCGACACCCACCAGGAGATCCGGGACGCGGTGGGCGACGGGAGCCGCTGGGGCGTGCGAGTCACCTACATCCCGCAGACGGCCCCGCTCGGCCTGGCGCACGCCGTGCTCACGGCCGAGCCGTTTCTCCGGGGCGAGCCGTTCGTGATGTACCTCGGCGACAACCTGATCCGCGAGCCCCTCGCGCCCCTGGTCGCGCGCTTCCAGGCAGAGGCCCCCGCGGCCCAGATCCTCCTGGCCAAGGTGCCGAACCCCCAGGACTTCGGGGTCGCGGTCCTGGACGGCGGGCGCGTCGTGCGGCTCGTGGAGAAGCCCGGGGCGCCGCCCTCCGACCTGGCGCTGGTCGGCGTCTACATGTTCGACCATCACGTGTTCGACGCGGCTCGGGGCATCCGCCCCTCCGGGCGCGGCGAGCTCGAGATCACCGACGCCATCCAGTACCTGATCGACCACGGGCTGGCCGTCCGCCCCCACGTCATCGAGGGGTGGTGGAAGGACACCGGGAAGCTCGAGGACCTCCTCGAGGCCAACCGGATCGTGCTGGACGCGCTGGACCCGCGCGTGGACGGCGTCGTCGAGGGCTCGGAGGTCACCGGGCGCGTCGTGGTCGAGGCGGGCGCCCGGGTCGTGCGGAGCGTCGTGCGGGGTCCGGCCATCATCGGCCGGGACGCCGTGATCGAGAACGCCTACGTGGGGCCCTTCACGGCGGTCGGCGACGGCGTGACGATCCGCGGGAGCGAGATCGAGCACTCGATCATCCTCGAGGGCTCGTCGGTGACCGACGTGGGCGCGCGGATCGAGTCGAGCCTGCTCGGCCGGGGCGCCCGCGTCTACCGCGCGGCAACGAAGCCCCGGGCCTACAACCTCATGCTCGGGGACCGCAGCCAGGTCGGGCTCGTGTAGCGCGCGATGACGGGCGCCGAGACCTACCGCGGCAAGGGCGTCATCGTCGACCCGATCCACGGGTACCTTCTCTACACCCGGGCCGACGGCCTGATCGCGGGCGAGACGACCGAGCAGGACCTGATCGACACCCCCTGGGTGCAGCGCCTCCGGCGAATCCCCCAGCTCCAATCGGCGCGCTGGGTGTTCCCGACCGCCGAGCACAGCCGGTTCCCGCACGCCCTCGGGGCGATGCACGTGGCCGGCCGCTTCGCCCAGCAGCTCTGGCCGTCGCTCCGGGCCGTCTTTCCCGACGCGCCGTCCGCGCCGCTCGTGGAGGAGCTGCTCCGCGTCGCCGGGCTGCTCCACGACGTGGGCCACGGCCCGTTCGGGCACTTCTTCGACGACAACTTCCTGGCCGACATCGACCTCACCCACGAGCTGCTCGGCCAGCGGATCATCCGGGAGGAGCTCGGGGACGCGATCCGCGGCCTCCGCCGGAGCCCCCACGGCGTGTTCGCCCCCGGCGAGGCCATCGAGCCCGAGTGGATCTGCTACCTCATGGGCAAGGGCTACACCCAGCCGGCCCCCGGCGACCCCCGCTGGCTCGCGTTCCTCAAGCCCGTGCTCTCGGGGATCTACACCGCGGACAACCTCGACTACGTCCTCCGCGACGCCCACATGTGCGGGGTGGCGGTGGGGGCGGATCTCGACCGGATCATCTACTACAGCTTCTTCACGCCGGAGGGCCTGACGCTCGACCGGAGCGGGACGCAGGCCCTCATCATGTTCCTGACCGCGCGCTTCTACATGTACACGAACGTCTACTACCACCGGACGACGCGCGCCATCGACCTGCACCTCAAGGAGATCTTCCGGCCGACGATGCGCATCGTCTTCCCGTGGGACCTGCGGAAGGACCTCCATCCGTATCTGCATCTCACGGAGTGGACGCTGCTCGAGGAGGTCGGCCGCTGGCACGAGGCCGACGACCCGGAGCGACGCGCGCTCGGGCAGGAGTGGCGGCAGGTGCTCGACCGGCGGATCCGCTGGCGCATGGTCCACGAGGAGGTGCTCGACGACGCGGAGATCCCCGGCTGGGCCGGGATGCATCCCGAGTCCGTCGTGGACCGGGTCCGGGCGGCGCTCCCGCCCGCGCTCCGGGACCTCGAGTTCCAGGTCGACCTCGCCTTCCAGGACCCGCGCCCGGTGAACCCGCTCGCGATGGGAGACCGGCAGGTCTACGTCTACGACGGGGTGACCGGCCGCGTGTCCGCCGCGGCGCTGGCGGCGCTCTTCAAGTACCTCCCGGGCAAGGTCGCCCAGTGCCGCATCTTCGCGCGCAACCATCGCCACGACGGCGAGCTCACGCGGGCGTTCCGGGAGGGGCTCCTCGTGGACCGCCCGCCGCGCCCGACGGGCTGACCCGTGGACCTGCTCGAGATCAAGGGACGGATCGCGGTGGCCCTCGTGGAGTCGATCTTCCGGCGGGCCGGCTTCACCCTCGCTCCGCCCGTTGCCGTCGAGACGTCGCAGCGCCTGGGCCGGGAGGACCTGATCCCCGACTTCCAGGCGGTGCTTCCCGTCACGGGCGCCGGCGCCCCCGCCGTCCCGTGCGTCGTCGAGGTGCGCTACCGCCCCCAGGTGAGCCAGTACCTGCTCATCGAGTCCCAGCGCGGGCCCCATTCCCTGTTCGCGGTCGCCAAGCGGCACTGGCCGACCCTCGTGTTCGTCTTCGTCACCGACCATCCCGAGGCGGGGCGATCCTGCTTCCAGGTCGTCGATCTCGGCGGCTGGGCGACGGGCAATCTCGTCACGGCGCTGGACCTCCATGCCCACGACGAGCTGCGGATCTTCCCCCAGAACGTCGAGGAGCACGAGGCCCTGCTGCGGCGGATGTTCGCCCTGCTGACCGGGGGCTGAGCCGGCGCGCGCGGGCCCGAGGACCCCAAGGAGAGGACGGCATGGAGAAGTTCCGCGGCGTGGACTACTACGGCGTCGAGACCTTGCTCTCGGACGAGGAGCGGATGGTGCGCGACGCGGTCCGGGACTGGGTCGAGGCCGAGTTCCTGCCGCTCGTCACCGAGCACCACCGGGCCGGCACCTTCCCGCTCGAGCTGGCGCGCCCCCTGGGGGAGCTCGGCGTCTTCGGCGCGACCCTCAAGGGCTACGGGTGCGCGGGCCTGTCGAACGTGGCCTACGGGCTGATCATGCAGGAGCTCGAGCGCGGGGACTCGGGCCTCCGCTCGTTCGCCTCGGTGCAGAGCAGCCTCGTCATGTATCCCATCCATCGCTTCGGGTCCGACGCGCAGCGGGACCGGTGGCTGCCGGCGCTCCAGCAGGGGACGGTTATCGGGTGCTTCGGGCTCACCGAGCCCGACCACGGGTCCGACCCGGGGGGGATGGCGACCCGCGCCGTCCGGCAGGGCGACCACTACGTCCTCAACGGCACCAAGCTCTGGATCACGAACGGCTCGGTCGCCGACGTCGCCGTCGTGTGGGCGAAGGACGAGGCCGGCGAGGTCGGCGGCTACCTGGTCGAGCGCGGCACCCCGGGCTTCGGCGCCCTCGACATCCACGGGAAATTCTCGATGCGGGCCTCGATCACCTCGGAGCTCTCCTTCCAGGACTGCCGCATCGCGCTCGCGAACCGGCTCCCGGGCGCCACGGGGCTCAAGGCGCCCCTGGCGTGCCTGTCCCAGGCCCGCTACGGGATCGCCTGGGGCGCCGTCGGCGCGGCCCAGGCCTGCTACGACTGGGCGCTCCAGTACGCGCGGACGCGCGTCCAATTCGGGAAGGCCATCGCCGGCTTCCAGCTCGTGCAGAAGAAGCTCGTGTGGATGGTGACGGAGATCACGAAGGCCCAGCTCCTCTGCCTCCAGCTCGGCCGCCTGAAGGACGGCCCCGGCGTCCGGCCGCAGCAGGTGTCGATGGCCAAGATGAACAACGTGTGGATGGCGCTCGAGACGGCCCGGATGGCGCGGGACATCCTGGGCGCCGCCGGGATCGTCGACGAGCACCCGATCATCCGGCACCTCCTGAACCTCGAGACCGTGATCACGTACGAGGGGACCCACGACGTCCACACCCTGATCATCGGGCGCGACCTGACCGGACTGGACGCCTTCGCCTGACGGCCACGATGGGCGACGAGGCGCTGCTCCGCGCCGGGGACGTGATCCTCCTCGTCGACCTCCGGCGGGGCAAGCGGTATCTGGTGACGCTACGCCCGGGCCAGGCGTTCCACTCCGATCGCGGCTTCATCCCGCACGACACCCTGGTGGGTCTCCCCGAGGGCGCGGTGGCCGTGACGACCCGCGGGGCGCGGTACCTCGCCCTCCGCCCGACGCTCGCCGAGTACGTGCTGGAGATGCCGCGGGGCGCCCAGATCATCTACCCGAAAGACCTGGCGACGATCGCGCTCTTCGCGGACATCGGGCCCGGCCAGACGGTCGTCGAAGCCGGCCTGGGCTCGGGCGCGCTGACCCTCGTGCTCCTGCGGCTGGTCGGCCCCACGGGCCGCGTCGTCTCCTACGAGACGCGCGATGAGTTCGCGCGGCGCGCCCAGCGGAACATCGAGGCGCGGCTCGGCCCGGGCGTGCCCCTGACCGTGCGCCACCAGGACGTCTACCTCGGCATCGAGGAGCAGGACGTGGACCGCGTGGTGCTGGACCTCCCCGAGCCGTGGCGGATGGTGGAGTCGGCGGCGGCGGCCCTCCGCGCCGGCGGCCTGTTCTGCTCCTACGTCCCGACGATCCCGCAGTCCCAGCGGATCCACGAGGAGCTGGCGGCGCACCCCGCGTTCGCGCTCGTCGAGACGTTCGAGACCCTCCTCCGGCCCTGGAACATCGCCGGGCCTTCCGTCCGGCCGGCCCACCGCATGGTCGCGCACACCGGCTTTCTCACCCTGGCCCGCCGGGTCCAGCCGGACGCCGGCGGCCGCCCGGGGCCGATCCCGCCCGCCGCCGAGGAGGACGCCGACGCGGCGGACGACCCCGGCCCGGAGGTCGCGTGATGCTGGACGGCTACTTCAGGCTCAGGGAGCACGGCACGACCGCGGGCCGGGAGGTCGTGGCGGGCCTGACGACGTTCATGGTCATGGCCTACATCATCTTCGTGAACCCCGCGATCCTCTCCTTCAGCGGCATTCCCGCGCTCCAGGCGCAGGGCGTCCCGTTCGCGCCGACCCTCGCGGCCACGTGCCTGGTGGCGGCGCTCGCCACGGGGGCGATGGGGCTCGTCACGAACTACCCCCTGGCCGTCGCCTCCGGCATGGGGCTCAACGCTGTGGTCGCCTTTCAGCTGATCGCGGCCCAGAAGCTCCCGTGGCAGGCGGCGATGGGCGTGATCTTCCTCGAGGGGGTCGTGATCACGCTCCTCGTCCTGGTCGGCGCGCGCGAGGCGGTGCTGAACGCCATCCCCCTCGCGCTGAAGCGCGCCATCTCGGTCGGGATCGGGCTCTTCATCCTGTTCATCGGCCTGGTGAACGGCGGCTTCGTCCGGCCCGGCCAGGGCATCCCGGTGACGCTCGGCGCGCTCACGAGCCCGAAGGTGCTGGTGGCCGTGGCGGGCCTCCTCCTGACGCTGCTCTTCCTGGCGCGCGGCACGCGCGCCGCGCTGCTCCTCGGGATCCTCGGCACGACCGTCCTGGCGATCTTCGTCAACGCGCTCCACGGCGGCGGCGTGTGGACGACACCGGGCGTGGCGGTGGTGCCGCGGTCGCTCGTGGCCTGGCCGGACTTCTCGACGCTCGGCGCGGGCATCAACGTCGAGGTCTTCGCCCGGCTCGGCGTTCTCGCCGCCGGTCTCGCGATCTTCTCGATCATGCTGTCGGACTTCTTCGACACGATCGGCACCGTGGTCGGGATCGGAGCCGAGGCCGGCTGGCTCGACACGGCGGGGCGGCTGCCGCGCATGAACCGGGTCCTCGTGGTGGACTCCCTCGCCGCCGCCCTCGGCGGGGCGGCGAGCGCCTCGTCGGCGACCACCTACATCGAGTCCGCGGCCGGCGTGGCGGCGGGGGGCCGCACCGGGCTCACCTCGGTCGTCGTCGCGGCCTGCTTCGCTATCGCCCTCTTCCTGGCGCCGCTGGCGGGCGTCGTGCCCGCCGAGGCCACCGCGCCGGCCCTCATCGTGGTGGGCTATCTCATGTGCGCCCTCGTCCGGGAGATCCCGTTCGGGGACCTGGAGGAGGGCTTCCCGGCGCTCCTCACCATGACGCTCATGCCGTTCTCGTACTCGATCACGAACGGGATCGGCGCGGGCTTCGTGAGCTACGTCGTCATCAAGCTGGTGCGGGGGCGGGCGGGCGCCGTCCATCCCCTGCTCTACGTCGCGGCGGCCGCCTTCCTTCTGTACTTCGCGCTCCACTGAGCCGCCCGCGGCGCCGCCGGCCCCGCGCGGGCCGTGTGGTAGGCTAATCCCTCTATGGCGATGATGCACTGGATGCGGCGCCTGGCGCCGTATCTGCTCGCCGCGGTGCTGATCGCGTTCGTCGTGAGCCTCGCGTACTTCGGCACCCAGCGGGGCTCGGGCGGCCAGGGCGGCGGCGGGGCCGCGGTGGTGACCGTCGACGGGGACGCCGTCTCGGCGGTGACCTTCGACCGCGCGTACCGGGCGGCCGTGGAGCAGACGCGGCAGATGGCGGGCGACCGCTGGAGCGATGAGCTCCCCCGGATGCTCCACCTCCGCGAGCAGGTGGTCGAGCGCCTGATCGAGGAGCGGCTCATCGCCCGGGGGGCGGCCCGCGAGGGCATCGTCGTCTCCGACGCCGAGCTGGCCGACCAGATCATGCGCATCGGCGCCTTCCAGGAGGGCGGGCGCTTCTCCCGCGAGCGGTACGTGCGGCTCCTCGCCTTGACCCAGCCCCCGATGACGCCGGGCGACTTCGAGGCCGACTTCCGGACGGAGCTTGCGCGGCAGCGCCTGCAGACGCTCGTCGCGGACGGGGCCAAGGTCTCCGAGGCCGAGGCCCGGCAGGCCTGGGAGGCCGAGCGGACCCGCGTGCGCGCGGGCTATCTCCTGGTCTCCGCGGGCCCCGGTGACGGGCTCGCGGTCACCGACGCCGAGCTCGACGCCTACTACAAGGCGCATCCCGCCGAGTTCACCCAGCCGGAGCGCCGGCGCGTCCTGGCGGCGATCCTGCCGGCCGCGAGCGTGCCGGCCCCGGCGGTCAGCGACGCCGACGTCGAGGCGGCGTACAAGGCCCGGCGCAGCCAGTTCGAGCAGCCGGCCCGCCGGAGGGTCTCGCACATCCTCGTCAAGGTGCCGGCGATCGGCGGCAGCGCGGCCGAGGACCAGGCCAAGGCGCGCGCCGAAACCGCGCTCGGCCGGATCCGCGGCGGTGCCGACTTCGCCCAGGTGGCGAAGGAGATGTCCGAGGATGCCGCGACGGCGAGCCGCGGCGGCGACCTCGGCCTGCTCGCCGCGGGCGAGGTCGTGCCCGAGGTCGACAAGCTGATCCAGAGCCTCAAGGCGGGCGAGCTCGGGGGCCCCGTCCGGAGCCCCTTCGGCTACCACCTCGTCAAGGTGTTCGAGGTCGTGCCGGGCTCGCGGAAGGAGCTGAAGGAGGTCGCGCCGACCCTCCGGGCGACGCTCGCCGCCGAGGGGCAGCTCAAGGCCCACCGCGATCGGGCGCAGGAGGCCCAGCGCGCGCTACTGGTCGCGAGCGACTTCGCCGCGGAGGCGCACCGGCTCGGCCTCACCGTGCGCGAGGCGGGCCCGCTGCGCCGGGGCGACCCGGTCGAGGGCGTCGGCCGGGTGGCCGAGGCCAGCGACGCCATCTTCGCCTTGCCCCCGGACGGCGTGAGCAGCCCCGTGCGCGTGCCCGAGGGATTCGTCGTCTTCCGGCTCGTCGGCACCGAGCCCGCGCGGCTCCGGTCGCTCGACGAGGCCCGCCAGGACGTCGAGCGCGCCGTCCGCCGCCAGAAGGCGCTCGACGACGCGAAGGCGCGGGCGGAGAAGCTCGCCGAGGCGGTCCGGAAGGGCGAGGACTCGCGCGGGCTCGCGCGCCAGGGCACCGCGACCTACGGGGAGATCGGCCCGTTCTCCCGGGCCGAGCCCCTGGGCGACCGGGCGCTCGGCCAGGTGCTGAGCCCCGTCGCGCTCACGCTTGCCGAGGGCGGCGTCGGCGGCCCGGTCGAGGGTCCCGGCGGCTTCTACGTCGTCAAGCTCCTCGGGCGCGAGCGCCCGGACGCGGCCGGGTTCGAGCCGGCGCGCGCCGCGCTCACGGAGCGGCTGCTTCGCGAGAAGCGCGCTCGGCTCTGGCAGGCGTGGCTCGCCGCGGCCCGGGCAAGCGCGAAGATCGAGATCAACCGCGGACTCCTCGGCGAGGGCTAGGAGCTCCGGCCGCCCCCGATGCGGCTCCGGCGCGCCCACGCCGACTTCCTGGCCCTCCAGCGCGTCGCCCAGGTGGCGACCGCCGACGCCCGCGGGATCCCGCACGTCGTCCCGGTGTGCCTGGTCGTCGAGGCCGGCCGGCTCTACTTCGCGTCCGGGAAGACCGGGCGGAAGATCGAGAACCTCCGCGCGAACCCGCAGGTCGCCGTGAGCGCCGACGACTACAGCGAGGCCTGGGACCGCCTCCGGGGCGTGGTGGTGCAGGGCACCGCGCGGGTCCACGCGCGGAATCCGACATTCCGCCGGATCCGGCGGCGCCTCTACGCGAAGTACCCGCAGTACCCCGCCCAGGCGGCCCTCGGCGACGGGGACTCGGTCGTCGTGGAGGTCACGCCCCGGCGCGTCTACGCCTGGGGCTTCGACTAACGGCGCGGACTTCGGCGCGGCCTACTGCTGGTAGCCGTAGAGGCGCCAGGCGCCCTGCTCACGCCGCGCGACCTCGAGCTCCCGCTCCCAGACGAACGGGCGCACCCACTGCCCGACCAAGGCCAGCTGGCCGCTGATGTCGCCGGTCGTCCAGACCCAGGCGTGCTGGCCGACCAGCCGCACCTCGTCGAGCGCGACGCGGGCGCGCACCTGCTGGTGGACCTGGAGGAGCGTGAGGAGCTGCGTCCTGAGCACACGCTTGCTCAGCGGGCCGGTCCAGTACTCGTCGGAGACGTGCGCCAGAACGCCCTCCGCGTCCTTGGCCTCGAAGCGCTCGATGGCGTGGGCGAGCGTGGCGCGAATCTCCTGGACGACGGCGGGCGGGGCCGGCGTGCCGGGGCGCGGATCGCCGGCCGGGGGCGCGGGCTGAGCGGGAGCCGGCGAGGGCGCCGCGCTCGGCGGCGAGGCGGGCGGCACGGGGCGCGACGGTGGGGGCGGGACCGGCTGGGCCGAGCTCGGCCGGCCGGGCCGGAGCCCGAGGGCCAGGGTGGCGAGGGCCCGGAGGGCCCGCCGCCGGCTCGGGAGCGTCATGCCCTCGGCCGGAGGCGCGCGGGGTCCGCCTCGAGCTGGGCCTCGAAGCGCGAAAGCCCCCGGCCCCGCAGCGGGTTCGTGTAGTCCACCTGGAGGATCGCGTTCTTCTTGACGACGTCGATCGGGAGGAACGTTCCCATGATCGCATAGATGGTGAGCGTCATCCCGGCGAGCACGAGCGCCAGGAGGCCGAACGGGATGGCCAGGAACATGGCGACGCGGAGCATCGTCGCGAAGACGGGCCGGCGGACGCAGAGGTCGACGAGCGACACGGCGCTACGGCTTCGGGACCGGCGCGGCCGGGCCGGGGGCGGGCGCCGCGGGCGCCACGAGCGCGCCGTCGTAGAGCTGGGCGAGCCCCGAGGTGGCGACGGTCTCGCCGGGCCTCACCCCCTCCAGGATCTCGACCCAGCCGGCCTCGCGGAGCCCGGCCTTGACCAGGCGCTCCTGCACGCGGCCGTCGGCCACGAGGAACACCTTGCTGGTCCCGGCGACGTGGACGAGGGCTTCGGCGGGGACGAACGCCACCCGGCTGTCCTGGCGGACCAGGACGGTGCCGCGCGCGAAGAACCCCGGGCGCAGAAGACCCTGGTCGTTCGGGAGGCGCGCCTCGAGGGCGAGCGTGCGGGTCGGCGCGTCCACCACGGGGGCGACCCGCGTCACCTCGCCGGGGAAGGCGCGAGCGCCGAAGGCGTCGACCGTGAGGCGGACCCCCTGGCCCGGGCGGATCTCGGGCGCGGCGCGCTCCGGCACGGTGCCGGTGTACTTCAGGGGATCGGTAGCGACCACCGTGAAGAGCGGGGTATTGTCCTTGACGAGCTCGCCGACGCTGACGTGGCGTTTGGCCACGACCCCGGTGAGGGGCGCGGGCACGATCGTGTCGGTGAGGCGCTTCTTCCCGAGCTCGACGGCCGCCTCGCGCTGGCGGACCAGCGCCTCGGCGGCCTTGATGGCGCCCTGATCCGCCTCGAGCTGGGCCTCGGCCGCCCGCAGCTGGTCGCCGTGCTGGGCGAGCGCGGTCTCGGCCATCTGGACGACCGCCTCGGCGGCCTGGAGTTGGGCGCGCGCCTGGTCCACGTCGCGCGCCGCGATCAGCTGCTTCTGCAGGAGCTCCTGGTTCCGCTCGAGCTCGCGCCGCTTCCACTCCGCGTCGGCGCGCCCCCGCTCGACGTCGGCCGCGAGCCCGCGGCGGCTCTCCCGGACGCGCTCCAGGTTGGCGCGGCTCGCGTCCGCCGCCGCGCGCGCCCGCGCGAGGTTCTCGCGGGCGGCGGCGAGGTCGGCCGCCAGCTGGTCGATCGTGAGATCCGCCTCGCGCCGGTCCAGGTCCGCGAGCGGCTGTCCCTCGCGCACGGCGTCGCCGAGGTCGGCGTAGAGCCGGACGACCGTGCCCGAGAGCTGGGAGCGGGCCACGGCCTCCTCCCACGCGACGAGGCTGCCCACGGTGTCGATGCTCCGCTGGACCGTGCGGCCCTCCACGAGGGCGGTCGTGATGCGCAGCGGCGCGGGCTCGGCGGGGCCGGCGCCACCCTTCGCGGGCCCGGGCGCGCGCGGCTGCGCCCCCGCGGCCCACGGGATCCCGAGCCCGAGCAAGAGGACGGCAGCGACGCGCGCGCGGAGGGCGGAGACGCAAGGGAGCCTGGCCGTCGATGCCACGGGAGGCGTTCATTGTACCAGGCGGTAGTACAATGGCCGCTCGGGCGGCGTCTGCCGGCGCCGCCGACGATGCTCGCGCGAGGGGACGACGCATGGCGGCACGCACACCGATGACCCGGGAAGGTCACGCGCGCCTTCAGCAGGAGCTCGAGCAGCTCAAGCGCGTGGAGCGGCCCGGCATCATCAAGGCCATCGCCGAGGCGCGCGCCCACGGCGACCTCTCCGAGAACGCCGAGTACCACGCCGCCAAGGAACGGCAGGGATTCATCGAGGGCCGGATCCGGGACCTCGAGGCGAAGCTCGGCGCCGCCGAGGTCATCGAGCCCCCGAAGGACGGCACCCGGATCACCTTCGGGTCCACCGTCCGGCTCCGCGCGCCCGACGGCAAGGAGCTGCGCTACCAGATCGTCGGCTCCGACGAGGCCGACCCCGCCAGCGGGCGCATCTCGATCCTCTCGCCCATCGCCCGGACGCTGATCGGCAAGGAGGTCGGCGACGAGGTGAAGGTGCAGGCGCCCGGCGGGTCCCGCGAGCTCGAGGTCGTGGCGGCGAACTTCCCTTGGACGGGGGCCGGCGCGGGCGGCTAGCCGGCCCGCGGCGGGAATGGTCGGGCGCGGGCGAGCGAGAGCCCGCGGGACGCGGCGCCCGCGCGGCTAGGCGCGGAGGGCGTCCCGGAGCTCGCGGGCCAGGGTCTCCACCGTCCCCCGGGTGCCGCCGGCGAGCTTCTGCCGCCACTCGCCTTCGGTCAGGAAGCGGCGGTCCCCGAGACGCTCGGCCCAGGGCCGGAGGGCCTCGCGGATGGCCCGGATCTCGTACGGGTCGCCCCGGAGCTCGCGAGCCCTCGCCATCACGTCCGGCACGACACGGATGAAGGCGCGGAGCGCCGTGCCGGTCTTGATCGAGTACTTCCGGCCGGCCCACGCGTGCGGGAACGTCTGCGAGAGCGCCTTCACGTAGTTCAGGAAGAAGCGGCGCCCCGCGTCCCTGAGCTCCTTCGCCCGCCCGCGCCCGCCCATCTTCTCGACGCTCTCGACGAGGTCCACGATCTCCTCGGCGAGCGGCGCCTG
>DATBGA010000110.1:0-30641 GCA_036558225.1 Candidatus Methylomirabilota bacterium | reverse complement strand
CGTCCAGTCGAGCGCCCGAACGAGCCCCTCGCACTGGGCGGTCTCGACGAGCTGCCCCTCGCCCGTCCGGTCGCGCCAGCGGAGCGCGGCCAGCGCGCCCATGGCGGAGAGGCAGGCGCCGAACCAGTCGCCCAGGTAGTTCCCGGACTTGATCGGCAGCGCGCCCTCGAACCCGGAGATGCCGGTCAGGCTCGAGACCGCCTGGGCGAGCCCGTCGTAGGAGGCGCGACCCTCGGCGAAGGGTCCCCACTGGCCGAAGCCGGTGTTGGCGACGTAGATCAGGCGCGGATTGATCTCGCGGAGCTGGCGGTAGCCCAGGCCCCACTTCGCCTCGGTGGTGCCGGGCTTGAAGTTCTCCACCAGGATGTCCGAGCGCGCCGCGAGCTGGCGGATGAGGGCCTGACCCTCGGCGTGGTGCATGTCGATGCCGACATGGTACTTCCCGTGGTTCTGGGGGAAGAACGCGACCGACACGTTCTTCCAGAAGCAGCCCGCATGGCCGAGGATGCGCGTGACGTCACCCTGCCCCGGCATCTCGACCTTGATCACCTCCGCCCCCAGCTCGCCGAGGAAGTCCGCGGTGGCGGGACCGAAGATGATGACCGAGAGGTCGAGGACGCGGATCCCGCGAAGCGCCGTCGGCTTGCCGTGGCGCTCCGACGGGTCGAACAGCCGCGCCGCCCACTCCGCGTACGGCTCGCCGGGCGTGCCCGGGCAGGCGCTCACCTCACCCACCGGTCGCGGCGACGGACGCCCGCCAGGCGGCGATCTCAGATCCCGAAGAGGCCGGGCAGGCGCATGAGGAGGCTCATGTCGCCCTTGTGCTTGAGCTTCCCGGACATGAAGGCCACCTGGCCGTTCAGCTTCCCCGCCAGCATGTCGAGCCAGTCCTGGGCGGCCATCGTCAGCGTGAGGCTCGGCGCCGCGGCGGCCGCCCCCTCCCGAACCGCGCACCGCCCGTCCGCGATGTCGACGTGGTACGTGCAGCCCTCCGGCCCGGTGATGTCGTACTGGATGACGGCCTTGAGGCCCTGGGCCCGCTCCGACCTGAATCGGCTCGACATCGCCTCGAACGTCTCTTTCACCGTCATGTCCCGCCTCCGTCCCTCTGCTCGGCTACCGGCCCTTGAACTCGGGGGGCCGCTTCTGGAAGAACGCCTGGATCCCCTCGGTCGCGTCCTCCGTCCGGAGAGTCTCGAGGAACCCGCGCACCTCCGCGTCGAGACCCGCCTCGAGCGGCCCGTCGAGCCCCCGGTCGACGCACTCGATGATCAGCCGCGTGGCGATCGGCGCGCGCTTGGCGATGGTCGCCGCCAGCGCCCGCGCGTCGGCCACGGTCTCGCCCTCCTTCGCCAGGCGGTTGACGAGGCCGAGCGCGAGAGCCTCCGGCGCCGTGATCTGCGCGCCCAGGATCAGGAGCTCGAGCGCCTTGGTCCGCCCGATCAGGCGCGGCAGGCGCTGCGTGCCGCCGAACCCGGGGATGATGCCGAGGTTCGACTCGGTCTGGCCGATCCGCGCCGTCTCCTTCATCACCCGGAGATGGCAGGCCATGGCGACCTCGCATCCGCCCCCGGTGGCGTGCCCCTGGATCGCCGCGATCACGGGCTTGGAGAGACGCTCGATGCGCCGGAGGAGCGCTTGACCCCGCCGCAGGAAAGCGTCGAGGTCGTCCGCGCCCCCGCCGAACGCGCTGGAGAGGTCCGCCCCGCCGCAGAAGATGCGGTCACCGGCGCCGGTCACGACCACCGCCCGCACGCCGTCGTCCCGGGCGAGCTCGTCCACCGCCCTCTCCAGCTCGAGGACGAGCTGTGCGGAGATCGTGTTCGCCGGCGGCCGGTTCAGCGTCACCAGCGCATACCCGTCGGCCCGCTCGAGGATCAAGGTCTCGTAGATCATCGCCGCCTCCCTCCTCAGGCCTGAGCCGGCGCGCCCAGGGCCCCGGACGCGCGAAGCTCGGCGATCGCCGCCGGGGACAGCCCGAGCGCCTCCCGCAGCACCTCGTCGGTGTGCTGGCCCAGGTTGGGCGGCGGCCCCTGGACGGCGGCCGGCGTGCCGTCGAACTTCACCGGGATCCCCGGCAGGCGGATCCGCCCCGCCGTCGCATGGTCCAGCGCGACCACCATCTCGCGGTGCCGTACCTGAGGGTCCTCGAAGACCTGCCCGATGTCGTTGATCGGCCCCGCGGGGAGTCCCGCCTCCGCGAAACGGGCAACCCACTCGTCGCGGCCCCTGGCCTGGAGCCGCACCTCGATCTCCCGGACGAGCTCCGTCCGGCACGCCACCCGGCGGGCGTTCGACCCGTAGCGCGGGTCGTCGGCCCACTCCGGCGCCCCCAGGACCTCGCAGAAGGCCTTCCACAGCCGCTCGTTCCCGGCCCCGACCATGAGGTAGCCGTCCCGGGCGCGGAACGCCTGGTACGGCACGAGCGACGGGTGGGCGCTGCCCCACCGTCCCTGCACCTCGCCGCCCACGAGGTACGATGTCGCCGCGTTGATCAGGGCCGCGATGCCGCATTCCATGAGCGAGAGCTCGAGGTACTGGCCCTGTCCCGACCGCTCGCGGTGGCGCAGGGCGGCGAGGATCGCGCCGTGGGCGTACAGCGCCGTGATCGCGTCGATCAGCGCGACGCCGACCTTGACCGGAGCGCCGTCGCTCTCCCCGGTGATCGACATGAGGCCCGTGAAGCCCTGCATGATGGCGTCGTACCCGGCCCGCTCCCGGTACGGGCCCGTTGCCCCGAAGCCCGAGATCGCGCAGTAGATCAGCCGCGGGTTGGCGGCGCGCAGCGTGTCCCACCCGAGCCCCAGGTCGTCCATGGTCCCGGGCTTGAAGTTCTCGATGAGCACGTCGCCACGGCGCACGAGGTCGAGGACGAGCGCCTTGCCCCGGGGGTGCTTGAGGTCGATCGTGATGCTCCGCTTCCCGCGGTTGACGGCGAAGAAGTACGAGGCCTGGCCGTCGGGCGCGCGCGGCGGCGCCCACTGGCGGCTGTCGTCCCCGCCCTGGGGGTGCTCGACCTTGATCACCTCCGCGCCGTAGTCGCCGAGGATCTGGGTCGCGAACGGCCCCGCGACGATGCGCGAGAGGTCGACGATGCGAAGGTCTTCGAGCGGCCCGGGCATGCCTCCTCCTCGCGGTTGGCCTTGTCACTATACCCGGCAGGAGAAGCCCCTTCAACGCGCGGGCCCTGCCCGTCGCCGAGGAGCGCGCAACGGAGGTCGCGGCGGCCCGCCAACAACAGCGCGGCCTGCCGCCCGGCGGGGCGTATACTCGGGTGCCAGACCATGCGCCAGCCTCTCGCCGCCCTCGCGGTCGTCCTCTTGTCGCTCGCGGGCTGCAGCGTCGTCTCGATCGACCTGACCCCGCGCGTCCGCCCCCTCGAGGAGAGCACCGTGGAGGGAAGCGGTACCGGCAAGGTGCTGCTGATCGACCTCGCCGGCGTCCTGGCCGAGGAGCCCATCTTCACCCTCGAGAGCCGCCCCCAGGTGCCGCTCCTCGCGCGCGTCCGGGAAGAGCTCGAGAAGGCCGAGGACGACACCCAGGTGCGCGCCGTCGTGCTCCGGATAAACAGCCCGGGCGGGACCGTCACGGCGTCGGACATCCTGTTCCACGAGATCATGCGGTTCAAGGAGCGCCGGAAGGTGCCGGTGGTGGCGTCCATCCTCGACGTCGGCGCGTCGGGCGGGTACTACGTGGCGCTCGCGGCCGACCGGATCGTCGCGCACCCCACGACCGTGACGGGCTCCATCGGGGTGCTCATGCTGACGATCAACGCCAGCGGGCTCCTCGAGAAGATCGGCGTCAGCGCGAGCTACGTGAAGTCCGGCGAGTTCAAGGACATGGGGAGCCCGTTCCGGAGCATCCGGCCAGAGGAGCGGGCGCTCTTCCAGGACCTGATCGATCGGTTCTACGGTCGCTTCGTGGAGCTGGTCGCCCGCTCGCGGAAGCTCGACGAGGCCCGCGTGCGGTTGTTCGCCGACGGGCGCATCTACACCGCGGGCGAGGCGCTGTCGCTCGGGCTCATCGACCAGATCGGCTACGTCGAGGACGCGATCGCCGCGGCCAAGACGGCGGCCAAGCTCACCGAGGCCAAGGTGGTGACCTACCACCGCCCCCGCCAGTACCGGGCGACCATCTACTCCGCGACCGACGCCCCGGCGCCCGGGGCCACCCTCCCCGACCTCGCCCGCATGGTCGTGTCCGGGCCCCGATTCCTCTACCTCTGGTGGCCATGACGTCGCGCACGCCCGGATGAGCGCGCGAGCCGCACTTCCGGACCCCGACATCGGGCCCGCACCTTTCCCCGCCCCCCGCGTCTCGATCCTCACCGCCACCTACAACCGCAGCAACGTCCTCCGTCTCGTCATCGAGACGGTGCAGAGACAGACCGTCACCGACTGGGAATGGATCATCGTCGGCGACGCGTGCACCGACGACACGGCGGACGTCGTGGCCTCCTTCGGGGACCCGCGCATTCGCTTCGTCAACCTCGCGCAGGGGCACGGCGAGCAATCCGGGCCGAACAACGAGGCGTTTCGGCTCAGCCGGGCTCCCCACCTCGCCTACCTCCACCACGACGACCTGTGGCTGCCGGATCATCTCGAGGTGACGCTGGCCGCCCTCAGAGTCACCGGGGCCGATCTCGTATTCCCGCTCGTGGAGACGATCCTTCCCGACGAGCCCCCGCGCCTTCTCGGCGCCAGTCCTTCGGGACGCTATGCCCCGTACTTCTTCGTGCCGCCGTCGGCGTGGGTTCTCCGGCGCGACATGATCGAGGAGCTGGGGCCCTGGCGGTCCGCCCGCGATTGCTACGAGGCGCCGTCCGAGGACCTGCTGTTCCGGGCGTGGCAGGCCGGGAAGGACATGCGCCTCGTGCCGCGCTTCACCGTCGTCATGCTCCCCTCCGCCTGGCGCGCCCAATCGTATGCCCGTCGTGACTTCCAGGAGCATGAGGCGCTCGTGGCGCGCATGCGGGACGAACCGGATTTCCGGGAGCGAGAGCTCTCGGCGCTCGCCCTTCACTACGCGGCCGCTCAGTTTCGGATCGGCTCCGCTCTGCTTCTGACCACGAGGAACTCCGTCCGGCGGGGGCTCGCTGCGCTCGGCCTCCGTCCCATTGCCGTTCGACGCTTCCTCCAGTACGGCCGGAAGGGAGCCATGCTGAACGACCTGCGGCAACGCCGCGGCTTGCCACCGATCGACTGGAAGGAGAGACGGCCATGATGGAGGGCGCCTCCAAGGACCGGCAGAGCATCACCTCCGACTGGGTGCCGCTGATCAAGACGATCGACGGCGTCCGGATCCGGGAGGTCAAGAACGTCCCGAAGAGCAACGGGGTGCTCACCGAGGTCTTCCGGACCGACTGGGGGCTCGACGAGGGGATCGTTCAGCAGGTGTTCCAGACCACGATGGTGCCGGGCGGCCTCTCGGCCTGGCACGTCCACATGCTCAGCACGGATCGGCTGTTCGTCAGCCAGGGCCTGCTCAAGATCGTGCTGTTCGACGCGCGGGAGTCCTCGCCATCCCGCGGGTGCGTCAACGAGTTCTGCTTCGGGACCCAGCGGCCGGCGCTGGTGGTCGTGCCGCCGGGCGTCTGGCACGGCGTCCAGAACATCGGCGGAGAGCCCGCCCTCCTCCTCAACCTGGTCGATCGGGCCTACCGGTACGAGGATCCCGACCACTGGCGGCTGCCGCCGGCGACGCCGCAGATCCCGTACAGCTTCGCGACCGGCCCCCTCACCGACGGACTCCGCTAGCGTCCCCGCCAGCGGGGCGGGCGCTTCTCCAGGAACGCGGCGATGCCCTCCTGGGCGTCCTCCGATCGCGCCACGATCGTCAGGAGGTCCCGGAGGTGCGCGAGCGCCGGCGCGTACGGGAGCTCGAGCGCCCGGTAGAAGGCCTCCTTGCCGAGCGCCAGCGTCGCCGGCGAGAGCCCCGCCAGCGTCCGCGCCACCTCCCCGACGGCCCGATCGAGGTCCGCGCGAGGCACGACGCGGGTCGCGAGGCCGATCTCGAGCGCCTCGCGCGCCGGAAGCTCGCGGCCCGTAAGGACCAGCTCGAGGACGCGCCTCGGCGATGCGGCGCGCAGGATCGGCGCGAGGACCATCAGCGGCAGGAGCCCGAGCTTGATCTCCGGAAGGCCGAACACCGCGTCGTCGGCGGCGATCACGAGGTCGCAGGCCGCCGCCAGCCCGCAGCCGCCGGCCAGCGCGTAGCCGTGGACCTGGGCGATCGCCGGCGTCCGCATACTGGGGATGGTCTCGAGGACCTCCGCGAGCCCGGCATACTCGTCCCGGGCCTCGAGGATCGATCCCGCCCGGAACATGCCCTTGAGATCCGCACCCGCGCAGAAAGCCCGCTCGCCCGCCCCTCGGATGACGACCACCCGGGCCTCCGCATCCCCCTCCAGCCGGGCCAGCGCGGCGCCGAGCTCCCGGATCACCGTCCGGTTGAGCGCGTTCCGCGCCTCGGGCCGGTTGAGCGTGAGGGTGCCGATCCCGTCCCGGACGTCGACGAGCAGGGTCTCGTAGCTCATCCGGCCCTCCGGACCGCCGCCGTCTCCGGGAAGAGCGCGTCGAGGAGCGCTCGGAGGATCCGCCCCGTGGCGCCCCAGACGACGTCCTCGCCGTAGCTCACGAAGACGACGGGCCGCCTCACGCCCTCCCGCTCCCACTGCTCCACGCGAAACGCGTCCGGCCGCAGGAGGTGCGCGAGCGGGATCTCGATCACGCGCTCGATCTCGCGGCCGTCCGGGCGGAAGGTCGGCTCGCCGCGGGCCAGCCCGAGGACCGGGGTGATCACGAAATTCGTGACGTTCGTGGGGAAGTCATCGAAGAGGCCCAGGACCTCCACCCGGGCCGAGTCGAGCCCGATCTCCTCGCGCGCCTCGCGGAGCGCGGCCTCCACGACGGACCCGTCCGCGTGCTGCACGACGCCGCCGGGGAACGAGAACTGGCCCTTGTGGTGGGGAACGTCCTCCGTCTTCTTGCCGAACACGAGCGCCGGCGCCCCGCCCCGGTAGACGAACAGCACCAGCACCGCGGCGCGGATCCGACCCTCCAGCGTGAGTGCGCGGCGGCCGCGGTCGAGGACCGCCGCGATGCGGGCCCGCAGCGCGTCGACGGACAGCCCCGCGGCGGGCTCCCGCCCCTCCACAGCTAGCGCGCCTTGAACACGGGCTTCCGCTTCTCTGCGAAGGCCTTCGGGCCCTCGACGGCATCCTCGGTTCCCCGGAGGGTCCCCGAGAGGAACGCCTCGAGACGGAGCCCGTCGGCGAGCGGCAGCGAGAGGCCTCGCAGGATCGCCTCCTTCGCCGCCCGGACCGCCAGCGGCCCGCGCTCGCAGATCGTCTGCGCCCATCGCCGCGCCGTCGGCAGGACCTCCGCCGCCGGCACGACCGCGTTGACGAGCCCGATCCGGTGCGCCTCCTGGGCGGAGTACGTCTCGCCCATGAGGATCATCTCCATCGCCTTGGCGAGCGGGACCGCGCGCGGCAGCCGCTGCGTCCCGCCGGCGCCCGGGATGATGGCCCAGCGGACCTCGGTGAGCCCGAACACGGCGTGCTCCGCCGCGACGCGGAGGTCACAGGCGAGCACGAGCTCCATGCCGCCGGCGAGCGCGTAGCCGTTCACCGCCGCGATCATGGGCTTCCAGATCTCGAGCCCTCGGGTGATCCCCCCCAGGCCGAGATCGTTGTGGCTCCGCCCGGCGCCCGGCTTCCCGAAGGCCTGGGGGATCATCTTCTTCAGGTCCGCGCCCGCCGAGAACGCCTTCTCTCCGGCGCCGGTCAGGATCGCCACCCAGGCCTCGGGATCGTCGCGGAATCGGATCCACGCGTCGATCAGGTCCCGGTTCAGCTCGGGGTCGATCGCGTTCATGGCCTCGGGCCGGTCGAGCGTGATCGTGACGACACGGTCCTGCTGCTCGTAGCGGAGCCCCATGGATTCTCCTCGCGGGTAGCCCGGCCGCCGGTGTCCGGCGCGGCCGGCGCGGATGAACGGGACCGGCGTTCCGCCGCGCCCAGCGGCGGCAGCGACAGGGTAGCACACGCGCTCCGTCGGTCCCGGGCAGGGTCACGCTCGGCGGACCCGGTCACCCGCCGAGGAGCCAGAGCGCCTTGTCGAGGGTCCGGAGCGACACCCGATGGCGCGTTGCCAGCTCGCGAAGCACGGCGGCGTACGCCGCCCACCCCGTCGCCGTCGGCGGGAATCGCCGCCGCACACCGAGCCGCCGGAGCGCCGTCCGCACGCGCACGTCGTAGATGGGGTGGCGCCGGGGATCGGCGAAGTGGAGGATCACCGAGGCGACGGCCACACCGACGCCGGGGAGACCCAGCAGCACGCCGAGCCGCACCGCATCGCTCCGCGCCAGGAACGCGGCGCCGGTCAGCCCGCGGACGCCCGCCTCGGTGTTCCGGGCGATCTGAGGCCGGATCCGCGGGCTCTTCCACTCGCCGAGCCAGGAAAGCTCGCCGCGCGTCAGGAAGAGGCTCCCGCGAGCGCGGCGGCGGGCGAGTCGCACCTTCAGCTTCCGCTCGCCGCGCACCCACGGGCTCGCCACATCGTCGCGGTCGAAGCGCCGGGCCAGCGTCCGGATGCGGGCCCGGGTGAGGACGATCATCGGCCGCTTGACTCCCCCGGGCCACGAACCCGACGATGGGCGACGTGGATCCCCACGCGATCGTGATCGAGCCGGCGCGGGCGACGGACGCGCCCGCGGTCATCGAGCTCATCGGCCGGGTCTTCGCCGAGTATCACTTCAGCTGGAATCCCTCGCTCGAGGTGCCCGACCTCTTCGACCTCGAGCGCCGGTACGGCGGGGGCGCCGGCGCCTTCTGGGTCGCCCGCCTGGACGGCCGGGTCGTGGGGTCCGTCGGAGTCGAGCGGCTCTCCGGCGGCCGCGCCGAGCTTCATCGCCTGTATCTCGACGCCTCGCTCCGCGGTCGCGGCGTGGGCCGGTCCCTCGTGGAGGCCGTGCTCGGCTGGTGCCGGAAGGCCGGCGTCGCCCGCCTCGTCCTCTGGTCGGACACGCGGTTCGACCGCGCGCACCGGCTCTACGAGGGCATGGGCTTCACGAAGACCGGCGAGCGCACGCTTCCGGACGATCCCAACGACACTCGCGAGTTCAGGTACGAGCGCGCGGTCTAGGTCGCTTCGACCCGGAGCCGTCGCGACGTCACACCCGGGGCAGCACGGGCTCGGCCGGCGTCGCGCGCTTGGCCGGAGCCTGCGGCTTGGCGACGGGGATCGGCTTGCCGACCGCGGCGTGACGGGCGGGCGGCTGGTGCTTCACCTGGGCGACGTGCTTGGTCTTCGCCGAGCCCGTGGCCTTCGCGACGTGCTTCGGCGCGGCGGCCTTCTTCGCGGTCGCCTTCCCGGCCGGGTTGTGGACGGCCTTCCCCGACTTCACCGCATGAGACGTCGACTTCGAGGTCTTGGCCGCCGGCGGCCGGGCTGCCTTGCTCTTGGGCGCGCCCAGGGCGCTCACGGCCTCGCCCTGGGCCACGACCGGGACCGCGTCCGGCTTCGCCAGCTCGGGAAGGACGGGCGCCATGGACGGCCCCGTCACGGGGATGATGCCCCGCGGCGGGGTCGGGTCCACGGTCGACCCGGGCGTCTGGGCCACGGCCGCCCCCGCGGCCACGAGCACACCTGCGACGATCACGCCCCTCAGCGTCTTCTGCACGGCGCCGCTCCTCCCGGCCCACCGGGTCGCCCCCGGTCGGCTCCCGGCCCTCCGCCTCAGCGGACCGCCCGGGCCTCGACTCGTTCGATCAGACCGGCCAGCAGCGCACCGGCCGGCCCGGCCAGCACCACGTCGGCGACGTGGTCCAGCCGGGTGGGTGTGAGATTGATCACCACGAGACGCGCGCCCGCGTCCCGCGCGTAGCTCGGCATGTACGCGGCCGGGTAGACGGCGAGCGACGAGCCGACGACCAGGAAGCACCCCGCCGCGCGGGACCGCGCCTCGGCGAGCTCCACCGCGCCGGCGGGCATCGGCTCCCCGAACAGGACCGTCAGCGGCTTGAGGATCCCGCCGCACGCTCCGCACGCCGGGACGGACTCGCCGGCCAGGAGCCGCTCCTGGATCTCGTCGCGCGAGTATCGGCGGGCACAGCCGAGGCACCGGACCCGGGTGGCGTTGCCGTGCAGCTCGATCACCTTCGAGGCCGTCGTGCCCGCGCGCTGGTGGAGGTCGTCCACGTTCTGGGTGATCACGCAGTCGAGGAGGCCCCGCCGCTCCAACGCGACGAGCGCCCGGTGAGCCAGGTTCGGCTGTGCCGCGCGGATCGCCGCGTAGAGCTCGCGGCCGACCGCCCAGTAGCGGCGGCGCGCGTCCTCCGAGCGCATGAAGTTCGGGAACGAGAAGTCGTCGGGGTCGTAGCGCGCCCACAAGCCCGTAGGGCTGCGGAAATCCGGGATCCCGGACTCCGTGGAGACGCCGGCACCGGTGAAGGCCACGACCCTTCCCGTCGCGGCGATCAGCTCGGCCGCCCGGTCGAGCCGGGCGTCGATCTCCTGCGTGCCCTGCATCCCGGAAGGAGCCTAACAGAGGGCGGAGCCCGGCCGTGAAAGGATTCGCCCTCGAGACCTCGGGGGCGCCCGGCCCGCCGCTCCTCCCTCAGCCCGGGTAGCCCAGCGCCTCGAGACAGCGACGGCCGTCGGCCCGGCCCAGGTCGACGATGGGCGCGAGCCGGGCGCCGTCGAAGTCGAGGGGGCGGATCCGGAGCGGCGTCGACGGCGCCAGGACCTGCACGTCCACTCCGGGATGTCGCAGCCGGGCCAGCTCGACGTCGCGCTCGATCTCCCGCGTGAGCGCCAGCTCCACCGCGCGCTCGACCACGGGTTGGATGGTCGCCTCCCGGGGCGGCTCGCTCGCGTAGGCCGCCACCACCAGGACGCGATCGAGCGGGTGCGCCGCGAGGAGCTCCAACACCGGCGCCCGCTGGATCACCCCTCCGTCGACGAGGAGGCGATCGCCCGCGGCGACCGGCGGGAACAGTCCCGGCACCGTGGCGCTGGCGACCAGCGCGTCCAGGGTGAGCGTCCGGTTGTCGAATCGCTGCGCCGTCCCCGAGACGATGTCCGTCGTGACGACCAGGACCGCGACCCCTGCCGATCGCACCCGCGCGAGGTCCACGTGCCGGGCCACGGTCGCCCGGAGGGGCGCGGGATCGAGCAGACCCCGAGCCCCTCCGAGGAGCTGAAGACCGAGCCAGCCGGGGAGAATGCCCGCGAAGACGGTCGGGGCGCGGTAGGCGAAGACGTCCTCGCGACGGATCGTCCGCCACAAGCCCGCCAGCGCCTCGGCCTCGCCCGTCGCCAGCAGCGCGGCGTTGATCGCGCCCGCGGACGTGCCGGCGATGGCGACGGGCACGATCCCGCGCTCGCGGAGGACGAGCCCCAGGCCCGCCTCGTAGGCGGCCTTCGCGCCGCCGCCGGCGAAGACCACGCCGAGCCGCCGGATCGCGGCCGGGGGGCCGCTCCTCGCCTCGCACGCCGGGGCCGGCGCGGGCGCCAGGACAGCGAGGGCCAGGCCGAAAAGGAGCGCCCGGCCGCCCGCCCTCACCTCAAGGCTGACCGAGAACGGCCACGCAGGACACGGCGCCGGGACCGCCGAGCGTGTGGGCCAGACCCGTGCGGGCCCGCGGGACCTGCATCCGCCCGGCGCGCCCCAGGAGCTGATCCGCCACATTGTTGATCATCCGTACCCCCGAGGCGCCGACCGGGTGCCCGCACGACTTCAGTCCCCCCGAGGTGTTGACCGGCAGCTCGCCGCCGAGGCGCGTGACGCCGGCGGTCGCGAGCTTGTGCCCCTCCCCCGGCGCCGCGAGCCCGAGGTCCTCGTAGTTGATGATCTCGGTGATCGTGAAGCAGTCGTGGACCTCGGCCACGTCCACCTCGCGCGCGGGGTCGGTGACGCCGGCCATGCGGTAGGCCGCCCGCGCGGCCTCGCGCGTCGCCCGGAACGACGTGAAGCTCCACGACGGGTCGAACTGGGTGTTCCAGTACCCGGCGGCCACGCTGAACGCGATCCCCCGGATCAGGACGTGGGGACGGCCGCGGCGGGCCGCCAGGTCCGCGCGCGTCAGCACGCACGCCGCCGCCCCGTCGGTCGTGGGACAGCAGTCGTAGAGCCCGAGCGGCTCGGCGACCCTCGGCGCGTGCGCGTGCTGCTCCGGGGTGATGGTCCGCTGGAAGTGCGCGTTCGGATTGAGGCTGCCGTGCCAGTGGTTCTTGACCGCCACCGCGCCGAGGGCCGACTCGTCGATGCCGTACTCCTTGAAGTACCTCGTCGCCAGGAGCGCGAACATGCCCGGCGCCGTCCGGCCCTTGCAGAGCACGGGATGCCCCCGCTCCATCGCCTGGGCGACCAGGCTTCCGCGCGACGGGACCTCGCGCATCTTCTCGGCGCCCACGACGAGCGCCAGGTCGTACTCGCCCGACGCGATCGCGAGCGCCGCGTTCCGCACCGCCTCCATCCCCGACGCGCAGTACGCCGCCACGCGCGTGATCGGGATCGGCGAGAGGCCGAGCGTGTCGCCCACGAAGGTGCCGGCGTTCCCCTCGTAGCCGTAGAGGAGCGGCTCGTAGGTCCCGAGCCACCCCGCCTGGATCTCCGCCGGCTCCACCCCCGCGTCCTGCATCGCGAGCGACGCGGCCTCGTAGACCATGTCCGTGTAGGACTGGTGGAAGTTCTCCCCGAAGCGGATGGTCCCCGTTCCGATGATCGCCACCTGGTTGGCGAGTGCCATGCTCCCCCCACGATCCGGCCCTCGAGTTTCCGGCGCGCCTTCGCGCCGTGCGCCACGCGGCCGCTCCGGCCCATAGTGCGCCGCCCGGGCCGGACGTGTCCAGCACGCCGGCGCCCGGACGGCGACGGGCCGGCCGTAGAATGAGCGCGGGAACGGCCCGCGTGACCCCCGACTTCGCGCTCACGGACGCCGAGATCCGCGCGCTCGACGAGCGCGGCTGGTTCCTCCGCGACGGCGTGCTGGGCCCTCCGGTGTCGCTCGGCGTCCACGGCGCCGTGGAGGCCCTGGCGGCGGCCGGCGGCCTCCGCCCCGCGGGGCTCGGCCGGGGCGCCGCCCATCGCGTCGATCCGGCCGTCCGGGGCGACGCGATCGCGTGGGTCGAGCCGGAGCGCGTGCCCGCCGGGCTCGCCGCGCTCTGGGCCGTCTTCCTCGCGCTCCGCGACGCGCTGAACCGCGACGCGTATCTCGGGCTCGATCGGATGGAGGTCCAGGTCGCGCGCTATCCGGGGGGCGGCGCCGCCTACGACCGCCATCGGGACGCGTTCCCGGCGCCGCCCGGCGGGCGACCGAACCGCCGGGTGACCGCGATCTACTACGCCAACCCCGCCTGGCGCCCGGAGGATGGCGGCGCCCTCCGTCTCCATCCCGGCGGCGGCTCCGTCGACGTCACGCCCGTTCTCGATCGCCTGCTTGTATTCCTGAGCGAGCGGGTCGAGCACGAGGTCCTCCCCGCCCGGGCGCCGCGTTGCGCGGTCACCGCCTGGTTCCGTGCGCGGGATCCCCTGGGCGGCTGACGGCCCGGCCCGCGTCAGATCACTCGGTCCCGCCGGAGCGCCTCCACCTCGGCCGGCGTGTAGCCGAGCCCCTCCAGGACCTCCGCGGTGTGGGCGCCGAGCTTCGGGGCCACGCGTCTCACGGCAACCCGGCTCCGCGATAGGCGCACCGGAGTCCGCACGTGAGGCACTCGCCCGAGCTCCGGGTCGTCGGCGTGCACCACCATCTCCAGATGGCGCACCTGGGGATCGGCGAAGAGCTGCGCGTACGTGTTGACCGGACCGGACGGAACCCCGGCGCCGTCGAGCGCGGCGACCCAGTGCGCGGTCGGCGCCGTCCGGAGCACGCTCTCCAGCTCCTTCTCCAGGGCCTCGCGGTTCTGGAGGCGGTCGGCGTTCCGCCGGAAGCGGGGGTCCCCGATCCACTCCGCGCGCCCGATCGCCCGGGCGCAGCGCTCCCAGAGCTCCTGGGTCGCGGCGCCGATCATCAGGTAGCCGTCCTGCGTGGCGAAGCGCTGGTACGGGGCGTTCTGCCGGTGCCGCGCCCCCTGGCGCGTGGGCTCCCGGCCGTCCACGAGCCACGCGGCGCCGGTCCACCCCGAGAAGCCGAGGGCGGTCTCGAGGAGCGAGCAATCCACCTTCTGGCCCTGGCCAGTGCGCTCCCGCTCGTAGAGCGCGGCCAGGATCCCCTGCACCCCCCACATGCCGGTGCCCAAATCGCAGATCGGCTGCCCCACCGACGTCGGCGGCCCGTCCGGCTCGCCGGTGACGTGCATCAGGCCGCCCATCCCCTGGGCGATCAGGTCCAGCCCGCCCTTGTCCCGGTAGGGGCCGTCGCGGCCGAACCCGCTCAGCTGGGCGTAGATGAGCCGCGGGTTCTCGGCGGCCAGCGCGGCGTGGCCGAGACCGGCCCGCTCCATGACGGTCGCCCGGTAGTTCTCGACGAGCACGTCGACGCTCCGGACGAGCCGCAGGAACACCGCGCGGCCGGCGGCGCCCTTGTAGTCGAGCGTCACGCTCTTCTTGTTGCGGTTGATGTAGCGGAAGAACGGGTTCCGCTCGGTCCCGTCCCCCATGGCCCGCGACGAGTCGCCCTTGCCGGGCCGCTCCATCTTCAGCACCTCGGCGCCCATGTCGGCGAGGATCATCGTGCAGAAGGGGCCGGCCATGTGTTCGGTCAGATCGAGGACGCGGAGCCCGGCCAGAGGGCCCCGGGCGTCGGATGCCGCCATGTCACGGTCCTCCGTCAGCGACCGACGAACCGGGGCGTCGTCTTCGCGAGGAACGCGCGGTAGCCGATCTGGAAGTCCTCGGTGTCGAAGCAGTGATAGGCCACGTCCCGCTCCTCCTCCGTCAGCGCCCGCCGTGAGACCAGGTCGTAGACGAAGCGCTTGTGCCAGCGCGCGGCCAGCGGGGCGCCCTCGGCGATCTTGCGGGCCATCGCGTACGCTTCCGCCTCAACCCGGTCGTCGGCGACGACGCGGTTCACGAAGCCGATCCGGAGCGCGGTGGGCGCGTCCAGCAGGTCGCCCGTCAGCAGGATCTCGAGGGTCGGTCCCGCGCCGACCGACCGGACGACCGCCTCCAGGTCCTCGTGGCTCTCGACCAGCCCCAGTCGCTTGATGGGCACGCCGAACCGGCTCGAGTCCCCGGAGACCTTGAGGTCGCAGAGCGCCGCCAGCCCGAATCCCCCGCCCACGCACAACCCCTGGATGAGGGCGATCACCGGGTGCCGGCACGCGCGGACCGACTGGAAGGCGGGGTTCCCCACGCGCGCGTACTCGCGCGCCTTCGCCGCCGAGCTTCGCGTCGCCTCGAACTCGGCGATGTCCGCCCCGACCGAGAAGGCGCGCCCTCCCGTGCCCCGGAGCACGATGCAGCGAAGGTCCGGATCCTGGTCGCACGCCTCCATGATCTCCCGGAGCCGTCCGCTCATCGCCATCGAGATCGCGTTGAGCTTCTCGGGGCGGTTCAGGACCACCGTCGCGATCGGCCCGTCCCGCGTCACGTAGATTGCGTCGCTCATGCGTCACTCCTCTCTGGCGATCCGGCGGGCGGGCGGATCAGAATCGACCGGGCCCGTTCCCGGAGCGCGTCGGGGATCGGCGTCGGCCGCCGGGCGTCCACGTCCAGGTGCACGCCGAACTGGTCGAGGCTCGCCACGAGCTCGCCCGTCCGCCCGTTGAACATGCGGTGGAGAACACGAATCGACGAGTTGCCCAGGTGGAGCAAGCCGGTCTTCACGTGCACGGGGTCTCCGGCGTGAAGCTCTCCCCGGAACTCCAGCTGGAACTCGAAGGTGGACATCCCGCGGCGCTGCTCCCGCATGTACTCGGGCGTCATGCCGAAGGCGGCGAACGTCTGGATCCCGCCCGCCGAGAACCGGTGGACATAGAAGGGGAAGGCGCTCTGGCCGAACACGTCGATCTCCCAGGGCTTGACGGTGTCGCGGGCCGAGTCGAGGAAGCCCTCCGTGCCCGCGGGCTGCCAGCGCGCCTCCCGCGTCGGTCCGTCCCACGCGGCCCGGCAGGCCTCGGCGGCGCGGCGCGGAGCGGCCGGCAGCGGCGCCGGAGCCCGTCCGCCCAGCCCCACGTGGATCGTGCGCTGCTCCATGGTCGCGCACAGGGTCCCGGTGTCAGAGTTGACGACGCGGTGCCCCAGGCGGAGCCCCGACTCCTCGACGCCGATCACGGCGCTCGAGATGTGGAGGATGTCGCCCACCCTGAGCTCGTGCATGTACCGCACGTAGCAGTCCGCGGTCACGCAGCCCCGACGCTCGACGGTCATGTAGTCGGCGCCGAGCCCCAGGCCGTCGAGCACGCCCAGGGTGGCGTCGGCGAACCGCTCGAAGTAGAACGCCACCGTCAGGTGGTCGACGATGTCGGTCTCCCAGGGAAAGACGGTGCCGCGGTACGTGTCCACCCAGGGCGCGCAACTCACGGGGACGGCCTCTGGCCCGATGCGGGCAGGAGCGTCAACCCGCGCTCGGCGGCACACCACGGCGAGGATGCGCCGCCGGAACGAGGGCCCGGCGAGACGCGAGCCGTCGATCCCGGGGACCTCGCCTCGCCGAATGCCGGACCGGGCGTCGAGACGGCGCCACGAGGCCGGGCTGGGCGCATCGAGGCGACGGACCGCGCTAGGAGCCGTGCTCGCGCGCCAGCGCCAGGAGCTCACCCTCGCTCGGGAACTTGCCCATTCCGGCCAGTCCTTCCCCGGTGCTCTCCAGGTGCGTCCAGCGAACGATCCCGTCCCGGTCGACGAGGAACTGCCCGGTGTCCATGGGAAACTGCTGCTCGACCTCCTGGCCGTCGCTCTCCGCGTACTCGAAGCGATCCTTGTCGTTCAGAGCATACGCGGCTTCTACCAGGGGCACCGGCTCCGGCAGCTCCCCCATCATGTCGATGCGGACGGTCTGAAGCGCCTCCGTGAGCTCCGGGGTCACCGGAAACTTCCGGACCCCGAAGGCGCGATGGGTGTCCATGCGGGGGTCCACGGCCAGCGGCACGCGAGTCGGTCGGTACTGGAAGTAGAGACGCGTGCGGTCGAGATTGCTCGCGACCACGCCGAGCGTCTCGACCCCCGCCGCCAACAGCTTGTCCCGCGACAGCCCGAGCTTGGCGATCTGCCGGCGGCAGAACGGGCAGTAGATCCCCCGGAAGAAAGCCACCAGCAGCGGGCTTCGCCCGCGGTAGTCGGCGAGGGACACAGTGCCCTCGCGATTCACGGCTGGAAGCGTGAAGTCCGGCGCCGGCTCTCCGGGTCGAAGGACTCGAGGCTCGATCACGCTCATGTCGTCGGCTCCCGGTCACGAGGGAAACGGTGGCACGATGCGCGGGTCCGGCTCGACGCCCGCCCGCTCGCAGACGCTCCGCATGTACGCCTCCACCGACGCTAGGCCCTCCCGAGAGCGCACGCTCGACCGCGGTCAGGGTCTCCGCGATGGCCCCTCGGCGCCGTGAGCTCGCACGATCGCCAGGAATTCGGCGTCGGTCGGGAACTTGCCGATCCCGGCCAGCCCCCGGGCGCTCTCCAGGTTGACCCACCGCACGATGCCGTCGCGATCGACCAGGAACTGCCCGGTGTCCAGAGGGGACTGCTCGTTGTGCTCTCGGGCCTCCCGAGTGTCGGTCTCGGTGTACTCGAAGCCGTCGCGCTCGTCGAGCGCGTTTGCCGCGTCCCCGATCGACAGCGGCTGCGGCAGCTCCCCGTCCAGGTCGGTCCGGACGGTCTCGAGCGCCTTCGCCAGCTCGGGGGTGACGAGGATCTGAGAGACCCCGAAGGCGCGATGGCTCACGAGCTCCGGATCCGCGGCCAGTGGCACGCGTGTCGGCCGGTACCGGAAGTAGAGACGCGTGCGGTCCAGGTTGCTCGCGACGACGGCCAGCGTCTCGACCCCGGCGGCGAGGAGCTTATCCCTGGCCAGTCCGAGCTTGGCGATCTGCCGGCGGCAGAACGGGCAGTAGACCCCGCGGAAGAAGGCCAGCAGGAGCGCGCTCCGTCCCCGGTAGTCGGCCAGGGAGACGGTCCCCTCGTGATGGACGGCCGGCAGCGCGAAGTCCGGGGCCGGGTCTCCGGGTCGAAGCAATCGAGGCTGGATGCCGCTCATGTCAATCCGCAGGCGATCACGCGAGAAACGGTAGCACAGTCAGCGAGTCCGGCTCGACGCCCGCCCGCTCGCAGACGCTCCGGGCCTTCTGCATGTACGCCTCGGCCCCCGCCAGGTCGTCCAGGTCGAGATGCAGCGTAGCCAGCCCATCGTAGCAGGGAAACAGGAGCTGCGGCTCGCCCACCTCCTCCGCCACCGTCAGCGCTTCACGGTAGTAGCGGAGCGCCAGCTCGGGCTCGGCGTGGCACTGGTAGATCTGGCCCAGGACGATCAGCGGCACCGCGAGGTGGTCGAGCTCGCCGAGCTGCCGGTCCAGCTCGATCGCCGCCTGGGCGGCCGCGACCCCATCCCCGTCGCACCGGTTCGTGAGGGCACAGTACGCGACGGCGAGGTTGGCGTAGAGCCGGGACTGGAACGCGGGGTCCCCGATCTTCTTCGCCACCTCGAGGCCGCGCTGGCAGGTCTCGACGGCCTGGCCGGGATCGACGGAGCTGTAGAGGACGCTCAGGTTCGCATAGCCGCGACAGGCGACCTGAAGGAGCCCGTGGGCCTCCGCCACTTTGACGCTCTGCTCGATGTGCCGCACCGCCTCGTCGAGCCTCTCGCCGCGCGCCAGCGCGACTCCCAGCGTGTTGTAGGCGTGCGCCTTGGCGGCGGCCACCTCCCGCCGGAACTCCTCGGATCCGGCCTCGAGGTCCTCCCCTCGCGCTGCCAGCCGCTCGGCCTGGGCCAAGGCCCGCTCGGCCCAGACGATGGCGCCGGGGCTGTCGCCACTCCGGAACAGGAGCCGGCCCATCTCCTGGTACAGGTGCGCCAGCTCGACGTGGTCTCCGTCCCGCTCGAGAAGGACCAGCCCCGCCTCCAGGTCGCGGCGGGCCAGCTCCCGCTGACCCGCGTTCCAGTGGAGCGCCGCCATCTTCCGGCGGAGGCGCGCCTGTGCCGGCCGGTCTCCGCTGGCCGCGGTGGCGTCCAGCACCGACGCGAAGCGCGACAGGGCCGTCTCGCGCCGCCCCATCAGGCCCAGCACGTCGCCGAGCCGCTCCTCGACCCCGAGCCGCTCCGCGTCGCTCGGCCCGCACTCCTCCAGCGTCTTCAGCGCGCGATCGTAGTTCCGCACCGCGTCCGCGTTCGCGTAGATCCCCCGCGCCCAGTCCCCGGCCGCGACGAGATAGCGGGCGCCGGTGAGCTTCTCCGGGCTCAAGGCGAAGTGGTGGCCCAGCGCCTCGAGATCCTCGAGGCGCCGCGTGCGATCGCCGCGCCCGGACAGCGCCTCGAGCGCCCGTCCCGCTCGCTCGTGGAGCACGCTCCGCCGGCTCACGAGGAGGTTCTCGTAGATCACGTCGCGGACGAGCGTCTGGGTGAAATGGTACCGCCGATCGCCCGCGGTCGCGCCGGGGGTTGGCTCCCCGTCGGGCGTGATGTCCTCCAGCAGCTCCGCCTCCGACAGCTCGCCCAGCGCCGCCTGGCAGCCCTCGGGATCGCTGCTGACCATGCGCAGGAGCGAGACGTCGAAGGCGGGGCCGAGCACCGACGCCTCCTGGGCCGCGCGCCGGATGGCGGGGGGCAGGCGGTCGATCCGCGACAGCAGGAGCCCCTGCAAGGTCGTCGGCACCTCCAGCGTCGCGGGATCCGCCGTGCAGCGCCAGCCGCCGGCCTCGTGGGTCAGGACGCCGCTCGCGATGAGGCCGCGAACGATCTCCTCCAGGTACAGGGGATTCCCGCCGCTCCGGCGGACGACCAGCTCGCGGAGCCGGTCGGGCAGCCCGGTCTCCGCCTGTCCGAAGAAGGCGGCCAGCAGGTCCCGGCTCTCGGCCGCCGTCAGGGGGCCCAGGCGCACCGTGGTGTGGGCCGCCCGGCGCGTGACGAGCCGCCGCGCGTCGAAGCCCGGGCGGTACGTCAGGAGCAGCATGAGGGGACGCTCCGCCATGCGATCCGCCAGGAACTGGAGGAGCTCGACCGAGGCGGCGTCCGCCCAGTGGAGGTCCTCGACCACCAGGACGAGCGGCCCCCGCCGGAGCCGCCGGTCGAAGAGGACGCGCATCGCCAGGAAGATCTGCCGCTTCACCTGCTCCGGGTCGACCTCCGGCCGCAGAGTCGCATCGGATGCCACGCCCAGGAGGTAGGGCGCGATGGACACGATCCGCTCGCTGTCCTCCGGCCCGGCGTCCAGTCCCGGTAGCGCGGCGAGCACCTTCTGCTCCGCGACCTTCAGCGGGTCGGCGGCACCGATACCGAAGCCCTGCCGGAAGAACGCGCCGACCACGCCATAGGTGCGCTCGCCCAGGGACGAGCAGGCCGCTCGGCGGAGGGTGACGTGCGCGAACCGCCCGGCGGCGTCGAGCCGGGCGAGGAGCTCGGCGAGAAGGCGGGACTTCCCCACTCCGACGTCGCCCACGACGCTCACGAGCTCGGCGTGCTCGCCCTCCACGCGGCCGAACGCGGCCAGCATCGCGGCAAGCGCCTCGTCCCGCCCGATCAGCGGAGCCGAGAGTCCGTGGGCCCCGAGGCCTCGCCCGGCCCCCCGCGTCTCCGCCACGCCGATGAGCCGGTACACCGCCACGCGCTCCGTCTTCCCCTTGAGGGTCATCTCCCCCAGCGCCTCGAAGACGAAGGCGTGGCGACCGAGCCCGTGCGTCACCGCGCTGACCAGCGTCTGCCCGGGCGCGGCGGCGCTCTGCAGGCGGGCCGCCGTGTTCACGGTGTCTCCGGTGACGGCGTACGCCGCCTCCGGCGTCGCGCCGAGGCTGCCGGCGACGACCGGCCCGGTGTGCACGCCGACGTGGAGCCGGAGCGGGGCGCCGGCCCGGCGCTCCCAGCGGCCGCTCAGGCCCGACACCCGCTCGTGCATGACCAGCGCCGCGTGAAGCGCCCGCTCCGGATCGTCCTCGTGCGCGACCGGCGCCCCGAACACGGCCATGACGGCGTCGCCCACGAACTTCTCGACGAACCCGTCGTAGCGCCGGATGGCCGCGGACATCTCCTCGAAGAGCTCGCCCTGGAGCGCACGGACCTGCTCGGGATCGAGTCGCTCGCTCAGCGTGGTGAAGCCCGCGAGATCGGCGAACAGGACGGTCACCGGGCGACGGTCGGCGCCCGAATCGACGGGCGCCGGCGAGCTCGGGGAGGCCGGCCGGGAGGCCTCGGCGGCCTGGCCGGGCGCCTGGCCATGCACGCGGGCGCCGCACTTCGGACAGAAGGCGAACGCGGGCGGACACGTGAAACCGCACCCGGGGCAGGCGGTGTGGAGCGGTCGTCCGCAGCGCGGGCAGAACGCAAACTCCGCGGCCGCGGCGAATCCGCACCCGGGACAGATCATCGGTCGAGCTTCGTGGGCGGCGTCGGCTCGCGCGGCATGGGCCCTCCGTCGATCAGGGGCGAGTGTACCCCAACGACGGCGCCGATCGAGCCACGCTCTCGACGTGCACCGCGCCCTGGCCTGCGCCATCGCCCGCTTCCTCCGGGGCCTCCCGCCGGCCGCGACCGCCGACACACCCTCGCCGACGTCCTGCGCATCCGTGGGCTCCGCCCGCCGACCAGGCGGGCCGACCTCGATCGCCAGCTCGCGGGGCGCGAAACGGAGCCCAAACCGGGAACCGCCATCGGGCCCTTGACGGGAGGGGGCTTTCGGCCGATTCTCGGGCGCGTCACGGGCCTGGCGGGCGCCGTCGCCGCGACACCCTGGTGGAAGCATCACATCGAACGCCGCGCCATCGGGCGCGCTCCCTCGGCGGAGCGCCCGCGGCCGAAGGCAAGGAACGGGGCAGCTCCCGCGCAGTCGAGGAGACCATGGCGTCAGGTCAACGCTCCCGGTCGAGTGCCGTCGCGTCGTCCAACATCACGTTCGTCGGTCATTCCGACCAGGGCGGCAAGAGTGACGGCGTCCAGATCATGGTCCACCGGGGCTACGCCTACATCGGCCACACCTTCAGCAACGGGATCACGATCGTGGACGTCCGCGATCCCACGCGCCCGCGGACCGTGGAGTTCATCGCCTGCCCGCCCAACACCCGCGCCGTCCACATCCAGACCCACGACGACCTGCTGCTGGCGGTCAACGGGCCCAGCGTCTGGCACATGCAGGAGTTCCAGAGCCTGCAGGACTACTTCGAGGCGTCTCCGGCCGACAAGCTCCGCGACCGCGCGGGAAGCTTCGCCTCGGGCATCCGCGTCTTCGACATCTCGCGGCCCGAGACGCCGGCCGAGATCGGCTTCATGCCGGTCGAGGGCATCGGGCCGCACCGCATCTGGTACACGGGCGGCCGCTACGCCTACGCCTCCATCCACTTCGCCGAGTTCAGCGACCACATTCTCGCCGTCGTCGACATGTCCAACCCGCGACGGCCGGAGGTCGTCGGGCGCTGGTGGATCCCCGGCATGTGGCGGCGCGGCGGGGAGACGCCGACGTGGCGCAAGGGCCGACGTTACGCGCTGCACCATGCGCTCGTCGCCGGCAACCTCGCCTATGGGGCCTGGCGTGACGGCGGCCTGACGGTCCTCGACGTCGCCGAGCCCACCCGGCCCCGGCTGCTCGCGCACCGCAACTGGGATCCCCCCTTCGGCGGCGGGACGCACTCCCCGCTCCCCCTGCCCGACCGGAACCTCCTGGTCGTCGCCGACGAGCCCACCACCATGAACTGCAGCCAGGGGCTCCGCTACGTCTGGATGCTCGACGTCCGGGAGCCGGAGAACCCCGTCAGCATCGCCACCTTTCCCTCGCCGTCCGAGGCGGACTACTGCAAGAAGGGCGGGAACTTCGGCCCCCACAACCTCCACGAGAACCGCCCCGGAGCCTTCCAGAGCTCGCGCCTGGTCTTCGCCACCTACTACAACGCGGGCGTGCGCGTGTACGACATCGAGAACCCGTTCCAGCCGCGCGAGGTGGGCTTCTACGTGCCGCCCGACCCCGAGCGCCTGATCGATCCCCGGCCCAATCGCCCGCTCGTGACCCAGTCGAACGACTGCTACGTGGACACGAACGGGCTCATGTACCTGACCGACAGCAACGGCGGCCTCAACATCCTCGAGTTCAAGGGTCCCCGGGCCTAGGTTCCCGCAGCCGACGAACGGGGGCTCGCAGCGCCCCCAGGAGGACAGCATGCGATCGCAACGCTTCCTGCTCGTGCTCTCCGCCGCCCTGGTCGCCGCTCTCGCGACGGCGCCACCGGCGTCGGCCCAGGGGCCCGTCAAGCTCGCCATCGTGTCCGAGATCACCGGAGGCGGCGCGCCCTCGGGCACGATGTGGCGGGACGGCGTCATCCTCGGGGCGGAGGAAATCAGCAAGAAGGGCGGCATCCTCGGGCGGAGCGTCGAGACCTTCGTCATGGACACCCAGTCCGATCCGCCCACGTCGGTGGCGGTGATCCGCCGGGCGATCAACGAGCGCCCCTTCGCCATCATGGGGACGGTGTACAGCTCCTCCACCGTGGCCAACATGGAGCTCGCCCGGCAGGCCGGCATCCCGCAGATCAGCGGCTCGGAGTCGGTGCTGGTCGTGAACAAGGGCAATCCCAACATCTTCCTGACCTCGTTCAGCCAGCAGGTCGCGTTCGCCAAGCTCGTCAAGTGGATCGTCGAGGACCTCAAGGCCGAGAAGCTCGCCCTCCTCTACGTCAACGACGCCTTCGGTCGGGGCGGCCGTGAGGCGTTCCTCGGCTTCCTCAAGGAGCGGGGGCGGTCGCTGGTGGCCGACATCTCCACGGAGGTGCAGCAGGCGGACTTCACCGCCGAGCTCACGCAGATCCGGGCCTCCGGGGCCACCCACGTGATGATCTACAGCCACGAGGAGGAGAACGCGCGCTTCATGATCCAGATGCGCAAGCTCGGGCTCAAGGTCGAGCCGGTCGGCGACAACCTCTGCGCCCAGACCACGATCGACGCCGGCGGCGAGGCGATGAACGGGGCCCGCTGCCACGTCCCGATGACCGCGCTCTCGCCGGTGCCGAGCATGCTCGAGACGGGCAAGCGCTTCCAGGAGCGGTTCGGTCGGGTGCCCGACCACAACGGCTTCAAGGGGTACATCGGCGCCCACCTGCTCAAGGCCGCGGCCGAGCGCGTCGGCGCCCTCGACCAAGCCAAGATCCGGGACTGCCTCCACAACAACCTGTTCACGACGGCCGACGAGCCCGGTCTCCTCATGGACACCTACGTCGACGACAAGGGCGACGCCGATCGGCCGAGCTTCATCGTGGAGGTGAAGAACCAGAAGTCGCAGGTGGTGAAGGTCCTGCCCTTGCTCGGAGGGCCCTACACCAAGCGGGCCTGCCGCTAGGCCGCTTGAGCTCCCGACCGGTGCCGCCCGGCACCGGCGCGCCGGTCCGAACCGCCCGGCGCGAGGGGTCGCCCCGATCGGGGACCCGGCCCCTCGCGCCGTGAGCCGCGCCCGGGACGCGTCACGCCCGCGCCGAGGGGCCTCGCGCCGCGCCTGACATGACGGACTTCCTCCAGCTCCTGGCCGCCGGCATCTCCATCGGCTCGATCTACGCGATGGTCGCCATCGGCTTCGTCCTGCTCTGGCAGACGTCGAACACCATCAACTTCGCTCAGGGCGAGTTCGTGGTCGTGCCCGCGTTCGCGATGGTGCTCTTCTGGGTGGGGATGCGCTTGCCGTTCGTGCTCGCCCTGCTGGCGACCGTGCTCGTGTCCACGTTCCTCCTCGGCTTCGTGGTCCGGAAGCTCCTGGTGGCGCGGCTCCTCCAGGCGGGCGTCCTCCCGCTCGTCATCGCCACCATCGGGCTCAGCCTGCTCATCCGGTACTCCATCCAGCAGTTCTGGACCCCGCTGGCCCTGCCGTTCCCGGCCCTTTTCTCGCGGGTCCCCCTGCGGCTCGGCGGAGTCGTGCTGGCGTGGGAGGAGCTCATGAACGTCGTGTTCGCGGGGGCGGTGATCGGCGCCCTCCAGCTGTTCATCACCCGCACCAAGCTCGGGTGGGCCATGCAGGCCGTCGCGCAGAACCGCACGCTGGCAACCGTGCTCGGCATCGACGTCGGCCGGCTCATCACCATCACCTTCGTCCTCAACGCCGCGCTGACCGCGGTGGCCGCGATCCTCATCGCGCCGGTCTACCTCGTCAAGTACGACATCGGGATCGGCCTCGGCCTCAAGGCCTTCTACGCGGCCATCATCGGCGGCTTCAACCAGATGCGGGGGGCGCTCCTCGGCGGGCTCCTGGTCGGCGTCGTGGAGACGCTGTCGGCCGCCTACGTGTCCGGCCAGTTCCGCGACGCGGCGGTCCTCGTGATCCTCATCGTCGTCCTCCTCTGGAAGCCCGAGGGCCTGTGGGGCGTGAAGGAGGAATGGGCGTCGTGATGGCCGAGCACCGATCGCTCCGGCGTCTCCTGCCGGTCGGGGTGCTGGTGGTCCTCGCGCTCCTGCCGCTCGGCTTCGAGCAGTACAAGCTCTACGTGGCGAGCCTCACGCTCGTCTACCTCGTGATGGCCATCGGGCTGAACCTCACCCTGGGCTACGCCGGGCAGATCTCGCTGGCCCACGGCGCCTTCATGGCGTTCGGCGCCTACGCGGTGGCGATCCTCGGCCGGCGCGGCCTGCCGTTCGAGCTCGGGCTCGGGCTCGGCGCCGTGGTGGGCTTCGGGTGGGGGCTGCTCGTCGGCTTCCCCGCCCTGAAGGTCAAGCACCACTTCCTGGCCATGGTCACGCTCGGGTTCAACATCATGGTATTCCTCGCGCTCCGGAACTGGGAGTCGCTGACCGGCGGCTCCTTCGGCATCTCGGGCATCGCCCGGCCCGCCTGGGGCCCGCTCGCGTTCCAGTCCGACCGCGCGTACTACGTCTACATGCTCGGCTGGGCGGCGGTGGTCGTGGGGTCCGCGTACTGGATCCTCGGGTCCCCGTGGGGACGGGCCTTCCGGGCCATCCGCGAGAACGAGATGCGGGCGGAGGCCCTCGGGGTGAGCCTCCGGAGCTACAAGCTCATGGCCTTCGCCATCGGCGCCGCCTACGCGGGGGTCGGCGGGGCCCTGTTCGCGCCCCTCCTCGGGTACATCGACCCGGGCGCTTTCACCCTCGACCGATCGATCCAGTTCCTGATGATGGTCGTCATGGGCGGGCTCGGCCGCTTCGAGGGCCCGTTCATCGGCGCGATCCTGGTGACCGTCCTTCCCGAGGTGCTGCGGGCCTCGGAGGGTCTCTACCTGGTCATCTACGCGCTCGCCGTGATCCTCATGATGCTGTTCATGCCCAAGGGCCTGGTCGGCATCTGGGACTGGACCGTCGACCTCCTGGGAGCGGGCCGTCCCGGGCGCCCGTCCCTGACCGCGCCGCCGGACGCGCCGCGGCCCCGCTGAGCGCGGCATGGCGATCCTCGAGATCCGCGACCTCACGAAGCACTTCTTCCGCCTCCCCGCCCTGAGCCAGGTGAGCCTCAGCGTCGAGCCCGGCGAGCTCCTGGGCGTGATCGGCCCGAACGGATCCGGGAAGACCACGCTGTTCAACTGCGTCACCGGCGTTCTCCGGCCGTCGGGCGGGCAGGTCCGCTTCGGGGGCGAGGACATCACGGGCCTCAGCGCCGATCTCGTGTACCGGCGGGGGATCGCGCGAACGTTCCAGCTCATCCAGCTCTTCCCGGGGATGACGGTGCTCGAGAACATGCTGCTCGCCGCCCAGGAGCGCCACGGCACGCTTCTCGGGCGCCTGGTCCGCCGCGAAGGCGTCGCGACGACCGCCCGGGCGCTCGAGCTCCTCGAGTACCTCGGCATCGCCGGCCTGAAGGACCATCTGGCCTCGAACCTCTCGTACGGCCAGCAGAAGCTGCTGGACTTCGGCATGGCGCTCATGCCCCGGCCCGAGGTGATCCTCCTCGACGAGCCCCTGGCGGGCGTGAACCCCACCATGATCCAGCGGCTGGTCGGGCACATCCAGGCGCTCAACGCCCAGGGGCACACGTTCGTGGTCATCGAGCACAACATGGAGGTGGTGATGTCCCTCTGCCGGCGCATCGTCGTCCTGAGCCAGGGCGAGCGCATCGCGGAGGGCACGCCCGCCGAGGTCGCCGACAACCCGCTGGTCCTGGACGCGTACTTCGGGAGGTGACGCGTGGCCCTGCTCGAGGTCCAGGACATCCACGCCGGCTACGGGAGGCTCGAGATCCTGAAGGGAGTCTCCCTCCGGGTGGAAGCCGGGCAGGTCGTCTCCATCATCGGCCCCAACGGCGCCGGCAAGTCCACGGTCTTCAAGACGCTGTTCGGGCTCCTCCCCGTGCGCCAGGGGTGGGTCCGCTTCGCCGGCGAGGACGTCACCAACCGGCCGCCGGCCGACCTCCTGCGCCGCGGCATCACCTACGTCCCCCAGGGCCGGAACGTCTTTCCCCTGATGACGGTCGACGAGAACCTGCGGCTCGGCGCCTACGTCCGGCCGCGCTCGGCCGACCTGGATCGCGAGGTCGCGCGTGTCTACGAGACGTTCCCGATGCTCCAGGCGGCGCGGCGGAAGCGCGCCTCGGAGCTGTCCGGCGGTCAGCAGCAGATGCTGGAGATGGGGCGGGCGCTGCTGCTCCGACCCCGGCTGATGCTGCTCGACGAGCCGACGCTCGGGCTGGCGCCGCTGGTCTTCCGGGAGATCTTCCGCATCATCGAGGACCTGAGACGCGCCGGGCAGACGATCCTCATGGTCGAGCAGAACGCGGCCAAGGCCCTCGAGATCTCCGACTACGCCTACGTCCTCGAGCTCGGGACGAACCGCTTCGACGGCTCCGGCGATGCGATCCGGAACGACGAGCGGATCCGCCGCCTGTATCTCGGTCGCTGAGCCTCGCCCCCCTCCGAGGCCGGGCCGCCGGCGCCGTCGGCACGATCCGGGCCGGTTAGCGCGCGGCGTCCGGACGGCCCGCCGCGCCTCCTACTTGGCGCGCCCGTACGTCCCGGTCAGCGTGGCCTTCCCCAGCGAGTTCGCGTTCACCATGAAGCCGGCCAGCGACGCGGTCGCGTTGGCCGGGATGTCGAGCTTCTCCACCTTCAGCGCGTGCAGCGCGAAGTTGTAGCGGTGCGGCTTGTCGCCGGCGGGCGGGCACGGCCCCCCCCACCCCGGGCCCCCGAAGTCGGTATTGACCTGGGCCGCGCCGGCCGGGAGGTTGGTCCCATCGCTCTTGCCCGCGTCCTTCTTGAGCTCGGTGGCGGTCGCGGGGATGTTGATCACCACCCAGTGCCACCACCCGGCGCCGCCGGTCGGGGCGTCGGGATCGTGCACCAGCAGCGCGAAGCTCTTGGCGCCCTTGGGCGCGCCCGTCCACTTGAGGTCGGGCGAGACGTTCTTGCCGGAGCAGCCGAAGCCATTGAACACCTGCTCGTCCGCGATCTTGGCGTTCGGCTTCACGTCCGGGCTCGTCAGCTTGAATCCCTGCGCGAAGGCCGGGCCGCCGCACGCGAGCCCGAGGACCACCGCCGCCGTCACTGCGATCCGTCGCATGTCTCCCTCCATCCCGGCGCCCGGCAGGGGCGCCTCAGCTCTCGGCAATGCCAGCCAGGATCTCCGCCGCCTCGTCGCACTGCTTCCGGGACACGTCCAGATGCGTGACCGCCCGGATCACGCGGGAGCCGATCCCGAAGAGGAGGACCCCGCGCTCCCGCGCCCGCGCCACCAGGGTGGCCGCGTCGGGCGCGCCGGCCGCCAGGCGGAAGACGATGATGTTCGTCTGCACCATGGCCAGGTCCAGGACGACCCGCGGGCTCGCCGTCAGCCGCTCCGCGATCCGCCGCGCGTTCGCGTGGTCCTCGGCGAGGCGCTCGACGTTGTGGTCGAGGGCGTAGAGGCACGCCGCGGCGAGGATGCCGACCTGCCGCATCCCGCCGCCGAGCATCCGGCGGTGCCGGACGGCCCGCTGGACGACGTCACGCGGGCCGGCGAGGATCGATCCGCCCGGCGCCCCGAGACCCTTGGAGAACGCCACCGCGACCAGGTCGAACGGGCCCGCAAGCTCCGCGACGGGCTCGCCGCCGGCGATCGCCGCGTTCCAGACGCGCGCGCCGTCCAGGTAGGTGGCGACCCCGTGCTGGCGCGCGGCCGCGCAGATGCGCCCGGCCTCGGCCCGCGGGAACACGATGCCCCCCGCGCGGTTGTGGGTGTTCTCGATCTCGACCAGCGTCGTGGGCGGGTGCATCGGATGGCCGAGCGGCTTCCGCGCGGCGAGGAACTCCTCCCGCGTGAAGAGACCGCCCGATCCGATCTCGGTGAGCTGCACGCCGGAGTTGGCCGCCGGCGCGCCGGCCTCGTGCCAGCCGGTGTGACTCTCGCGGCTCACGATCACGTCGTCGCCCGGACGCGTGAGCACCCGGAGCGCGACCTGGTTCGCCATCGTCCCGCTCGGCAGCCAGAGAGCCGCCTCCTTCCCGAGGAGCGTCGCCATCCGCTCCTGGAGGCGATTCACCGTCGGATCCTCGCCGTACTCGTCGTTCCCCACCGGCGCCGCCGCCATCGCCGCCCGCATCGCGGCCGATGGCCGCGTGATAGTGTCGGATCGGAGGTCGATGACAGGGTCGGCGTGAGTCACGGGCGAGCCTCGATCTGCGGGCCTTGTCTCACTGGAGTCCCGGCGAGGATAGCGCAAGCCCGGTCCCGGCCGCCAGGGCCCCGCGCTCGCTGCTCCGGGCGCGACTCGCGCCGCGGTCGGGAGCGACACTTGTCAGCCGCGAGGAGCGAGAACACACTGGGCGCTGGAGAAGGGCGACGGCGTGGAAAGCGTGGCACCTCGGGCACTGATCCTGCATCACCTTCCTATCGGGGACAGCCAGTGCTCTCGTCGCTCGACGGGTGGCTCCATGAGCATCTCTATGCGGTCGTGTTCCTGGGGGCGCTCGTCGACGCCGTCGGGATCCCGTTCCCGGGCCGGATCATGCTGATCACGATCGGCTCGCTCTCCGGCCCCCTCCATGACACCGGGGCCAGCGCGTCACTCGTCATCGCGCTCGCGGTCATTGGGACCGTCGCCGGCGACCACGTCTGGTACCTGCTCGGGCGGCTGAAGGGCCGCCGCCTCTTCGAGACTTACTGCCGGCTCATGCGCCTGTCCAAGGACCGGATGGTTGCCGCGGACCGGCTGATCCGCCGGTACGGTGCCCTGGCGCTCCTGCTGAGCCGCGTCGCCGCGACCCTCCGCGTCCTGGTCATTCCGCTGGCCGTCTCGCGCGGCATGTCGTACGGGCGCTTCGTGGCCCTCGACACCCTCGGCGCGCTCGCGTGGGTCGCGGGGTTCGTGTCGCTCGGCCGCGTGGCCGGGGCGCTCGGCGCGCAGAGCGGGCTCGGGGGCGCGCTCGCGATCGTCGGCGCGCTGTGCGGCGCGAGCATCGTGATGAGCCTCCTCACCCGCCGGTGGCTCGCCCGGCGCGCCAGCGTGTCGTGAGCATGACCGGCTGTCGCCTCAGGCAGTGAGCGCCGTGCCGGCGACTCGGACCCGACGCGGCGGATCGCTCGCCCGGTACCACGCGAAGCGCGATTTCCGCCGGACACCGGAGCCGCGCGGCGCACCGCCCTCGCCGCGCTCCGGCTCGAGCTTCGTCAT